>PFFU01000213.1:0-1364 GCA_002783345.1 Candidatus Aquicultor secundus
ACGTCCCTCGTCGTGATAAGCGGCTTAATCGGGTTTCAGATTATCAACGACGCTGACACCGTAGAGGCCGGTCAGGTTAAAGCACTCACCGTCCTTAGAAATGCCGACCACGTCTATGCCCATGTAAGCAAGCTAGAAAAATCCGCATACATGTTCCTTGCAGGCAACGATCCCGCTTTGCAAACCGACTTCTGGACCGAGTATAAGAACGCCGTGACCGATATCGATAAGCAGGTAATCCCGATACACAATGGCGACTGCAAATCATGCCACAAAGCATTTCTAAGTATCGGTTCAGAAGTCAAGGCTCTAAGGGCCAACCTCACCCTCGCGGACAACAACGGACTGGCCGGTGGTGGTAAAAACCTCGAGTACGAACGCCTACTGCAGCGAAACATAGCGGCCCTTGAACGGGCCTCCATACAGGCCGGCAAGCTTGCCCAAACCGAGGAAAAAAACTCTGCCGTTGCGACAAAAAAACTGCGCCTTAAACCCAATGACAACAAGCGTGTCATCAGAGCCCACCGACTTGTCAATCGGACGCAATCAATTAAGCACTATATAGGCATCCTTAAAGAAGGCATAAAAAAACACGATTCCGCCCGAGTTCAGCTAGGGCTTAACCATCTCTCAGAATTGGCGCAATCCAAACCGGTTGAACCGCCACTTAAAGGCGATTGTTTTTCATGCCACCAGTCGATAGCGGGCCTCCCAAAACAGGCCGCAACGATATCGACTTCGGCCCGTCAGCTGTTTGCAACGGCACCCGCAAGCCCTGCACGTCGACTGGCGCAGGGTAAGTTTGACTCGTCGCTAAAGCAATTCAATACATCGATTTTAAGAATATTGCAACTGGCACGAGAGGACTCTTCCCGATCAATGCGCAAGGCCGATGCGGTTCGACAGCAATTAAAGCTTTTTATGATCGAACTAGATATCGCGGTCGTCCTAGCGTTCATAACAGTCGCCTTCATCCTCGTACGGTGGGTCCGCAAGCGTCTTGCTGCCTTTGGTAACGCCATCGAGACAATCGCGGAAGGTAACTACTCGTATATATTAAGCGTTAACTCAAACGATGAAATATCGGAATTAGCACATACGTTTAATCTCATGGTTGGGAAAGTGCGCTCCTCCCAGGAAACACTTGCCTCACTCAACCAGGAGCTTCGAGAGCTTCATCTTAACACCGTTAAAGCGTTTGTTGAGGCCATCGAAGCTAAGGACCCGTATACCAGAGGACACTCGGAAAACGTCGCGAGATATTCTCTTCTTCTCGGTCAAGAGCTGGGATTCTCAATCGAAGAACTCGAAGAATTACACGTTGCTGCACTGCTTCACGACATCGGCAAAATCGGCATACGCGA
>PFFU01000213.1:1393-2064 GCA_002783345.1 Candidatus Aquicultor secundus
TTGTAGGCAGCATTCCCAACCTGGCAAACATCGCCACCATGATCCGTCATCACCACGAGCATTATGATGGGCGTGGCTATACGGAAGGGCTGGTCGGCGAAAGCATCCCGTTGGGCTCCCGCATACTCGCGATCGCCGATTCGTTTGACGCCATGACTAGCGACCGCCCGTACAGAAAAGGCTGTGGCACAGAAGAGGCGCTTAATGAGATAAAGCGCTGTGCCGGTACTCAATTCGATCCCGCGCTAGCCGAGGCCTTTATAAAGGTAATGGATAATACCGACATTAGTGATTGGGGTGATATACTATCAATCGCATAACCGGCTTATTATGGATAAATGAAAAAGCAAAAAGCATATATAGCAAGCTCCAAGGCAGCAGATTCGCAATCGATTTCACCTTTCTTGGGTTGCGTGCTGCAATAATAGGGATTTTTGCCATAGGGCTAGCAAGCAGTATGATCGAGCCTTCACGGCAATTTCTTACCTGGCTCGGTGCATATGCAGCCACCACTCTTGTATTGATGGTCGCAAAAAAAGAATTCTGCCGGTTCTCCTGGTCGTACTTGCTGATATTAATCCCCGATGCCTTTTTTGTTATCAAGATGCTCACCAGTCTCGGTACCCTTGAAGTTTACCTGGTTTACGCATACTTCATCCTTGTTGCGCTCT
>PFFU01000134.1:0-6243 GCA_002783345.1 Candidatus Aquicultor secundus
ATGCCGCCACGGCAAATATTGCGAGTAATTTCTTTAAGTTAAGCAATTGTTCTTACCTCCTGTGAGTTATTCATAGTTACTTATAATTACTAGTACTCGGCCACCTAATCCGTAACCGATACCATACCCCGGCTGGTACTAGCAAACACTTCTAAGCATTATAGCACGCGCTAGTGCTGTGTCGCCTATATTTTAGAGCAAACCAATAGAGGTTTCTATGGCCCCATGCAATTTATATCAGCCGTGTCTTATACTTGAAAGCTAGTGCAGTTTAAGGTACATTATCAGCAAATGTATTTTTTCACATTCGAGAGAAAGGAAGTCGGTTCGTGGATTTGAAAAAGATCCTTCCAATCGCAGTAATCGGTGTGGCAGTACTTGCCTTAGTGATTTTTGCGGCATTCGGACAGGGAGATTCTCCGTCGGTAAACACGGCTCAACCAGGCACGGGTACCCAGGTACCGCAAACCGGGCAATCAGGACAGGCCGCTCAACCGGGGGCGGCATCACCTCAGACAGGCGGTCAGCTAACTGCACCAAGCGCAGCGGCGCCTCAATCAAGCGCGCCGGTTAGCTCAAAAGATCCCGCAACAATCGTCCCGGCAACTATGACGCTTGACCAGTTCTGCGAAAAATATTACAAAGCATGGATAGCCAAAGACTGGAAAACCGCATATGACCTGCAATCTTATGCAAATAAGGGCCAGGGAGACGCTACCAGTTTCGGCCAGCAGCGTGAGGGCTACGGCCTCGTAGGCTATAAGGTCGGCACACCGGCCATTAACGGCAACGTAGCTAATGTACCCGTAACCATGAACCTAGGCACGAACGGCACTTGGATGGCGACCTGGACGTTTATCAAGAACGATAAAGGCCAGTGGACCGTACAGGGTTCGAAGAGCGGGCCTAGCCAATAATAATCCAACAAATGAAATAAATGAAATATAAGATAAACCAGGATTTGCAAATAAAAGCCGGCTACCACACCGGCTTTTATTTTTCGTCTTAAAGCCTGCGCTTACGCCGCCATCTGCCTTCTCATCCCGAAAACACCGGCCGCTTTCTCAAACGAGCGAAGAGCATCCGATAACGGGTAAACCTCAAAAACCGAGTAGTTGCTGAGCGGATAATCCTGCAACATATCATCAAGTTCCTCGTTCGACTCAACATTGTAAATCATGACGCTCGCCATTTCGCCCGACAACGCATAAGCCATCTCAATCTTTCCGCTGTCCATCATATCCCTAACCCAATCGCGGGTTTGCATGAACAGGGATTCACCTTCGGTCGGCGAAAGTTCGATACTTCCACCCCTGTCGATAACCAAAAACTTCATGCCGGCACCTCCAATGTAATAGCCCTTCAAACCATGGTCCAAATAATTCTTCAGACACTGATTTAAGTAGCAACTAAAGTAGTTCGCTACTTAATGTACCCAAATACTATTACTATTATGGGGAACAGCATGAAGTGAATTCAATTAACTGCGGACTGTCGAATCAGAGGGAATATTTTTAGGCTTTGAGGATCGAGAGGATTTCTGCTCTTGTTTAAGCATGCCGATAAAGATTTTGGCTATCTCCGGGTCGAATTGGCCGCCTGCGCCTTTTCGAATCTCCAGTATGGCCTGCTCTATGGGTAGCCCCTTGCGATATGGACGACTGGAGATCATTGCCTGGTATGCATCCGCAACAGCCAAAACGCGGGCTTCAAAAAATATATCATGTCCATGCATGCCCCGTGGATAACCCGAGCCGTCAAACCGCTCATGGTGTTGCAAAACGATCTCCGCAAGATCGTTAAAGCTGCGGATAGGTCGTAGGATTTCATACCCTTTAATCGGATGAAGCTTGATCTCATCGTACTCTTCGGGGCTTAGTGTGGACGGCTTACATAATACACCGCTGGATATTCCAATTTTGCCGACATCGTGCAGGAGGCCGGCGGTGTAAATCCGCTCCGCCCTATCTTTATCCAGCCCCATAACAAGGGCTATCTCTTGCGCAAGGGTTGCGACCTGCTCCGAGTGTCCGCGAGTGTATTTATCCTTGGCCTCTATAGCTTTTACCAAGGATTCTATTGTGTCGAGGTATGATTGCTCGAGCCTGTTAAACAATATGGCGTTCTCAAGCGCAAATGCGGCTCTTGAGCTAAGCAGCTCGAGTAATTGGATTTCCTTGTCGGTAAAGGAGCCCGCTGTCTTCTTTCCAATAGCGACCGTACAGGCCCTATCTTGCCTTAGGTTAATGGGTACGATGGCAATTGACTTTATCTCGGACTCGATGTGTTGCTTTACGTCATTTAAAGAGTTCTTTTTTAGAACCCTGGTTTTACCTTTTACAAGAATGTCATAGATAACCCCGCAACCGTTGCTCATGCTTTTCCCCTTCATAGAGCTGCAACCGTTCGAGGTACGCTCGGCAATCATCATCCCATGTTTGTCTTCAAAAAGAATAATACCCGACCAATCCACATTCATATTCGACGCGATTCGTTGCGCGATCTCATTCAGCATTCCATCGATGCTCAACGTGGTGAGCCCGGCTTCGGAGATGTTCTCAAGGGCGCTTAACTTGAGCCTCGCCTCTTTCTCTTCCTTGTAAAGTTGCGCTTTGATAATAGCAAGCGCAACCTGGTTAGCCATATAACCGATCAAAAGCCTGTCTTTAGCATCTATATACTTGGCTGTTGTGCTTCCAACGGTTATGGCCCCGATAACTTTGCCTTCATACCGCAACGGGGTGCCGGCAACCGAGTGTATGCCAAGGCTAACGACAACCTCTGATTCCTGGGCAATGGGATCTGTTGTAAGATCTTCCAGGCAGACCGACCGGTCTTCCTTGACAACGACTCCTCAGACTTCCTGCCCCGGTTTTAAGGTGGCCAGCTTTCTGGCCAAATTCTCGGGGATAGTACCATGAGAAGCTGCCAGCTCGAGGATATTTTTTTCTTCATTAAGGAGGTAAATGAAACCTATTTCAAAATTAGCGATCTTAACAACAGCAAGAAGTGCATCATGTAATATCTGAGACAGATCCATCGATTGACCGACTGCCATAGCCACGTCGTTCAGAGCTGCCAGTTCTTTTTCTCCTCGTTTTATCGTGTCTTTTATCTCAGCATAAACGGCATGGTAAATGAGCAGAAACCAGAGCACAGCTATTAAAACCCTTGCATATATCTCAGCTAAAACAGCAAAAGGGTCTTCCGTTTTGTCGGATACGAAGTTCACAACAGCCAGCATTCCCAGGGCCAAACTTACCGAGGCGATTGCTTTTTTAGCATGAAAATTACTGCTGCGTTCGCTTTTACCGAACAGCAGAGCTATGGCGAACACGCACATACCTACTATCACAAGTTCAAAGAGAAGCATGATATCGGCTATGGCTCTGCCCTCCTAAATCTCAATGCGGCAAGGACCACCGGCAAAGCCGAAAAAATCAGGGTTATATTTTCTACCAAACCTAAAGGTCCCGGATCAAGCGATTTTAGAATACTTGCCGCCGTCGAAATAAAGAAGAAGCTAAAGCTTACTGCAAAGTATTTGAAATAATGATTGTCTTTAAAATGCCGGACACCCATCACGGCAAGGAGCGCTATGGCAACGCAAAAGATAGCGATAACGCTATCATTCGGTGTTAGGCTATGTAGGTCAAGCTGGTTAGCTACCATATTTATCACCTGTTGGTTGCATGCATTGCTATTTACATCATTTAATATCGTTTATTGAAATTAGTGTTTATTAAGACCAGTTAGGATAAACTATCGGTTTGGTAATAACCGTTCTTTATAAAAAAGTTTGTGCAGGATTACCGGATAGAAAGGCAGGTTAAAAGGTAAAAATGGTCGATTACAGCTCAAAACGCTGTTTTGCATCGATGATATAATCGGCGGTCCGTGCGGCTAGCGCCTCCACGGTAAGGGTAACCGTGCTGTTTTCGCTGGGCAAGCACTCGCCTACAATTCCAAAGCTCACATAGTGATTATAGTCTCGCATGTCCTCGATAAGCTGCCGCCCCCAAACCCCTTTCCCTTTTATCAGCGCCTGTGAGAACTCAATCGGCTGCAAGGTCTCGGTCTCGATGGTATATCCCCTGACAAAGCCATCGCCGGGCTTCCTTGTGTACCATTCCTGGGTAAGAGCAAGCCCTTGAGGGCCCCGGTATTGCCTGATCATTTCCTCGTACTTGCCGATAACAAAGTCGGCGGAGTGCACCATCAGGTTTTTTCCGACCATCCCAGAGGAGTTCGCGATTCCCTCGGGGAACTGCTCCGATTTCGAGTTAAGCAGCAATCTCGGGGTTTCGATGGAGTAAGCTGAAACGATAAACGTATCCCCTTCCTGCTCTCGCTCATTGCCTTCACTTAAGTAAGTCACGCTTCTAACGGTCCCGTCCTTGCCTACATTTAACCGCACGACCATAGCGTTTGGGATTATCTTTGCACCATATTTGAGTGCGTGCGGGACATAGGTAACAAGTGTGCTTGATTTGGATTTCGGCATGCAGCCGAACTTGCAGAACCCGCGGTACGTGCAGCCGGGCCGGTCTTTTGTGGCGCTCGATAAGATAAACATCGGCCCAACCGTTGAGGGAATCCCAAGCGCCTCGCATCCACGACGAAACGTCTCATGCATGCAGGCCCTGTAGTGGCTTCGCTTAGGATACGGCCCGTGGTAGGCGCCCCAGGGGAAAAATGTCGGCCCCGACACCTGGTTAAACTTCTCGACCTCGGCATAGTACGGCTCAAGGTCGTTGTAGTTTATCGGCCAGTTTTCGCCGACCCCATCGACCGTCTTAGTCCTGAAATCGTCCTCGTGAAACCGTAAGGCATACCCCACAAAGTGGACCGTGCCGCCGCCGACACCGCGCCCCGAATTTGCCCGCCCCAACTCGATAGGGTCGTGGCCTGCACTTATCCTATTTTCAAGCCAGAAGAGTTTGTCCATCATCGAGAGTTCGTCGCTGGCAAAGTCGCTCTCCGAATTCCAATGCGGGCCGGCATCCAGACCTACAACGGAAGCCCCGGCTTGGGCGAGCTTGGCCGCAATAACGGCCCCGGCGCCGCCTATACCGATGATGACAACATCCGGCTTACCCGAGGACATCGCCAACCCTCCCCGGCTCTTCGGGGTCTTTGCGACCGCATTCTATCCTGACATATCTCTCGGGGTGCTTGGGCCCGCCCCAGCCCACCTCATTCCAGGCCTCCGGGTGGGCGTAATAAAACATGGCTGCAATGCTTATTATCTGCTGAAACGATCTCTTTGCCGGCACCCGGCCCCAGGTCGATGATCGAGATTCACCTTTCTCCAGCGCCCGTAGCACCGTATCCTGCGCCTCACCGTCGAGCCCTGCAAAGTTTTGCTTATTATAGGTATGCGCGGCTTCCTCATCAAGGGAACGGATGAACATCCTCCATAATTCTTGCATCGGAGGCATATCTACGTACTGCGTCCCGTCCGTCCGATTCTTCGCCAACTTCTCGTCGATGAACGGCATCACGGGGATAGGGGTCTCTCTTTGCTGGGGCAATAATCTTAAAACAGCCGCCCTCAGGGTTGCCGCCTCCTCTTTTGTAAAGAAGGCGGGCTGCGGCACCGACGACAGCCTGCTCTCGACGATCTGCCTGGTATGATCGTCCCAGAATTCCATACGGTCGAGCACATTATAATCGGGATACGACTCAGCAGACATTACTACCTCCCAAAAAGGGCCGCGATAATACCGATGGTGCTAATCAAAGATAGGCTCAAAGGAAATATCGGGGGCGGGCCGACCATAATATTATCAAGGTTCCAGCCGCCAACCTCGTGCACAATCCCTTGAATATGAAACACGAGCCCGGAGAGACCCATCAGCAGCGATAGCATTAAAGCAACACCGTAAACTTCCAGGAATACCCCGTGAACAAAAATGGCGATTATCCCCATTACAACTAAAACCGGCAAGTAGACGACCGGCTCCCACATCCAGACAAGGTGGAATGCGCCCCGATAATGCAGAATTAGAACCTGTACCCACAGGACTGCAAATAATAGGGTAACCAGAACGATCGCCCATGTCGCCATCGATACTCCCAGCAATAACAAACGAGAACACCTCCCCAAACAAACGGTAGATAAGCATACCTACAACTATTATTGCCCAATCGTTCCTCTTTATATCAAAACACGGGTTTTATAGCCGTACTCCCTATTTTCCCCTATAATGCCCTAAGCGGGCTTTGCCCGCTGCCGATAAC
>PFFU01000134.1:6262-11026 GCA_002783345.1 Candidatus Aquicultor secundus
TCGACAATCCCATTAGAGGAAATGCATGAATAACGATGAAGCCATGGTTAACCATAATAAGGACAGCGGCGGTCGTGAGTCAGAGGAATCCCATTACGGGGCTATACTGCATGCTCTTGTAAAAAAGCTTGAAGGGGAAGAGAGCAGCCAGCAGGGGCACTCGGAGCGCGTAGCTGCCATTGCCGGCCTTATCGGCCATGAACTCGGATTACCACCGGCGCAAATCGATCACCTCAGGATTGCCGGACACCTGCATGACATAGGCAAGGTGGCTATTTCGGAACTCATCCTGAAGAAGACGGAGCCGCTCACCGGCAGAGAGTTGCAGGAACTTAAGCTTCACCCGATTATTGGGGAACGCATGGTATCAAAAACCGGGCTCAACCCCATTGCCCAGGCCGTTCTCTACCATCATGAACGCTTGGACGGAAGCGGGTATCCTTATGGTTTAAAAGACGGTGAGATCCCTCTTTACGCAAGGATTATAGCGGTCGCGGATTCGTTTGAGGTAATGGTTTCCGAGCGACCGTATAAGAAAGCCTTTACAGTGGAAGAGGCTCTTAAAGAGCTCGGGCACGACAGCACGACCACGCTTGACCAGAACATTGTCAGGGTACTTACGCGCATCATCATGAACGATGAGACTGCAAGAAAAATTGTTTAAGCCGCAAGTCCTCCGATAGATTGCACTACATCCAATAGCACCCGGCAAAACCTCTGCGCATCGTTAACGGTTCTCGCCGTAATCAAGTACTTATCGACAACTACGCCCTGGTCAACAAAGTTGGCGCCGGTGCTCTCAAGGTCTATTCTTGATTCGGGCGGACCGGTTACTTCACGGTCACTCATCAGGGGCCCGAGAGCCGCCACCAGCAGCTCAACGCCCCTGTCCACCGCACCCAGCACTTTTTGATGCTCGTATGATTTTGAAATCAGCCCCAGGTTCTTTCTGCTGGCGATCATTTCCTCGGGTGTCGAACTGTCCAGGATGATAAGGGCATCGTAGTCGCCCAGGCGCAGGTTTTCCGTCGCGATGTCTATCGTCAGCACTTCTTTGCGCGTGCTGTCAGTCAGAGGCTCATCCTGCTTAAAGCCTACGACTAAAATCTTCCCGCCCGCCCCGACAATGCAATCCCTTAATGAGTTAAAAAGATTTGCATTGAAGTGGTTCGGTAGGAGAATAGCAATGGTCTTTCCTCTTGCCTGCATAAGGTATCCCTCCAATGTGTTAAACAAAGACAAGCAAAGTTTACCCGCGATAAACAGGTATAAAACCTGCAAACTTCGGCGCGCCCATCTGCAAGAAAATTGTTTCCGCCATTGTGTGGGGGGTAAAAACCAGGTAATAAAGGAGGAGATTTACATGGCGATTTCAGAAAAAGAAGTAGCGCTTATCCTTTCGGACCATTTTGACGCAAACGAGTTCAACGGCTTACATAGCTGCCTCTCCAAGGAGGGCGCGTTGATCGGCACCGTGGGAGAGACCGCAGGGCAGAAGCTCTCCGACGCAGACCACAAAACTGAGGTTGAGGTTGAGGTCAGCTATGAAGAGGCGCGTTCGTACAACTTTGATGGGGTTGTGATCTTCGACGGGCACTCGTCGGATACGACCAGGATGGACGAAGATGCGCTGATGCTTATCCTCGATATGTATAATTCGGGCAAAATCATCGGTGCTATCGATCATGGTGCGCTGGTACTAATCAATCTTGACGTTCTAAAGGATAAAAACGTTACCGGCTCCCCGTCAATTAGAGTGGACCTCGAAAACGCGGGGGCGAGGTATTTTGACGAGCCGGTCGTAATCGATGGGAACCTGGTTACCGGGCGCGGCCCCCAAGACTTGGAGGATTTCTGCCAGGCGCTGGTTGATGAACTACGCAGATTAACCGAGTTTGCGGCGTAATGTTAATCTTTTTGTTTACTAGGTCTAAATCTCTGGAAGGTCGCCAATGCTACCCGCTTTACCTTGGTAATTTTAATCTTTTTGCTTACTAAATCTAAATCTGGCGTTTAAGTTCGTATTCAGTGTTACCGATACGAAAAAAGTTGTTGTAAAAAAGTTCAAATCTTTAAAGGTAAAACCTGGTTCTTAGAGAACTAACAGCTAATAGTAAGTACGAACCAGGCTTTGCAGCTAGTAAGCAGAAAACAGGCAGAATAGTACAGAACAGGGGGTAACAAGAATGAGTGAGGAGCAAAACACAGCAGCGAGTTCGAGCACCGGTCTCGATCCTAAATTGGCGGCTTTCTTAGCGTATTTGTTTGGCATCATAGGTGGAATCGTTTTTATTGTAATTGAGAAAGACAACCGGTATGTCAAGTTCCACGCATGGCAATCGGTAGCCTTTGCGGTGGCGCTATTCGTCGCATGGGTAGCTTATTCCATCATCGCGGCTATCCTTGGCCATATTCCGGTTCTCGGATGGCTCATAGACCTCGTGCTTGGCGCGGCTATCTCTATCGGCGGCCTGGTCGCATGGATCATCCTTCTTATCAAGTCATTTTCAGGCGAAGAGTACAAGCTCCCGTTTATCGGCGATTTTGCAGAGCAGAGGATCCAATAACGTAAAGCACTTATAAAAGCGGGTTCATTCCCCGCTTTTTTCTTTTGCATAGGTTTTTAGCAGTTTTACAGAAATTTTAGTGCTGACAGCTCGGGCAAAAGTAGGTTCCCCGCCCAGACAGTTCTATCTTCTCTAGGATATGCAGAATTGGTCAAGTTTTTTATTACTGCGAAAACATACCGGTGAGGCTGGTTTTGGCGAGAACTTTTCCATCCAAGGCTTGCTCAAATCGGTCCGCGGCCGGTTGTTCGGACATCGATGCCGTATCGACGTTCAGGGCATAGATTGTGGTAACGTAATTATGTGGGCCGGAGCCGGGTGGGGGTTGGGGGCCGCCGTAGCCGGGGGTGCCAAACGTGTTGGTAAGTTCTTTTGACCCTGCCGGCATCTTCTTGCCAGAAGCGCCTTCGGGGAGCGATGTCGTGGCAGCCGGGATATTGATTACCATCCAGTGGACCCAGTTGTTTGCGCTCGTATCGATTATTGAGATAGCAAAGGATTTTGTGCCCGCAGGGGCATCTTGCCACCCAAGGGGTATTGAGATGTTTTGACCGCCCGGTACGCCGGTGTTGGCGTATTTGACCGGGATGGCGCTATTGTTATGAAATGCGCTTGATGTCAGTTTCATAGTGCTCGCCGCCGTTGTCGATGTAATCCCGACTGTCGTTGAGAGCGTTGTTCTCTCGGCTGTTGCGGTTACGCCCGTTGTTTCAGTTTTACCACTGCAGCCGGTAAAAATAACAGCGCAGAGCGTAAGAATCATAACAAACAACAGGCGTAGCTTTCGTTGAGATAATCGTTTCGAGCATCGCGTAGAAAACATCAGTATATCCATACCTTAAGAATAGTTAAACCGCTTGCTCTATTCAAGCTCGTCTTCGTCCTCTTCTTCGAGCCTCAGCTCTTTGAGAAGCTGTTTAAGGGGCTCTATAACCCCTGTTTTGACCGCTTAGGTAATCTAAATCTATCTGATTGACGTTGAGTTCGATTACCTCTTGCACCCAAATGATTGCGCTTGACTCCTCGCCGAAGACGAAATCTTTGAGTTTATCGATAGAACCGATAGAGCTGTGTAGAACGATTAGCGGCTGGGATGGTCGCCTCTGTTGGGGAGCATTACGGAGAGAAAAGCGGTGGGAGGCTATTTTTTGGTCTTGCATGTAAAATGGATATCCGGGATTGTGACAGTATTACCCGCAGTAACCGTTACAGTGGTAAGGTTTGAATCGACAGGAACATAGTTCTTCGCCCAAATCTTTAGAAAGTAAGTACCGGGTTTGACGTTCTTAAAGATGAAGTCACCCTTCTTGTTTGACTGGGCAGCCCTGTCAGTAGCCTTTAGCTTTTTGCCCTTCTTGGTCATCAAGCGCAAATGCACATGGGCAAGCGGCGTACCGGATGCCGTAATTGTTGTGGTTGGAGTATCGGTGGCCCCAATAGTCGGCGTCGTCGATATCGACGACGATGTATCTGTTGAGGTTACCGGCGAGGTTGTTGTTACCGATGTCTCGCACGCGATGTCGAGAATCGTTTTGCCCACAACCGAACCGAACTTTGCCTTCTTAGCTTTGCCTTTGCTGCAACTCGTTTTAATATCACCATTGCCATGGCTCGGACTGGCAACCGCAAGCCCAACAAACATGAAGCAACCTAGAACAACTGCGAGTAAGATTCTGGCTCCCTTAGAAAACATAGTATCTCCCTCCTTCCGTAATCTGTTTACCGACTATCCGCTAGCAAGCTTAGCTATCGATCTAGCCGGAATCTCTAACTAATATAACGAAGGGAACCTCCTATCGTTACGGGCGAAGTGAAAATAAATTATTTTGAAACATCTAGTTATAGCGCTCGCTACAGCGGAAAAAATGTCAGCCCTACACCTTCCGAGCTAAGAATGTGATAATAATAATGGTAGGTGGTTTGTCTTCGATAGGCCATTTTGAGAATGCGAGGAACAGCAACGGCACGCTAGTTTGTATAGCGTGCCACAATTCATCTAGAGCGGATGTATTTATGCTTATTCGTACGAGAGACCTTCGACTATCTCGCGCTTCAAGGCGGCCTTCGACGGGATTGCCGAGCCAATTCCGGTAAAGCCGATCGCTACGGCAAAACCGATGAGGATCGCGGGCCAGGGAACGTAAAAAGCGAGGGGAAGGTCGTAGGTGTTAGCACTTACGAGTATGAGCGACTTACC
>PFFU01000134.1:11082-13314 GCA_002783345.1 Candidatus Aquicultor secundus
GAGTTGATAATCCCGAACGCAGCAACGATCAAGGCGATATATACGAGCAGGTTGTTAAGAGAAAACGCCTGGCTTATCATGCCAGATATCTGTTTTTTAAACTCGGCGCCTTCACGGACCTGTATTCCATGGCTCTTCCCCCAGCGATCCTTTATAGCTTTGCTGGTTGCGGCGATGCTCTGGCCTTTCTCAAGCTTCATTTCAAAGCCGTCAACAGCATCGTCCTTCCAATACTCCTTATAATCGCCCCTGCCAACTATGAGTATGCCGGGCTCTTGAGAGAAGTAGTTTATTAAGGCGGTTATCTTGAAGGGTTTTTTGCCGGAAGGCGTGTTGAGCGTTACGATGTCTCCCTTTTTATAGCCAAACTTCTTGGCGAGCATCGTCGACACGACGATCGTTCCTCTTTTTTTGAGGTCGCGCACCATTTGCTCGTGCTTACCGTCCTGGGGAATTAAATCGTTTACGTCAAAATACGTGTTCATATCGAGGACGTGAAGCATTACGTTGTTATCATTTATTTTAAGATAGCCAGTAGTGAATGTCGTCATGGCTTTTATCCCCTTGACGGTAGCCAGTTTTTTACCGAAATTTTCGGTCATCGGAACATTAGCCGAGCCGTTAAAGAACGTGGTCTGAACCAAAATATCCCAGCCGAGCATTTTGTTGAATTCGTCGTCTAGTAATCGCGTCATGCTGGTGACTAGAGCGCTCATGCCGATCATCATGGTTAATGCGATCATCATACCGGTTACGGTTGCCGAGGTGCGACCGGGGACACGGCGGAGGTTATCGAGCGCGGTTCGCAATACAAACGAGTGCACGGAGCCACGTCCGATTGAACTCGACAGTAAGTGCGGCATAAGAAGAACGCTTCCTAAGAATGAGAGAAAGATGCTGACCATTGAGAGATTACGTAGCTGGTTGGGGTCCCTGGCAAAGCCCTCGGACATGCTCGGCAAAGCAACAACCGCAATAATTATTCCGATGCCGGTGAAAAACACGAGTGCGCTTACAATAAGCTTCCAGGTGCTGCTGGCGGGTCGCCACGCGGTCTCAAAGGGCTTGAGCGCCTCAAGCGGCGCCACGTTGAGCATCCGCGTCGCCGGGCCTATCGCTGCAAGCGCTGAAACGAGTGGCCCCATAAGCAGGCCCATGGCAAGGATTTGTGGGGTCAGCCCAAAATCGGTAGCACGAATTTTTTCCATGGTGAGGATATATCCGGTAAGGCCCCCCGACATGACGCGCGCCAACCCTGCGCCCACGATGGTGCCAAAAAGCGAACCGATAAAGCCCAGCATTATAGCCTCCGCAATCACCAGGCTGAATATCTTGCGCCGTCCAAGACCAAGCGCACGAAGCGTGCTAATGCCGAAGCGACGCTCCTCAACGCTGATCTCGAGATTATTGAATATCAGAAATGTGCCGACGAAGAGGGCCAGCATGGCTGCAAGGTTTAACATATACGCCATGGAATCAAGGGACTTTTGCACGTCGCCACCCCTGGCCGAGGGTATCTCGACCTCGGCCCGCCCGTTGAGTAGAGCCTTAACGCGTCGCTGGACGGTTTCGGGTTTTTCGTCAGCTTTAAGTATGAGGTCGACCTGGTCGACTTTTCCCGTGCGGTTGAATGTATACCGGGCGGCAGTGATATCCATGACTGCAAACTGTCCCGCGTTTGTGTGTCCCGGCCCTGTCTCGGCGAGAAGTCCGACAATCGTAAGCTTTTCTATGCCGTTTACGCCCACCAGACCAATCCTATCACCAAGCGCTAGCTTGTTCTCGTCTGCCCATGTTTTGGTTATAACGATACTACTTGTCTCGCCGGCCTTGATCTGCCTGCCCTTTGTGAACGTATAGTCCCTGGCAGCGGTATCTTTTTTCGGGTCGATACCGTAGACCAAAAGGCCACCGTCGGGCTTATCCTTAACGGATACCAAGGTGTCGCTAATGACAAGCGGCACCGCCGCCTTTATACCCTTCACCGACGCAACTTCGTCTACCATGGAGGCGGGAAGACCACTCCGCGTGTTCGGCATAACTTGAAGGCCGGTTTTGCCGGCCGCGGTGTCGATCAGCGAGCGATAGGATCGCAGGATGCTCTGATTGACGAGCATTGTCGCTACGACCATTATGATGCCGAGTGAGACCCCGAAGATGATCGTGGCGGTACGTAACTTGTGCTTACTGAGGTAGCGAAGGTTAAAGGTTCGAAATAAGGTTAACACCGGA
>PFFU01000008.1:0-80 GCA_002783345.1 Candidatus Aquicultor secundus
TGCCGATCAGAACCATGTGATGCGACTCCGGTGCTGGCTCAAGCCCAGCCATAGCATTTATTCTGACCTCAGCTATCGGC
>PFFU01000008.1:115-1183 GCA_002783345.1 Candidatus Aquicultor secundus
CTCTTTGGCTAGTCTGGTAGTAAGATCACCCACGGTGACTAAGCCCGAGACAAAATTGAAGCTGAAGCGGGTGATAAAGCGGCTAAGCATTTGCTTTAGGCTATTACCCCCAACAAACGTGCGGTACAAGGCATCATCAGCGCATAAGGTAACGAGTGATCTTTTATGCCGGCTACAGCATTTTATAAAAGGCGCCATCAAGATGGTCGGTGTCGTCCCCTCAATCACCATAACTTCAACATCGCTTCTTCTGAGCTTCAACGCGGTGGATATATAAGAGAGCATCTTCGCCTTATTCGAAGTATGCCGTTCAACCGACCATTCACCAAGCATCTTGATGCTATCCGTGCAGCACTCACCAAGCATCTTCTGATGCGCCGGATGCGCTCCCGAATACACTGCCACCGTGCGTATATTCTGCTCATCCCTAGAGCTGTTTTCATTTACACTTTTGTCTATCATAATCACGCTTTTCCATGCCTTTAGCCGGCTGATTTTATCCAGGATATTGTAGCTATTATAGCCTATTTTTATGGAATTTCAGTGTGACCGATCCATCCCTGGTGTATAGGGATAATCCTGTATCATCTTAGCCAGGGAAACTTAGAGTACTTTCTAAGGCAGTGGCCTCAGGTTGAACGAGATGTTTTTCCAGCTGTGTATCACTATGGCATGTTTCTCTCAAACACGGCTATTAATTGGGTGCCCCGTAATTATTTCCTCCGTTGTAAAATCGACAGAACTTAAACCCTTCTGGCAACCAAAAGCAAATGTAAAGCGGACTTCTAATACAGGATAATTTTACACATAGATATTCAAAATCAAAACTTGCTTTGGTTAGCCAGACCATGGTAAACTATGTTCATATTATGAACAATGATTTAATAGGCAGAACATTGGAAAGTAAAGAACCAAGGGCTAATAAACTAGAACCTCTCAAACCAACACACAAAGACGAAGTCTTTCTAAAAGAAACCAAATCAATGCTTGATCTTAAGGCCTTAGAAGAGATCGAGAAAAACCCTAAGATTTCACAGCGTGAGCTTTCCAACCATCTTGGGGTTGCTC
>PFFU01000008.1:1246-2311 GCA_002783345.1 Candidatus Aquicultor secundus
AAAAGCCGTCTGGCCATGCGATGGACGTTAAACACGATAGATTTTTACCGGCAGGTGCGGCAAGACGTTACCAATAAACTTACTGCCTTAACCGAGCAGGGAATTAAATCCGTTGCCTTATACGGCGTCGGGGAAGTAACCGAAATCGCCATAATCGTCGCATCGGAGATTGGTCTAAACATAGTTAGTGTTATTGACGGGCTGGAAAACCAAAATCACGACAACGCGAGGACAATATTGCGATATCCAATCGTTAGCCTTACGAGCATAGAGAACGATCAGTTGGACGCTATCATTACATGTATCGAGATAGACGGTGAGGGCTTGGAAGCTCTTCATCACTACGTTAATACCGGCACGCAGGTATGCCGGCTCATTTAATTCTAGGGGGATAGATTCAAGAGTATGGCAAATACAGCGCTTGTAACCGGTATAACCGGTCAGGATGGAGCCTATCTGGCGGAGTTTCTTCTGGATAAGGGCTACACAGTTCACGGAATAAAAAGGCGTGCATCGTCTTTTAATACTCAGAGGGTTGATCATCTATATACCGATCCGCATGAGGGAAAACCCAGGTTTATGATGCACTACGGGGACATAACCGATTCCACGAACGTAATCAGGCTTATACAGGAGACCCAGCCGAATGAGATTTACCATCTTGCCGCCCAAAGCCATGTTCAAGTTTCGTTTGAGTCACCGGAATATACCGCCAACGCTGATGCCCTTGGAACCCTTCGACTACTTGAGGCGATACGCATCTTAGGGATGCTTGATAAAGTTCGTTTTTATAACGCCACTACGAGCGAGCTTTTCGGTCTCGTCCGGGAGGTTCCCCAAACTGAAAAAACACCGTTTTATCCTAGGAGCCCCTATGCGGTGGCCAAGTTATATAGTTACTGGATAACCGTTAACTACCGCGAGGCCTATGGCATCCATGCAAGCAACGGGGTTCTCTTCAATCACGAATCCCCGATCCGGGGCGAGACGTTCGTCACGCGAAAGATTACCATGGCTGCGGCCAACATAAAACTCGGTTTGCAGGATAAACTATTCCTTGGCAAT
>PFFU01000019.1:0-1084 GCA_002783345.1 Candidatus Aquicultor secundus
CCTGCGAGCCCTGGGCGGCGGCGGTGTCGGAGATACTCGATCCCGAAACAGTTAACGTATCCGCCGCGTAGGCGATCTGCTGCGTATTCGATTGTGTCGGCGCGATGAGGCTTACCGAGTCGGGAGCCGCCGCGCTTGCGGCCACATCGGCACCCAGGGTCGCCCCGGCCGTTGCGGTGGCCGCGATCGAGTAGCCCACGAGAAGTTTCTTGGGGCTTGCTTGGGCGACCGGCACGGACACGCTTAAGTTCAAAGCCCCGGAGCTAAAGACGCCCGATCCAAGGAGGGTGTCGGTGGCATCGATGCTGCCGTTTTGGTTATCGTCTAACCAGAGTTTGACCTGGGAAACATCCGAATCAGCGCCGGTGCCGGTTCTCTGGATGCCAAGCGCGGTCACGGTGGCCGCGTCGTAGCTCGGGCTATCAAGCGACAGGTCGATGCGCTCGATGAGGTTGTCGGACGAGGCGCGCGCAACTGTTGCCGTCGCCGGAGAAGTCGTTCTAAGAGAGACCACATCGGGGGCGTCGGCGACGGTTGCCGTGGCGCCGAGAAGGGCCCCGAAGTTGTTCGTCGCGTCCGGTTGGGCGACGACGACGCCGCTTGAGGCGTCCGCGGCCCAGCTGACGCTCGCGCTTACAGTGTTGCCCACCCCTGCGTTAAACGGGATGTTTACCCCGACAAGCACCGTCTCGGTCGCGTTTGAAGCGACCGCGAGACTCGTCGCAAAGCGGGCAAACCCGCCCGCGGTCGTGGTCGAGGCAAAGGCTTCCCCCGCATCGATCCGATCGTTGCCGTCTATATCACGGGCCAGCTCGACGGATGAGACATCCGAGGCGAGCCCGTTGATGGCGATGTTTAGCGCGGTGACGGTTACCCCGTCACCGGCGGAGGCGTGAAGCAGAAGCTTCTCAAGGGGCACGTCGGAGGTGCCCTGGGCGGCGGCGGTGTCGGAGATACTCGATCCCGAAACAGTTAACGTATCCGCGCTAGGATTAATAGTAGCAGATGTACCGATAAGGCTAGAAAAAGCGTTAACCGTGCTTGCGACATCGACCTTGATATCGCTAAGTGACGGGTCAACATT
>PFFU01000019.1:1136-7187 GCA_002783345.1 Candidatus Aquicultor secundus
GTGCGGTATTGCCGGCAGTGGTGGTTGATGCAAGCACCGGCTCACCGATATCGATAACACCGTTACCGTTGGTGTCTGATATAAGTTTAACTAAACTGATATCAGAATCGAGTGCTGTGCCGTTTTGGCGAACCGTGATGTCGGTAACGGTCACGGTATCGGGTGGGGAAGCATAAAGCCTTAAAATGTCGGCAACGTGGGTTTGGCCACGAACGGCTATACTGTTGCCGGTTGAAGAGTCGGAGACCGTGAGGGTTCCCGCAAAAGCGCTTGCTGTGTCTACAAAAAATACCAAAAGCAAGGCAACCGCAAAAAACAGGGTCAGCCTTGCTAGCTTATCGTATGATAATTCGCGTAAGAGCCTTTTAAAATGGAACATATCACCCAATTATGAAATGGGTGCAAAAGAAGCTTCATAGCCTGTGTATCACCTCTACTACAACATGAACTGCTACTTGTAAACCACTATTACTGCTATTACTAAAACATGTTAAATCTGAAAAACTAGGTCTTGCTTCTTGCACACAAACTTATTTTCTTGAAACCGGATAATCCCAACCAAGTCTACTACTGCTTACTACTTAAGGCCTGCTATAGCCTCCTTATTATTCTTGTCTAACTTTAAGGCCTGCTCGAACTCACCCCTGGCATTACCGCTCTGGCCCATCTGTTTAAAAACTAGCCCTTTGAAGCTATGTATGCGCGCCAAGTAAAGGGTATCGGAGGAGCCTATGATTTTCGCCAGCCCATCATATGTAGCAAGGGCTTTTGCAAACTCCTTTTTCTGCGCGTAAGCATCGGCCAATGCGACGTAGTCAGCGGTGAAGTTAGGATTCGTTTTTGCCGCTGTTTCAAATTCGGTGATAGCTTTGTCAAGCTGCTTTTTTTGCACCAAAATTCTGCCCACACTATAGTGAGCATCGGCGGACCCTTTATTCACCTTAAGTATTTCACCGTACTGCTTATATGCGTCGTCAAGCTGCCCTTTTCGCTCGTAGGCATACCCAAGTTGAAACTGCACTTGCATGTCTTTCGGATCGCCTTCCGCAGCTTTTTTAAGCTCCGGTATCGCTTGGTCAAGCTTGCCTTGTTGATATAACTGCGTACCGTTCTTTTTTGCCTTTGCTATGTCGGCTGGGGAAAGCTTTGCCTCGTTTTTGCCTTTGCTGCCGCAACCTCCAAGAAATCCGGTTAGTCCAATAATCGCAACCAGCACGACCGCAGCTGCGATTACCAGTGTTTTAGTACTAAGGATACTAGATTTGCCCCTATGACCCATTTATAAAAACCTCCTGCAGTTAATTAAAAGCCAGGCTGAAACAATTCCTTAAGCCGGCTCTCTAACACGCATTCTTAATGTGGCTGGGTGATCTTTGAAGGTCGAGATTGATATGGCGGGCAGTTATTGCATGCAGTTAAAAATCACCACCAAAATTGCTTATTCTTGCGGTAGTTACCACAATAATATTATCGCAAAAATCGAATTCATTAGCAAGCGCATAGATTATGGTAAACACAGGTTAAGCTGGCTATTTATATGCTAGCCGTACGTGCGGTTGTCCCTGCTACTGAAGGGAAGCGGTATTGTGGCACGTTTCGCATACCTTGTCGAGCTGATTCGGTATTGTGCCTGCCATTAACATGTCTGGAGCAGTTAATGTGCCGGTTGTCGGCGTGTTTTCCGAGGAATGCGGGAAACCGCCGCCGATACCTGTCGCCTTGTGACATTGTTCGCAGGTCGGACCTTCATTTGATGTGTCGTCCGGTGTAACTACTGCGTATCCTGTGACAGAATCGGTACTGTAGCCCCCACCGGAGCAATCATGACCGTAGACCGTCGTAGTCGTAGTGCCGAGCATGACGTTTTTCACGGTTTGCGTATCGTCGTGGCGCCCGAAATCAGCATTGTGGCAGGTTGAGCACCAGTCAGACATAGTTTCCGAGGATTCGCCGGTCGTGACGGTATAGAAGAGGTACGTCTTACCGGGATTCGGATCTGATTTTAGCAAGAAGGTTGATGTTTCCCCAGTAAGCTTAACCGTTTGGTTATCATGCACCGAATGGCACTCGAGACAGCCCCATCTCGAGGTCTGTACCTGATATGAGGGGATAGTGTCGTCCGGGGCCGTAATTGTGGTCGAGGCCGTCTGTGTGGTATCCAGGCCGTGGCCTTCTGCATTCATAATAACATCGGTTCCAACGCCCGGTCCGCCGTAGTTATGGCAGAAATCGCAGGTATCGGCCCTTTTATCGGCCCTGGTCAGCATGTAGCTGCCGGTTGCAATATGCACCGCGTGGCATTCCTTACATTTATTTGTTGTTGTCGTGTACCCACCGTGCGGCGTATTCGTGCTTGAGTCGTATATCTGCGGCCAATTATAGCCCGCCACTGTTGTGGTCGGCTCAATCGCCAGGGCTGTAGATGCTGTTGCTATGATAAAGGAGAAGACTGCTGCTACGAGGAGTACGCTTTTAATCACCAAACGCATAGAAACCCACTTGCTAAAACCTGTGTAATGCCTAAACACCGAAAAAGCGAACTAACGAATTTATACTAACATAAAGCTTGCTTGCATACAAGCCCATTCGAATAGATTGTAATTCGAGTAGATTTTTACGTAAGGCAATACGGCATAAATATACCTTAATACTGGGTCCAAGTACCGGGTTGCTACTCAACCGTTATCTTAACGACCTGCACTCTATCGTTGAATTTATCAGCGATGGCAAACACGCCGTCCTGATCGTAAGCAATGCCGGATGGTAGGTTCAGTTCGCCTTCTCTCGAGCCCTGTTTGCCAAGCGTCGCGATCTGGGCGCCTTTCGTATTGAGCACTTTTATCGTGTTATCGAAGGCGTCTATCAGGTAAAGAAGGTTTTTGTCATCCATGACGATACCGCAGGGCAGGCCGAATGTTCTGTCCGCCGCTTTAATATCCTGGGCCGGCTTACCTTTAACCCACAAGAGGTCGCCATCACGTGAAAACGCTTCGAGCCGTAAGTTTAACGTATCTGATATGAATACGCTGCCATCTTTACCGACTGTCAGGCCCGAGGGCGAATCCATATCACCCTCAGCACGCCCCTGATGGCCCCACTTTGCTAATACGTGTCCCTTGAGATCGTAGACTATGACGTGGCCGTAGGTCGAAAGATAGAGTTTTCCGTTTGCAACATACGGCTTAAACGGCACCATAACTTTAAACTCGCTTAAGTAGTGACCGCCTCTATCGTATATTACGACCTTGCTTAACGCCTTGTCGGCAACATAGAGCTTACCGTCTTTGGAGGTGGTAATGCCGACCGGCTCCATAAGTTCGCCCGGCCCGGCGCCTTTGCGGCCGATCTTGCGTAAGAACTGTCCGCCCGAGCGAAACTTAAGTACTCTTGCGCGCCCGGTATCGGCGATATAGATGTTGCCCTCATCATCAAAGCACACATCGGTCGGCCGATAGAGAAGCTCATCGTCTTTTGTGCCGTAACCGTAAATACTATAGAGGTGCGTCATGTATTTGCTTTGCACCGCGGGCATACCCGGCGGACGTGAGATGAGGTAATACAGGTAAAGCAGGATTAGCGTCATCACCATAAGTATTGCCAGCAATGTGATTAGAAAACTTCTTAAACTGATTCTCTGCATATCTCTTAAACCTACACTTATATCAAGGCTTATATATCTATACTATTGTTCGAGCCGCTTCAATGCCTTTTCGGCCTCCGGGTAACTCTGAACGTATTTTAACGCTTCACGATACTCTTTTATTGCGAGATCGCTCTTGTTGGTCTTTTCGTAGCAGCAGCCCAGGAAGTAGTGGGCATCCGCAAGCGTTGGGTTTATTTTTAGGGTTCTTTGAAAAGCTTGAACGGCCTGGCCGTATTGCTTTTGGTCCTGGTAGAGCTTGCCAAGCTGGTAGAACGCGAGTTCGTTGTTCGGATCGATCGACGTCGCCTGCCAAAAATGACTCGCGGCGATATTGGGCTCCTGTTTGCTGATATAGGCCATACCGAGTTCAAAATGCGCGTTCCATGGGCGCGGTTCTATCTCGATGGCCTTATCAAGTTGCCCGATCGCTTTGTCTACCTCCTCGATCTCAAGGTACACACCGGCGAGGCCCACATACGCCTCTGCGTCTCGGGGGTTTAGTTTCACGGCTTCCTTGTACTTAATCAGGTCTCTCTCGACGGCGGTTCTGACAACGGGCGGTTGGAAATAGACTTTTTGTACGATTAACGCTGCAACGGCAAAAACAATTACTAAAAAGAGGATAATGGAGCCAGCCAGCCAGAGGCTTATTCGCTCCTCTGTTTTGGTTTCTTGCCGCCCAGCTTGTTCGTCAACACCGGTTTTAAAAAAGTCGGATAATTCCGTATCTTCCTCATGAGTCATACAAAGCACCTTACCGAAAAGAGTATAGCAAACTCAAGGTTTTTACAAGCGGTCATACGCCGCCTTCGCTTCGCGCAATCTCGGGTTTAGTCGCAACGCCTTTTCGTACGCCTGTTTTGCCTGCGCGCGATTGCCTTTTCGCTCGTATATCCACCCGAGGTCGTAATAGGCACGGTCGCTGCCGGGCTCGATTGCGAGGGCCTGGTTCCATGCATTGATGGCGTCATCGTAATTGTTAAGATAAGCGTATGCGACACCCATGTCGATGTATGCATCGACCATTACCGGGTTCAGCGCAAGACCCCGGCGGTCGTTCTCGATTGCTTTTTTTAAATAGACGGGTTTGCCGGCACGACCTGCAACCAGGTACGAGGCGGCTGCCGTGAAGTAGGCCTGCTCGTTGATGGGGTTGATCTGCTGAGCTTGCTCGAACGCCGCTGTGCCGAGGCTTAAGTACTCCTCTTTAGCGGTCTTTTTCCCAAACCTAAAGAGCGCCTGGCCAAGCGTGGTTTTATACAGCGGCTCGGTCACATTAAGCGATGACGCCGTCTTGTATTCGCTGACTGCCTGGGAAATTTTGCCGATACTCTCAAGATCACGACCCCGGGCAAAGTGGATGTCGGCCACAAGCGGTATACTGCTGAGTACCGCGAGGTAGGTGCATGCGAGCACTATAAAGCCAATCGCCAGCGGTTTTTTCGATTCTTCCAGCCCTGTCTCAACTATCCGGCTCTGGCCCCGGGTGAAGAGCAGCCTGCTTTCTATCCCTAAGAAAATCCAAAACAGAGGGGCGATCGAAAAGTGGCTGAAGTTAAATTGCAGTTGTATCCAGTATGCGAGTAGTGCGCCGAGGAGACCGACGGCGAGCCAGCCCTCACGCATAGGTTCTGCCGCACGAAGCCTTTTTATCCCGGAACCGATGAGCAAAATAAATATCCAAAGGTAAGCGACTAGGCTTATCATGCCGTCTGTCACCGCGGTCTGCAATGCGTCGTTATGCGCTCTGTCGAGAAGGGGGTCGTCGGCGTGCTGCGTCCATCCCTGGGGTTTGTATTTGCCGAAAACATATTTAAACGTATCGGGCCCCGACCCGAGAAGAGGAGTGTCGGCCACGAGGGGAAGCGATGCATTCCACATTTGGATTCTGGTAAGCGAGCTTCCTTCGATTTTAACTATCGAGACGGCCCTGTTGGGGAGGGAATACGTCTTTCCGGTTACGCCTACGCCGACCAGGGCGATGAGTAGAATTGCCACCAACGGGATTATCTGATACTTCGACCTCTTAATAGTACTCCAGTTAAACCAGCCCACCAGGATAACCCCGGCGGCGGTTCCCAGCCACGCGGCCCTGCCGAATGTTACAAGCAGCGCGATGGTTGAAAGAAGGAGCGCAAGGTAGGGAAGGGCTCTGGGAACGGTATCCTTATCCCGCCATAAAAGGTAAGAAACTATAAGGGGGATGATAAGCGTGTAGTAAGCGCCGAGGAACATGGCGTTGCCGAATGTGGCCATGCTCCGTCCGGATTCAAATGCGTTAGGTCGCCCAAATCCGGCCGCGCAATACACTCTGGCAAATAATAAAAACGGGTTCGTCCAGAAATACTCGACGATGGCAACCGTTGAAACCAGTATCGAGGAGATAATTACCGCTAAAAACAGCGGTT
>PFFU01000124.1:0-671 GCA_002783345.1 Candidatus Aquicultor secundus
ACTCTTCCCTGTTTCTCGACCGATCTTGGGATTACCTGGTGCGATATCTGACCGTTATCATCTTTGGACGCAGTCTTTTCACCAGTACTTGCGGTTGCTGCGGTTGCCGGAGGCTCGGTTGCCTTTGCGATCTTATTTGAGGTTACTTCACCTAAAGTATCCTTCGTCTGCTCTTTTGCCGTATTACCTAAAGACTCAATCTCGCCTTTAAACTTATCCTGGCCGTCGCCGGGCATGGTTTTGGCGATTTTCTTAGCCTGCTCCAGGCTGTCCTCGGCTTCCTTATAGATACGGACCGCTGTCTTCTTTTCGCCGACCTTTGCCATTGATTTTGCCTCGGCCAGTCTCTTCTGCGCTAACTGATAATGAAGACGCGCCTTACTCTCGTTATCAACCGTTAGCGCCAACTGAACGCTCTCCACTGCCCGTTTGAGACCGTAAAGAGGGCTTTGGGGCAGGCTGTCGCTTGAAGCATAGACAAGACCGCCCACCAGGATCACCAGGGCCGCTGCCGCGGCCGATGCCGTAACGTATGCCCTGCCGAACAGACTCTTTATAGTGAATACACCCGCAGAATGGGGTTCTTTAGGCTCGTTGATTTGATGCGTGGTTGCCGGCAGATCGCCCGCAATCGCCGCGAGGAATTTTTCTCTGCCGATCTTCGTATAAAG
>PFFU01000124.1:690-1932 GCA_002783345.1 Candidatus Aquicultor secundus
TTATGCTGTAATCGAGCGCACTCTCTAGTTTTTTGTTGTTTGCACTTGCCTTATCCACTAACTCCACCAGAATTTCTTTTTTATCTTTTTCACTTACTCTATTTAAGCTTAGACCCTCTAACTTCTAACAAAGCTACTGCGATCTAGATTCTTCACTTCGCTTACGCTTCGTTCAGAATGACAGCTAGCGGACCCTTTTCTTTGGAGCTAAGCCTTCCTGAAAAGGGATTTCTTGGCTTCGGTAATCATCGGCTCAACCCGTTCTTCCGGCTCCTCCTGCCTCTCGAGCAATCTTCTAAGAGAAGCGAGAGCCCTTACTTGCAACGACTTTATCGACCCTTCGGTTTTTTCGAGCACCTTGCCGATCCCGTTATTGGAGAGCCCCATTGTAAACTTCAGCAGAAGTACCTGCTGCTGCTCATCTGTAAGTTTTACGACGGCTTTTTTGACCTCTTCTGCATCGAGCGCCGAGATTACGGTTTGCTCAAGGTCGGCTTTATTTCTGCTTTCAAAGAGAAGCTCTTCGATATCATCGTCAAACAATACGTGCGACCGTTTGGATTTAGACCTCAGGTAATCCAGCGTCGTATTCTTGGCTATTCTTAAGAGCCACGGATAAAACGACTTGCCGTCTTCCCTGAAATCAGGTATCGCGACAAGCATCTTTAGGAACACCTCTGATGTGAGGTCTTCGGCCAAAGGCCTGTCGTTTACCTGGTAGTAAATGTACCGGAACACATGCGGAAGGTAATTATCATAGAGCGCCGTCAACGCATCTGCGTTTAGTTGTTTTGCGTTCATCACCAGGACGTCGAGATTCTTGAGGTTATTCATCCGGCCCCCTCTCGACGCCATGGGGTGCTAAAACAACCCTTCCATAAAGAAAAGACGAAGGATTTGCTAAAAAGATACGGGTTACGTTCTTAAAATTTCGAGCGTTACATAAAACTCGCCGATTACAGGCAAACGTCACGAAAGCCCCCTCAATGGCTGTAAGGCACTTGCTACTATTTAATGCTGCGTCTTATGTCTATGCTATCCATCCGCCCGCCAGCTTGCCGCCAGGCGCCCTACCGGGCAGGAAAGGCTTTCCTATTTTTCTTAACCTATCGATAATTCGCGTAATATACAGCCGCTTTGTCTTTCTATTACACAGACTCTAATTTTACAACAAAAGCGATCTATAAAAAAGCGATTTTGGAGAAATTTTATCAAAGCAACGGTGTAGTACATTGGTAATTC
>PFFU01000015.1 GCA_002783345.1 Candidatus Aquicultor secundus
ACCTTCTTCTTATGCAGGAGGGTCTAAGCTTAGACAAGCCAAAGTGAGACAGACGGTTTATAGGCGGTACCTTCTTCTTATGCAGGAGGGTCTAAGCTTAGACAAGCCAAAGTGAGACAGACGGTTTATAGGCGGTTGGTATTTGTTTGATACATGCTTGGTAAACGCTTCTTAGAAAGGTGGATCAAAGCTTAGACAAGCTCAGTGGCAGAAGTGCGTGAGTGCCCGCTAGATTCTTCGCTTCGCTCAGAATGACAATTAGTTACGGTTTGGTTTTAGATGAATGCTGACAGCTGACAGCTGACAGCTATTAAAAGGGAGAACTAACTTGCAGCTACCGCGCGTTGTGATCTCGGCTCCGCATAGGAGTTCGGGGAAGACGACATTAAGTATAGGGCTGTGCGCCGCATTGACCAAGGCGGGTTATACCGTGCAGCCGTTTAAAAAAGGGCCGGATTATATCGACCCCATGTGGCTGTCGGCCGCAACGGGCAGGGAGTGCCGTAACCTCGATCTTTTTATGATAGGCGAGGAAAATATCAAGCGTTCGCTGCAAACCGCGGGTACCGGGGCCGATATCAGCATCGTCGAGGGCAATATGGGCCTTTATGACGGGATGGAGGTAGACGGCAAAGGCAGTACCGCCGACCTTGCGCGCCTTATCGAAGCGCCGGTTATTCTCATCATCAACACCGGCAACATGACGCGCAGCATTGCCCCGCTGATCCTGGGTTTTAAAAACTTCGAGCCGGATGTAAATATAGCCGGAGTCATCCTGAATAAGGTGTCCGGGCCGCGACACGAATCAAAGCTTCGTGCGGCAATCGAACGTTACTGCGATGTTGAAGTCGTCGGCGCTATCCCAAGGTCGTCCGAAATCGGCATCATCCAGCGCCATCTCGGCCTTAAGCCCGCAAAGGAAGACGAGGCCGCAATGGCGACCATAGCTTCAATCGGCGCCCTTATTGAGAGCCACGTAGACCTTGATAAGCTTGTGAACATAGCCAAGGCAGCCCGAATTCTGCCTGAAATCGCCGCCGCCGCCGCCGCTCATCCGACACCCACTGTCAGGATCGGTATCGCTCGCGACCGGGCGTTTACGTTTTACTATCCCGAAAATATCGAGGCGCTTGAAGCTGCCGGTGCAGAGCTGGTGCCCTTCAGCCCGATGTATGACGAGCATCTGCCGCTCGACCTCAACGGCCTTTATATCGGCGGCGGCTTTCCGGAGGTCTTTATGGGCGAACTCGAGGACAACCGCTCCATCCGCGAGCAGATCCGAATCGCCGTTGAAGCGGGCATGCCCGTGTATGCCGAGTGCGGCGGCCTTATGTACCTGGCCCGCGGTATCTCATGGGAGGGCATCACCAGGGAGATGGTCGGCGGCATCCCGTGCGACATCCTGATGCACGAGAAACCGAAAGGGCACGGATATATTAAACTCACCACCACCGGTGACAGCTGGATGAAATCGGACATCGAAATCACCGGACATGAATTTCACTACTCAGAAGTAGTCAACCTCGGCGATGTTAAATTCGCGTACAAACTTTCACGCGGAAAAGGGTTGGATGGCAGGAATGACGGCATCGTATATCGAAATACTCTAGCATCATATGCCCACTTGCATAGCCTGGGCGCCCCTCAATGGGCTGATGAATTCGTCGCTTTAATAAAACATATAGGTAACCTATAATTCACGTAGCAGAAAAGAAAAACGGCTGGTAAAG
Source organism: Candidatus Aquicultor secundus (assembly GCA_002783345.1). Classification (GTDB taxonomy): domain Bacteria; phylum Actinomycetota; class Aquicultoria; order Aquicultorales; family Aquicultoraceae; genus Aquicultor_A; species Aquicultor_A secundus. The sequence goes on from PFFU01000015.1 coordinate 1,731, forward strand.
CAATTAAAAAATGGCCTTCCTTAGCGAAACAAAAACTTGAAAATTTATTCGTTACGGTATTGACAAAAGGTAGGGTAATTGTTAAGCTCAACGTAACATTTGGTACGTACTCTTTTCCAGAAACAGTTACAAGTTAACAGCCACTCTATTAAAAAAGCTATTAAGCAAGCGACAATAAAATATTAACAAGGAGGTAAAAACATGAGTTTCGAACTAAACGGCAAGGTTTACGAAACGGACGATGACGGTTACCTGGTTAACCTCGATGATTGGAACGAAGAGGTAGCTGGCTACATCGCACAACAAGAGGGCGTCGATATGACAGAGGCCCACTGGGAGGTTGTGAACTTTTTACGCGACTACTACCAGGAATACAAAATTGCTCCGATGATCAAAATCTTGATCAAAGAAATGAAGAAAATGTTCGGTCCTGAGAAGGGTAGCAATGCTTACCTTTATCAGCTATACCCAGCTGGCCCGGCGCTTCAGGCTTGCAAGATCGCAGGGCTTCCGAAACCAACAGGCTGTGTATAGGCAATAAGTAATTACTTCTTATTGAAGTAAAGAAAAGATCGGCCTAAAATGGTCGGTCTCTATCTAGGGATGTATATCCCCTCGGGTATTAATTTGGAACCAGCCCTTAGAAGGAAAACGATCGTTATCCTGTAAAAAGATTTCTAAAAAGCAGAGGTGCTCAATAAGCAATCGTTAAAGGAGAGGATGCGTGTTTCCTATTACCTTGTGTATGCTTGTTTTTGTGATTCACGTTCGGTGTTCGACTAAAGGCTGTAGTTCTGGTCGAAGTTCTTTTAAAATTACGGTCTTTTAAAAAAGTCAGTGGACGGAATGTTCTTCAGAGCAAAGGCCTAAAGAACAAAAAGGAAGAGCTATGATCGATATATTATTGCTGTACACTGTGTTTGCTAATGTGGCGATGGCAATATTCTTTGTAAAACATAGTAGTTTTTTCTTTATGCCGGCCCTTGCATCGCTTAACTGGATTTCAACGTTTGATGCATGGGCGGGCTTTCTTTTCTTATCACCACTGCTTTTCCTGCTTCTGATGAGGTTGTTTGTAGATAGGACCTACTGCGTATCGTTACTAACTGATTTTTGGGCTTGTGGCATTCGTGTATATCATGGCCTTGAGAATGCCACCGCTGTTGCCTGTTGAAGGTAAGTATGTAAAGGGGCACAAACCGGAGGCAACCGAGGTACCCGAACTGGTGGATGCGGTTAGTCCTGTATAGGTGAAAGCAATACCAAAGTAGCAACATTTAGTGACAGTAAATGATTACATCCAGTGATTGGTTACTGCAACAAAGAAAAGGAGGCTAAGTAAATGTCAGACGAGCTAAAGACTCCACTCTTGGACGAGTTGGAAAAAGGAGCATGGCCAAGCTTTGTTACGGACCTGAAAAGTATGGCCGGCAAAAGCAACATGGTCAAAGACCTACTGCGTCAGCTCGAAAAGTCGTACCGCGACAAAAGGGGTTATTGGAAACACGGTGGCTTGGTAGGCGTTATGGGGTACGGCGGAGGTGTTATCGGAAGGTATTCAGCTTTGCCGGATGAGTTCCCGGGTGTATCGCACTTTCATACGCTTAGGATTAACCAGACCTCTGGTTGGTTCTATACCTCAAAAGCCCTAAACGAGCTTATGGATATTTGGGATGAGCACGGTTCGGGTCTTCTCAATATGCACGGCTCAACCGGCGACCTGGTATTCCTCGGAACGGTTTCAGATGAGCTGGAGCCAACGTTTAGGGCCGTAACAGAGAAAGGTTGGGACCTTGGAGGCTCCGGTTCGGATTTAAGAACCCCGAGCTGCTGCGTAGGCCCGGCCAGGTGCGAGAACGCGTGTTTCGATACGATGGCGCTCACCTATAATATTACACATAAGTACCAGGATGAGCTGCATAGGCCGATGTTCAACTACAAGTACAAGATTAAAATGTCTGGTTGCCCAAATGATTGTACCGCCGCTATCGCGCGTTCGGATATGGGCGTCATCGGTATCTGGAAAGACGATATCCGGGTTAACCAGGCCGAGTTTGCAAATTATGTCGATTCTGGATTCAACGTCCAGGAGTTCGTAGTCGAAAAATGCCCGACCAAGTGCATAAGCGTAGAGGGCAAAGAGATTAAGATCGATAACAGCAATTGTGTAAAGTGTATGCACTGCATCAACACAATGCCAAAAGCTCTCGCTGTTGGTAAAGATCGCGGCGTCGCCATCACACTTGGAGCCAAAGCCCCAATCGTAGAGGGCGCTCTGTTCGGTTCGGTTATGGTGCCGTTCATGAAGATGGAACCCCCGTTCGAGGAATTCCACGATCTTCTTGGGAGAATCTGGGAGTTCTGGGATGAGTACGGTAAGAACAGGGAAAGAATCGGTGAGTTCATAGTGCGTATAGGTCTTGCTACCTTCATCGAAGGCATCGGGCTCGATCCGATCCCGCAAATGGTCAAGCAGCCTAGAGACAATCCGTACATCTTCTTTGAGGAGTATTACAAGGAAGAAGAGGAGAAATAGGCCTGCATATATGCGGCCAAATTAGAAACTTTGTATAGGAGGTAAACTACATGTCGACTACGACAGAGAGAAAAACGGATATAGGCCCACCGCATTACGAACAGTTCTTGCACCCGATAATCAAAGCCAATTATGGCAAGTGGAAATATCATGAGACACTAAAACCGGGCGTGCTGGTTCATGTAGCTGAGTCGGGCGATAAGATATTTACGGTTCGTGCAGCGTCACCGAGGTTGATAAGTACGAATTTCTTAAGGAAAATGACCGGTTTGGCGGATAAGTACGCCGATGGATATCTGAGGTTTACCAGCAGGAACAACATCGAGTTCTTGTTGGCCAACAAGGATAATATTGATCCTTTAATAAAGGATATTAACGCTGCCGGCACACTCGTCGGCGGTACTAACAACGCTATATCGAACGTAATTCACACACAGGGATGGGTACACTGTCACTCATCCGCTACGGACGCATCCGGGCTGGTCAAGGTTGTGATGGATGAGTTGGCCGAGTATTTCACCTCGATGAAATTGCCGCACAAACTAAGAATCGCTGTGGCGTGTTGCCTCAACATGTGCGGTGCGGTTCACGCATCGGATATCGCCGTCCTTGGCGTTCACAGAACGCCGCCGCATATCGACCACAAAAACCTGCCGAACCAATGCGAGATCCCGACAACGGTCGCATCGTGCCCGAATAACGCGATCAGGCCGACATCGATCGAAGGACGCGCAACAGTTAAGGTGGACGAGGAAAAGTGCATGTACTGCGGCAACTGCTTCGGGGTTTGCCCGGCCATGCCGATTGCCGATCCGCTGAACGACGGCGTTTCGATCTGGGTTGGAGGCAAGATTTGTAACGCCAGGACCGAGCCTATGTTCACCAAATTGGTGATCCCGTATATACCCAACAATCCGCCACGGTGGCCCGAGGTTACGTCCGCGGTTAAGAATATCGTTGAGCTATACGCCAAGAACGCTAAACCATACGAGCGTATGGGCGAATGGATTAACAGGATAGGCTGGCCGAAGTTCTTCGATTTGACGGGTATTGAGTTTACGAAATACCACCTCGACGACTTCAAGCATGCCGGTACGACCTACAGAAGGTCGCTACAAAATAGATATTAGGAGGAGTTAACATGGCTGGGGAAATTTCGGTTGAGCAGATTGCAGATGATATGTACAGTATGGTTGCTGAGAGCGCAGGGCAAAAGAAGCTAAAAGCAACCGACCTTACAAAAGCGATGATCGCAAAGTATGGCGACAAGGTAACCAAGCAGGATGCTAAAGATGCAATTAAGCAACTTATCGACTCCGGCCGGTGCATATATGGTTACTTTGGCGGAAGTTCTATTGAGATTCCGCATACAGAGGGCGCCGCTAACCAATAAGCTAGGTAAACAAGTAATCACGATATTCGCTTAGGCGTAAACACACCGGTAATAAGGAGAACGGGCTTTCGCTAAGCTGCTTTGAACGGCGGTGTGGTGATGCCTGAGAGCAAAAGGAGGGAAATATGGCGGTAGTACTAAAAACACGGAAGCGACCGATAGGTGCGGCTAGTTATAGCAGTTCGGGTGAAGGCAGCTATTTGAGGCCGGCGTATAACGAGAAAACACCGCCTTGCAAGAACGCCTGTCCGAGCAGCAATGCCATACGATCGTTTCTAACGTCGATCGCTCAGACTGAGTACTATGGGAGAAGCTACGAGGAATCGTACGAACAGGCATGGAGAATACTGACGGATACGAACCCGTTGCCGGCCGTTCTTGGAAGAGTCTGCCCGCATTTCTGCGAGGGCGATTGTAATAGAAAAGAAAAAGACGAGGCCGTTTCGATCAACCAGATCGAACGATTCCTCGGTGATTTCGGAATCCAGAACAACCTGCAGCATCAGAAGATAACGGACGAGACTCGCTCCGAGAAAATCGCCGTTATAGGTTCTGGTCCGGCCGGACTCTCTGCCGCGTTCCAGCTTGCAAGAAGGGGTTACCCGGTAACGATATTTGAAGCGTTCGATAAATCGGGCGGTATGTTGAGGTACGGTATCCCAACATACAGGCTTCCAGATAATGTTATCGACGCCGAGGTTGCCAAGATAGAAGCGCTTGGTGTTGAGATTAAATACAACACCAAGGTCGGCAAGGATATATCCATTGACGACTTAAAAAAAGAATACAAGGCTATATTCCTTGGAATCGGTGCCCATGTAGGCTGGAAGCTCGGAATTCCGGGCGAGGACGGCAAAGGCGTAATAAACGCCGTAGAGTTCTTACATAAGACCAATGCAGGCGAGAGCATGGATCTTAAGGGCAAAAAAGTGCTGGTTATCGGCGGCGGTAACAGCGCAGTAGACACGGCGAGGGCTTCTCTAAGGCTTGGAGCAAAGCCTCAGATTGTCTACCGCAGGACAAAAGAGGAAATGCCCGCACTTGATGAGGAAATCAAGGACACCGAGGATGAAGGAATCCATATCGAGTTCCTCGCCGCACCGGTTGAGGTTATCAGCGACGGCGGTAAAGTCACCGGGCTAAAATGCATAAAGATGGAGCTTGGCGAGCCGGATGCAAGCGGTCGTAGAAGGCCGGTACCGGTTAAGGGCTCAGAGTTTGTAATCGATGCGGATATGGTTATCCCGGCCATTGGCCAGGGTCCGGATTTTGCGGGCCTTAAGAGCTATGACGAAAGCGGCTGGATTGCGACACAGAGCGCGTTTGGTCAGACAAACGATGAAGGAGTGTTCGCAGGCGGTGACGTTACCAACAAGCTTGGTACGGTAACCGAAGCGGTCGGTCTCGGCCACAAAGCAGCTATGGCAATCGATGCTTTCGTTAAGGGCGAGGATATACCGAAAGAGTACCCGCCGAAGGTTGTAAAGTTCTCGACGATGGCGATGAGCTATTACACGAGCCTGCCGCGTGCAGAGAAGACGCACATGGCCGTTTCGAACCGTACAAGCAACTTTGACGAAGTCGTTTCCACGCTCGTCAATGAGGCGGCAATCGAAGAGACAAAACGCTGCTTAAGCTGCGGTATGTGCTTCGACTGCGGCAATTGCTACAACTTCTGCACCTACAGCGTCTTTAAGAAGACGCCGGAGAAGCACGAGTTCGATCCGCGCTACAAGATGAACCTTGATATCTGCGTTGGCTGCAAGAAGTGCGCCGAAGAGTGCCCTTGCAACTACATCGACATGGTATAGTGAGGCTATCCGTTTAGCCACATTCATATTCCAAAAGACCCGCCTCTAACGCGATAAAGAAGCGTTAGAGGCGGGTCTTTATTTTAAGAGATAACTTTTCCGGTTTCATCAACTTCGTATCCGCCCATTGCAAGAACCTGTCGTTTAAACTCGTTTGAGCAAATAACCTCGAGCATTAACCGAATTTTTTTGTCCTCCATGTATTCGCTCGGGATTACGAGGTCGTATCTTTCCTTTGTAACTGGAATGAAGTCGAGTGAAAGAGCTTTGGCGGCGGCGAGGATCCCGAGGCCGACATCAGCGGCTCCGGAAGCGACTGCCATTGCCACATTCATATGTGTGTACTCCTCGTTATAGTAGCCCGCTACATCATCTGGCCCTATGCCTGCCTTGCTAAGTTCGTAATCCATTAGAATACGAGTACCCGAACCCGGCTGGCGGTTGACGAAAGCGATATCCTTGCGTTTTAGATCATGGATGCTTTGAATGTCTTTCGGATTACCATTTGCCACCATAAAACCCTGCCAGCGATGCACGAGATTGATAAGTTTTACCGGGACCGAGGGTAGGTAGCGTTGAATGAACGAATGGTTGTAATCCCCAGTTTCCTCATCTAGCAGATGGGAGCCCGCGAAATGCGCTGTTTGTTTCCTCAACGCGATAAGGCCCCCAAGGCTTCCGACGTTGCTGGATGAAACCTGCACTCTACCGCCGGTTTTTTCTTTCAGCATACTGCCTATCAGGTCGATGGTCAGATCATGGGAGCCGATGGCCACAAGCCTGCCATCGATCATTTCGCGTGAAGCGAGTAGTTCCGCCTCGATTTGTTCTCCTTCAGACAAGCCGCCGGTTTCCTGCGGTATGCGAATGATCCCATCGGCGCGCACGATAGATGAAAGAACCCCGGCGCCGCCTGCAAGAGGGGTGGCTACGAGCCTACCGCCGACGTTGCCGATAATAACCCTCACGTGCTCTTCGAGCCCCAGTTTAGAGGGTATCTTTCGCCCGACCGTAACGAGGGCTTTTTCAGGCTCCGGCGGCTCAAGCCCTTGGAGCATATACAGAAGGGGCCGCACGAACTCCCTGAAAGCCACGGCTGCCGAAACAGGGTATCCGGGAATACCGACAATTGGCCTACCTTCTGCCTTGGCTATCAATGCCGGTTTACCCGGCATCACCGTGACACCATGGACAAGCAGACGCCCGATTTCTTCAAGAAGTTGCGGGGTGAAATCTTCAGAGCCTGCAGACGAGCCGGCGATTGTCATAATCAGATCATATTGCTTTGAGAGGGCTTCTTTCAGAGTTCTTTTAAGCTCACTTTCGATATCCGATACCGGCGCATGAATTTCTGCTCCCGCACCGCATTCCTCAGACATCGAAGCCAGCATCTGCCCGTCAACCTCAAGTATCGCTCCCTTGGGTAACGGGTCAGGCGCTTGCTCGGGAATAATTATCTCTGTGCCTGTGGGGATGATCAAGACACGGGGTTTGCGCATGACTTCCACGGTATATACGCCGGCGGCAAGCAATGCGGCCTGATCGAAAGCACGAACGCGCTGGCGAGTTGGTAGAATGATTTCCCCTTTGACCATGTCTTCGCCGGCTTTGCGCACATTTCGCCACGGATAAGCCGCCTCCCGGATTTCCCATCCTTCTTCCGTAGCCTCGACCTTTTCGATCATGACTACGGCATCGGTGCCTTCAGGCATGGGGTCGCCCGTGTCGATCATGACGGTGCGACCACCCTTGGGAAGAATGACCGGTCTTTCAGGCAAGGCTCCAAACGTTTCGGAAGCCTTAACCGCGATGCCGTCCATGGCCGCAGCATGGTATGCCGGAACCGATTGCTTAGTAATGACGGGCTTTGCCAGCACGCGCCCCAGGGCTTTTCGCACTGGAACCGGTTCGCTTTCAACGCGAATATCCTTGAAGTTTTCCAACAGAATCCGCCTGGCTTCATCTAAGGGTTTTAAGTTACGATATATTCTCTTTTTGCGCTCCATATTGCTTCCTTCTTTAGATTTAGAATAGGTATACGTTAACAAGCTCGCCGGCCGCCATGCCTTCAGTATGAATCGGAACAATAAAGAAACCATCCGCTTTGACAAGGGTGGACATCATGCCGGATTTCCCAAAGACGGGGAGAGCTGCCAGTTCGTCTTGCTTTCGCTCAAGTTTTACCCTGATGTAGTCCTCGCGGCCGTGCGGCGAATGCACGGATGCGGCAAGCTTGGCGTGTATCCGCTGGCCGGTCGGCTCTTTTTTCAGTTCCTCGCCTTCGAGATACTTTAGAAACGGCAATAGAAACACCTGGGCCACGATCATTGCAGATACCGGATGCCCGGGAAGACCAAAAACTGGTTTACCTTGCACAGCTGCTAAAAGTGTTGGTTTTCCCGGACTTATAGCAACGCCGTGCGCGTATATTTCCATCTTAGAGAAGCTGCTTACTACTTCAACAATATAGTCGCGCTCGCCCACGGAACTGCCGCCGGAAAGCACAACCACGTCTGAAGTGTCGAGTGCGTTTTGCAGCGCAGATTTTAAAAGACCCGGTTTGTCCCGGACAATCTCGCTTGAAATCGAGATAGCTCCCACGGTCTTAACCAGCGCACGGATTGCATAGCTGTTTATATCCCGTATCTGCCCCGGCAATGGTGTTTTTGTTACCGGCACTATCTCATCCCCGGTTGAAATGATGGCGACTCCGGGTTTTTTAAAGGCCGTGAGTTCGGTTATACCAAGCCCGGCCAATATACCGACATCTTGAGGTCTAATTCGTCGCCCAGCCGGCAGGACCTTTTCGCCAAAGGCGACATCATCAGCTCTGTTTAACACATTTTCACCTTGGGTCACGGGCCTTGTCACTTCGATTTCGCCATCGGTAAGGGGATTTGTGTATTCCACCATGACAACAGCATCCGCGCTCTCAGGCAAAAAGCCACCCGTAGGAATTTCTACCGCTTGACCTTGGGCAATCGATATATCAGAAAGCGTTCCCATAGAGATTTGTCCGACAGTTGTAAGTAGTGCCGGTATAGTATCCGAAGCCCCGAACGTATCCGCTGCTCTTACGGCGTATCCGTCCATTGTTGACCTCGCCCGAGCCGGAAGGTCTTCCTTTGAAACCACATCCATGCCAAGAACTCGGCCCAGTGAATGTTCCAGGTCTATTTGCTCAAATGTTAATCTGGCAAATCCAGCCAGCGCATCAAAAATCTGCTGGGGCGTTACAACTTTAAAAAATTCCGGCATAGCTTATCCTTTAAGTTAAATAGGTAGTTAAAGATAGTTTAACAAATAGCAGTTTTTAATGGAAAAAGTCCAGAACATATTTGAGGGCAGTGAAGACAATAATCCCGCTTAGCATCCACTTAATGGCTTTTGCCGGAACATATTTCTGGCATCTTGCGCCAAGATACATCCCGGCCATACCACCGAGTCCGAACAGAACGCCGAGCAGCAAATCAGGAGCCACGGACATCTTAGGATAAAGCGGTGCGATAGCCTGGTAAAAAGCAACACCTGCTACCGACGTGACAAAGGTTCCCATCAGCGCCGCACCGGCCACCGTATAAACCGGAAGGCCAAAGAAGGAGACAAAGAAAGGAGCGATAATCGTACCGCCCCCGATACCATAGATGCCGCCAACGATTCCGACAATAAAGCTAAGGGCGAAGATACCCCAGAACGAGACATCGAACTGCTCACCGTAAAATGTGTAGCCGAGCCGTTTCCGATTGAAATGCGTAATCTTAATAGGCTTCAGGGTGCCTCCATCGGCGATCTTGAAGGCGGCTGCTCCCTTGCCGTAATTGCGCACAAGCTCCTGGAAGCGCTTCTCACTTTTGGCCTTATCAGAAGCACCCGAGCTTTTACTCAGTAAATCGCGGATCATCTTAACGCCGATATAGAGTAAGATTGCGGCGGCAAAGAGCTTGAAATCCTTTGGGTCGGGCAGGTACGTGACACGTACCAAAGCACCGATGAGAACGCCCGGAAGCGTGCCGATTATCACTATCAAGGTCAGCGGCCACACCATGCGGTCCTCTTTATAGTAGCGGTATACGCCGCTCGGGATAGCTACGATATTAAACACCTGATTGGTAGAGCTGACAGACGGGTTTGCGTACCCAAGAAAAGACATCTGAAACGGAAGCAGCAAGAATGCGCCGGATACGCCTCCCATGGAGGTAAAAAACGAAATTACAAAGGCTACCAATGGCGGTATCCACGGCGCGACATGGATACCGGCGACCTGAAAGAACATGGCTAACCTCCTGAAATATCTTGGGTTAATTTGGGCTTCAACCCAACTTCCTCAGCGACTACAAGCAATTCTTTGTCCGATGACAGGAAATCAGCATCGGGCACTTTTAACGCAGCCGCTAACTGAAGTGAGTCGAGTGTTCTTAAGTTTCGAGTCTTGCCATACCTTAAGATTAGGTCAGATGCGATTCTGAAGTCATCTTGAGCCAGATCTAACAACTCAACATTTTCGGCTTGGGTATCACTTAAGAACGCTTCCCATATTAATTGTTGCTCTTGTTCCTGGAGTTCATTCATCCTAACTTTTTTCATTAACGCCGAAGCGAATTCTACAAGCGACAATTCGCATAGATATAAGCGCTTAGCAGCGAGAATCACTCTCTCGACATCATTGCTATCAGTTTCAGGATAATAGTATTTTACCAGGGAGCTTGTATCGATGAAGATGTCCATTTACAAGCGTTCTTCTCTATTCTCGGAAACAACCTGAGATAAAGGTTTTCCCTGAGGCTTAATGAGACTCCTAAGTTGCTCGCGGTTTGCAAGGGTCTTTGGCTGCTTGGTTGGGATCGGGACAATCTTAGCGATTGGTTCGTCTCTCTTTGTAATAATGACTTCTTCGCCTTTTTGCACTGATTCGAGGTATTTCGTCAGGTTCTTTCTCATTTCTTTAATGCCGGCTCTTATCATAGCTACCTCCAGGTTTACACCAGTGTACACTATATGATCGTACCCATCAACCATAATTAAAGAAGATGTAACAGCATTATTCAAAGCCATCTAAAACTCTCGACCTATAAAGTGCTCGCGTGCTTCATCAAAACTTCTGAACACTAGGAAATCATAAGTACGTTTGAGCCGATCGCATGCCTCTTGCCGGTCTTCAGATGAGCAAACTAAGACAACAGCCCCGCCAAGTTGTGCTACCCGGTTACGCATTTCTTTAAGGTAGTCAAAAGCGTCTTCAGCTAATGCTTCAAGATGATTAAATTTAAGAATAAGTTTTAGCCTGTTATTTCGGATAAGCGCACTGAGCATTTCTTTCATCAGCACAATGTCTTCTTCATCGTAGGTTCCCGAGAAGAGCACGGTTGTGATGCTTTTTTGCTCTGTTATCTCGATCTTGAGCCTTCTTTCTTCTGCCAATATAATCCTCTCCGTCATGCTTAAGCAATAAATTCTATCTTCCCGACCATACTTATAATTATTACCCTTAAAGCATTTGGATATTCATTGTAGTATTCCTAACCGCCCATCAAGCAGTCCCCGTGATATTTTTGCGGGATCAAATTGACCGGGAAACCACAAAAATCGGCTATAATATAAATTTAAGAACATAAGATTTTTACTTTACCTTAAAGATAGTCATCGTAAGCAAGTAATAGTATAATCTTTATAAGGCAATACTGATAAGTCTATATTAAATAAAACTAATGCGTTATAGCACCAATGCTATTAAAAACATCGGTTACTAAGTTTGGAGGCGCCAATGAAGGAAAAGCTGATCGATTTAAGCAAAGCAGTAACAGAAGCGGAAGCCGAGCACATAATAGAAGAAACCCTCGAAAAATATGATAAGTATGTAAACCCCGGTTTTGCGCGTCTTATGAGGTTTCTCGGGACTACTGTGGAAGTAAAGACCGAAGGACCTTATATGTACGATATCAAAGGCCATAAATACCTCGATTTTTTAAGCGGCCATGGCGTCTATAACCTTGGGTATTGCCATCCAAAGGTGGTTAAGGCGGTTGAGGATCAGCTAAAAATGATTGCGCAAACCAGCGTCCGTACCGTTATGAACAAGCCGATGGCCGACCTCTGTGAGAGGCTCGCCAAAATCACCCCCGGTGATTTAACCTACTCGTTTATCGGCAACAGCGGTACCGAGGCGGTTGAAGGCGCGTTGAAGCTGGCAAGGATTGCTTCCGGTAAACCACAAATAATAGCGGCCGATAATGGATTTCACGGTAAATCGCTCGGAGCGCTAAGCGCAACCGGCAGGCCGCTCTACCGGGACCCGTTTAAGCCCCTGCTTCCAGAATTCGACCACGTAAGGTTTGGCGACATAGACGCGCTTAAGGCAGTCATTGGCGAAACTACTGCGGCGGTTATCCTTGAGCCCATCCAGGGAGAGGGCGGTGTAATCGTCCCGCCGAAGGGATACTTAAGTGACGTGCGTCAGCTCTGCGACGACACCGGCGCGCTTCTTATCCTCGATGAGGTACAAACCGGCATGGGCAGGACGGGTACTATGTTTGCGTGCGAGCAGGAGGACGTTACCCCCGATATCATGACGCTTGCAAAAGCGCTGGGTGGCGGCGTAATGCCGATAGGCGCATTTATTGCAACGCCGAAAGCGTTTGCGCCGTTTGCGGAACATCCGCTGCTTCACACATCGACGTTCGGCGGAAACCCGCTGGCCTGCGCCGCGGCGAATGCGACGATCGATATCATCATAGAAGAAGATCTGCCGCGGCAAGCCGCCGAAAAGGGCGAGTATTTCCTTGAAAAACTGAAGAGAATGCAAGACGATTTCCCCGGCGTTATAACCGACGTACGCGGAAAAGGCTTGCTTATCGGTGTTGAATTTGCCGATGAGGGTTTAGCCGGAAGCATGATTTTTGAGCTTGAGAATGAGGGCGTTCTCGTCCTCTACATGTTAAACAACCCAAAAGTCATCCGTATCGAGCCGCCGCTTATCATCACCTATGAGCAAATCGACTTCATGATCGGCGTACTCTATGATGCCGTGGACAAGTATAAAACGCTTATGGGCTAACCGCTTTATCAATAATACTCGTAGATATACAGGAGGGATAGCAGTGCCGTTAGTGGAGGAACAAATCGATATAAAAATGAAGCCCGAAACGCTTTTTTCCATTATTTCAGACTTCGAAAAATATCCGGAATTTATGGCCGATGTAAAAAAGGTTACTATCCTCGAAAAGGGCGATGAGTGGTCAACTTCAGAATGGATAAACGAAGTTGTTGGGCGCACCATTAGATGGGTCGAGAAGGATTTTGTAAAGCCGGCCGAAAACCGGATTGATTATGAGCAAATAGAAGGCGACCTTAAGGTATTAAAAGGATTTTGGCAACTCGAACCAAACGGTGCATCGACAAAAGTAACGTTCAACATGGAGTTCGAATTCGGGATACCGATGTTAGCGCCTCTTTTGCACCCGCTGCTGACGAAAGTACTTCGCGATAACGTAAAGCAGATGCTCGCTGATCTTAAGAAGAAAGCAGAAGAATAATAGAAAAGGTGCCCAGGTGACCTTAAATATCCCAAACTTACTAACGTTATCCAGGCTTCTGTTGGTGCCCGTTTATGTCTATGCGGCGTTAGCGGCAAGCTCGATGCTGAATCTCGTTGCGGCGCTTGCGTTTGGGATCGCGGCGCTCACCGATTTGTTCGATGGGTTTGTCGCTCGGCGGCTCAACCAGGTGACCGATTTCGGAAAAATCCTCGACCCTGTTGTGGATCGTATCCTTATTATCTCGGCGATGGTTGTTCTCTACGTAAAAATAAGTGCCCTGGTACCGCTCTGGGTCGTGCTTACCGTAGTTGGGCGCGATCTTCTCATGATTTTAGGCTGGGTATATATATCCCATTTAGGTATCCGGATAAAGGTTGCCTACGAGGGTAAGGTTGCAACCGCGATCTTGATGTTTTCGGTGTTTTTCCTGCTACTCGACGTTAGCGTCGGAGTGTTCAGCACAACAACCCTCGGGATAGGGCTTTTTTACATCGGTGTAGCTTTATCGCTGGTAACCGGTTTAAAATACGTCAAATTAGGGATAAGTATAATAAAGAGCAAGCAAGCACACAAATGATTCAGCCCGCAAAGGAGGGAGAGTTCTGAGTAACAACAGAAGTGTAGATAACGGTGGTGCCGTTAAGATAAGCTGGTTCGGGCACGCGATGTTTCTTATCGAGAGCCGTAGTGGGATCAGGATAGTAACAGATCCGTATGATGCAGAAACAGGCTATACACCCCCGGAAATCACCGCTGATATAGTTACATTGAGCCATCACCATCATGATCATAATAACGTCACAGCCGTTGGCGGATTACCAAGGGTTATAGATACGATTGGAGAGTTTCATATAAATGGTCTATTTATAGAAGGAATTTCCTCTTATCATGACGAAGTAAAAGGAGAGAAACGGGGTCGTAATACAATATACATGTTTACCATAGATGGGCTCACTCTGGCCCATATGGGGGATTTTGGGCAACCTATAACCGGGGAACAGGTAAAAGCGCTTCAAGGTGTTGACGTGTTGTTTATTCCTGTTGGGGGCGTCTATACGTTAGATCACAAGCAGGCTGCAGAGGTCGTCAAGATACTCAAGGCAAAGGTGACCGTACCCATGCATTACAAGACCAAACACTGCACGATAAAGGTTGCGGGTGTGGAGCCCTTCATCCAAGAAATGCCCGTCGTGAAGCACGTAGGAAGCACGGTGTTATTATCGGCTTCAACATTACCAAGTGAACAAGAGGTTTGGGTCATGGATTATATCCAATAGAATTACAATCAGGAGGTATTTATGAGGGCAGTAGTTATGGCGGGTGGCGAGGGCACGAGGCTCAGGCCCTTAACCAGCAACCAACCGAAACCGATGGTTCCGATTCTTAACAAACCGGTCATGGACTATATCCTCGAGCTACTTCGTGAGCACGGAATGGTTGATATAGTGGCGACTATGCAGTTTCTGCCGCAGCTGATCAAGAACTACTTTGGTAAAGGAACCGACCAGGGCGTAAATATGCACTACTCAATCGAAGATTTCCCGCTCGGTACGGCCGGAAGCGTAAAGGAAGCCGAAGACTTTCTTGATGAGACCTTCATAGTCATAAGCGGCGACGCCCTCACTGATTTTGATTTAACCAGCCTTGCCGAATTCCACAAGAAAAAAGGCGCGATGGTAACGATCGCGCTAAAGCGCGTTGAGAACCCGCTTGAGTTCGGAGTGGTCATTACCGAGGAAGCCGGTCAGATAGAGCGATTTCTTGAAAAACCTTCCTGGGGTCAGGTGTTCAGCGATACCGTGAACACCGGCATATACGTCCTTGAACCCGAAATATTTAAATACATCCCAAAAGGCGAAAAGTTTGATTTCAGCAAGGACTTGTTTCCAATACTTCTTGAGAAGGGCGCACCGCTTTACGGCTGCGTTATGGATGGCTACTGGTGCGACATCGGCAACTTCGAACAATACATGCAGGCCCATAGGGATATCCTTGATTTAAAATCAAAAATTCAACCCCCGGGCATCAGGATGAGAGATAATGTCTGGATCGGCGACGGCGCGGATGTAGACCTCTCGGTCGATATATCGGGACCGGTTGTGATAGGGCAAAACGCCAAGATAGAGCCGGGCGCGGAGTTGGACGAGTATTCCGTAATCGGAAACAACGTCGTTATGAAAAGCAAAGCCCACATCCATCGCAGTATCGTCTGGGATAACGCGTATCTTGGCTCGCAATGCCACGTGCACGGCGCGGTGGTCGGTAAAAACTGTGATATTAAAAGCGGCGTGCGTATTGAAGAGGGCGTTGTTATCGGTGATGACTCGGTAATCGGCGATAACGCCGTCATAAACCACGACGTAAAAATCTACCCGTTTAAGCGCGTGGATGAGAGCGCTGTTATCAACAGCAACCTTATCTGGGAATCGCGCGGCATGAGAAGCCTCTTTGGTGCTAAAGGGGTCAGCGGCCTTATCAATATTGATATTACCGTCGACCTTGCCATGAAACTGGCGATGGCCTATGGGACGACGCTTAAGAAAGACTCTTGCGTGGTCGTAAGCCAGGATGCGAGCCGGGTCTCAAGGATGATAAAGCGCGCGATGATCGCGGGCCTAAACTCCACCGGGATTAACTGTAGCGACCTGAGGGTTACCTCATCTTCAGTAAACAGGTTCCTTATCCAGACGGGTCCGGAAGTCGGCGGCATCCACGTGAGAACATCACCGTTCGACCAGCAATCGATGGAGATCCATTTCTTCGACACGCACGGCATCGATATTAAGGAAGGCTCCGAGCGCGATATTGAGAAATACTACTACCGCCAGGATTTCCGGCGTGTGTTCTACAATGAGATCGGTGAGACAGAATTCCCACAGCGCTCCGTAGAGGCGTATAGGGACTCGATTCTGAAAGCTATCGACATAGAGAAAATCCGGCAACGCCACTTCAAAGTCGTGGTCGACTACGCTTTTGGAAGCACTGCCTTGATGATGCCGCATCTGCTTGAGAAACTTAACTGCGACGTGATCGGGCTTAACGCCTTCACCAGCGAGAGCAGGACGACCATATCGCCCGAACAGCTTGGCGCGGCAACGCAACAGCTATCGAGGATAGTCGACACGTTCAAGGCAGACTTCGGCATTATGATAGACAGCGGTGGTGAAAAAGTAACGGTTGTCGATGATCGCGGGCGCTTGATTTCGCCCAATGACGCACTTCATTTATTTACGTACCTGCATTGCCAGTTCGATGTGCGCCAGGGCAAAATAGCCGTTCCTTTAACGGTGTCCACGGTCGCCGAAGAAATCGCAGCATCTTTTGGGCGCGCTGTGGTGAGAACAAAGGTGAGCACCCGCTCGATGATGGAAGCCGCACTTGACGAGAGCGTGTCATTCGTAGGCGCGCAGGGCGGCGGGTACATTTTCCCGCAATTTCTACCCGCTTATGACGGAATCGTCACGTTCTTTAAGCTTATGGAGTACCTGGCGGCAGCTGAAAGACCATTGTCTGAGCTGGTAGCGAGCCTGCCGTCTTACTACCTATCGCACAAAAACACCTTCTGTCCCTGGGATAAAAAAGGCCTCGTGATGAGAAGAATAATGGAGGAAACCAAGGATGAGCAGGTTGAAATGATAGATGGCGTAAAGACATTCGGCGACGGTGGCTGGGCGCTTCTGCTGCCCGATCCCGATGAGCCGGTTGTTCGCATTTACGCGGAGAGCAAATCTCAACAAGACGCCGACTACGAGGTAGACAGGTTCGTAAAATTCGTAGAGGGTGTAATCGCGTCCGACGAATAAGGGGGGGGAGGAGAGTGAAAACCAAACGAATGGCTGATTCGGTTATAAAATTTGGAACGGACGGTTGGCGCGCCGTCATGAACGATACATTTATTATTTCAAATGTTAAGATCGTCGCACAAGCTATTGCGGATTATTTAAAAGAAGCGGGCTTGGCAGAAAAAGGCATTGTGATTGGGCACGACACTAGATTTTTCGCAGAGCGCTTTGCTTCTGAGTGTGCAGCGGTTATGGTCGGCAACGGCATCCCTGTTTATATGCCAAGGCGGGCTCTTCCGACGCCTATTACGGCTTATTCTATTAAGCTCTATAACACCGGCGGGGCGATTATGCTTACCGCGAGCCACAATCCTCCCGAATACAACGGTATCAAGTTCATACCGGAGTATGCGGGGCCGGCAAGCCCTGAGATAACCGGAACGATAGAGAAGTATATCTCGGCAAACGTTGACGGCAGCGGTGTAAAAACGGCGCCCTTAGAGGGAAGCGACCTGGTGCGCGATATAGAGCCGTTCCCGGAATACACGAAACATCTCTCAACACTTGTCGATTTCGATAAACTACGCCAGGCCGGGCTTAAGATCGCCCTCGATCCGATGTGGGGCGCGGCACAGGGGCTGATGGATACGCTTCTTGCCGAGGTCGGCTGCACGGTCGAAACGATACATAACTACCGCGATCCGCTCTTTGGCGGCTCGTACCCCGACCCAAGCGACAAGCATCTCACAGAGTTAAAAAGTGAAGTTATGAAGATGAAGGCGGATTTAGGACTGGCCCTCGACGGGGACGCCGACCGGTTCGGTGCGGTGGATTTTAACGGCGCCTACATCTTTGCAAATCAGATACTAAGCCTGGTGGCGGTTCATCTGCTGAAAAACCGCGGTATGAAAGGCGTTATTGTCAGAACCGTCGCCACAACACACCTCTTAGACGAGATTGCGAAGAGTTACAGTACCGAGGCCGTCGAAGTGCCGGTCGGCTTTAAGTACATCGCCCAGGAGATGATGAAACAACCTGTCGTCGTAGGAGGCGAAGAGAGTGGGGGCTTAAGTATTCAAGGCCATATCCCCGAGAAAGACGGCCTGCTTGCCGACCTTCTGCTTGCCGAGATGGTCGCCTATGAGCAAAAGCCGCTCACCGAAATCCTGGACGGTATCTATGAAAAATATGGTAAATTCTATACCAAACGCCTTGATATACACCTTACCCCCAAGAGAAAAGACCATCTGTTAAACGAGCTTAAGAACAACCCACCGCAGGAAATAGCCGGCGAGAAAGTAACCGAAACGAGGGCGGTCGACGGCATCAAGTACATCCTCGCATCCGGCGACTGGATACTCGCCCGCCCCTCCGGCACCGAACCGCTCGTACGCGTCTATATCGAATCCCGGGACAAAACCCGATTCGAGAACTTAGAAGAATACGCACAATCGATGATGACGTAAAAACGGTTAACCGGTTTTTAACTAAACATCTCCGCAATAAAGCCCCCAATGAAGACCTTGAATATTTCCAGGTAAACATTGTAGTAGGGATGCCGCTCAACGGATATCTGCAGGTGGTGGCATATTCTAACTAGCTTGCCAATCGTATATACTGATGAATTAGTGAATCTACCGGTGGGGGAGTAGAGTTGAAGAAAAATTGGCATCTTTCACTGGCGGTAGTCTGCATGGTGCTTGGGGTGCTTCTAGCAATGGCGTTTAATACACAG
This sequence comes from Candidatus Aquicultor secundus, assembly GCA_002783345.1. GTDB lineage: Bacteria > Actinomycetota > Aquicultoria > Aquicultorales > Aquicultoraceae > Aquicultor_A > Aquicultor_A secundus. The sequence goes on from PFFU01000015.1 coordinate 20,520, forward strand.
CAAAGAAACCGCGAAGCTCTTAATGCGCCGCGAAAAGAAAATTTAATCAAAACAGTACACGGGCTAGAGAAGGAACGAGATAACCTGAAAGCCGGGATAGAGTCGATACGAGGACAAATCTCGAAGTATGAGAATTCTGCAGCGCAAACGCAAGGTATTCTCTCTACATATACAAGAGATCTCAATGATATCAAAAAGGCGGCGGGCTTAACCGACGTAAAGGGGCCGGGTCTCATCGTGACATTGGCCGATAGCCAACAATCCCCAAAGGATGGCGAGCCGAATGACTACGTTATCCATGACTACGATATCAGGCTTGTCGTAAACAGCCTATGGGCGGGCGGTGCAAAGGCGGTAAGCGTCAACGGTCAACGACTCATCTCGACCTCATCGGTACGTTGTGCGGGCGGCTACGTGCTCGTCAACTCTATGCGTTTGGTTTCACCGTTTACAATAAAAGCGGTTGGGAATTCGCAAAAAATGGTGGAGGCGTTGGAAGCCGATACCAATACGAAACGCCTGCTTAATGAGATCGCAAAGTTTTACGGTCTCAAGGCGGATGTAGAACAAAAAGAAGGGCTTACCGTGCCCGGATATACGGGAAGCTTGCTTATGGAAAACGCAAAAGTCGTAAAAGGAGCAGATTAGTGCTACCTCTCATCGGATTGATAATCGGGATAGTTATCGGGCTGGTTTTAAATATTCCAATACCTGCGACCTGGTCAAAGTACCTTGGTATCGCGTTGCTGGCGGCGCTGGATAGCGCAATCGGCGGGTTAAGGGCAAGCCTTGAAATGAAGTTTAACGAGAAACTGTTCTTTACCGGAATCTTTAGCAACACACTGTTGGCGGCGTTGATCGTTTTCATGGGGGACAGGTTGGGTATCGACCTGTACCTTGCCGCTGTTGTGGCGTTCGGAGTTCGTCTGTTCCAAAACTTAGCATTAGTCAGAAGGCACTATTTCCAAAAACGGCACTGGGAGTAGCAGTAGTTGAACCACATCCAGAACTTCATCAAGCTATTAAACAGCCAGGGCAAAAGAACACAGGTAGCCATAGCCGCCGTGTGCATGCTCATCGGTATTTTGCTGGCAACCCAGTTCAGGGTGCAGCAAACCGCCTCACAAGCGCTCCAGGATGCAAGCGAATCGGATTTAAGCCAAATCGTAAGTAATCTCAACAGCGAGATAAACAACCTGAGGGCTGAGACATCCGACCTGCGTCTGCAGCTCTTTAAAATCCAGCGTACCAGCCACGACAGCGCGGCGGTCATAAAGGAGTCCTCAAAAAACCTCAACAACTTAAAGATTATCGCAGGGCTTACAAAGGTAGCCGGACCGGGTGTTAGGGTCGTGGTCACCGATGAGAACAAATCACTTAACTCAAACGACCTTGTCGGCATAATTACCGAGCTCAGGGTGGGCGGCGCCGAGGCTGTTTCAATTAACGGCATAAGGGTTATCGCGAACACTGGAATTATGCAAAGGGGTAGTGCTATATTTGTCGATGGCACGCCTGTTTCGCCACCGTACGAGTTGTTAGCCGTAGGCGATCCGGAAGTCCTCCACGAAGCGCTTGTTATTACGGGGGGCATCAGAGACAACTTATCGTCGCTTTCGGGCGTATCGTTCTATATAACTAAAGAAAATAATCTCAGGATAGACCCGGTGGCTTCCGCCGGGAAAAATGCCGGTTGAGAGATAAAACATGCAATATAGCGCTTGATGAATATTGTAATGTTCGTTATAAATAACAAATAGCACTTTCTATTAAACACACTTACTAAATAGTCTAATAGCTAAAGCACTAGCTAAAAAACTAATAGTGATACACTATATCAGGTGTTCAAGGAACAGGAATGGAACTAAACGCTAAAATAAAACAGAAATTGGAGCAACCCGCACTACGCATCTCGCTCGTTATAGTGGCATCCATAGTAGTGATCGTTGCAGGACTATGCATCGGCGATGCCGCATTATACTCCAACAAGGTTCATAAAGGCGTAAAAGTCAGTGACGTTCAGCTCGGAGGCGAGACAAAAAGCGAAGCACTCGTCGAGCTGAACCGTTTATCCAACGTCCTCGAGCGCAAAACCATCACCATCACATACAAAAACAACACCTGGAAAGCAAATCCTCGCGAGCTTGATGCCCGCATAGATACCAAAAAAACCATCGATAAAGCATTTGCCATAGGAAGGCGCGGAAAGTTTTTTAAAGTTGTCGGCGATCGTATCGGGCTGTGGTTTAAGCCGCGCAATGTCGAACCGGTGTTTACCTACGATAAGAACAAGCTCGACGAGTTCATCAAAGGTATCACCAAAAAGGTGAACCGGCCTGCTGAGGACGGTGAAATAAAGATCGTAAACAGCCGGGCAATGATCGCAAGCAGCAAAGATGGCCGCCAGGTAAAGAAAAAAGTTCTGGTCGATCGGCTATTAAAGGCGTTCGCTTATAAAAACAGCACCAGCATTGAGCTTCCGGTTGTCGTACAAAAACCGGATATAACCGAGCAAGATCTCAGCGATGTCAGGGATACCGTCAAGCAGATCATCAAAGCCCCGGTAGTCCTTAAGTATCGCGACAAGAAATGGGAAATTCCCGTAACGCAGATCTCGGAGTGGCTCGAGTTCAATAAGGTACGAGAAGGCCGGGATTGGGGCATCGACATAAAATTCGATAAAGACGAAATGACCGGCTATCTCGAACAGCAGACCAAGGAGATATCCACCGAGCCGAAAGATGCCGAATTTAAGATCGAAGGGGACAAGGTTGCTATTGTCCCGGGCAATAACGGCATAGAAGTCGACCTCGATAAGGCATGTAACGATGTATTTGACGCGAGCAAAACAGAGGATTCAAGAGAGGTGATGCTCGTAACCGAAACCACAAAACCGAAGCTGACTACCGAGGACGCAGGGAAAATGGGGATAAAGGAAAAGGTTTCAAGCTACACGACTTTCTTCAACGGGGGTCAAACCTCCAGGGTCCACAATATTCAAACCCTGGCAAATTCTCTCGACGGCAATATAGTGGCGCCGAACGAGACGTTCTCATTTAACGGCACTATAGGACCAAGAACGGCAGCGAAGGGATATCGCGAAGCCCCCGCTATTATCAACGGTGAACTTGTCCCGTCGCTTGGCGGCGGCGTCTGTCAGGTTGCGACTACGCTTTTCAACGTCATATTCTTCGGTGGGTATGAGGTGGTCGAACGACACAATCATAGCTTCTTTATCAGTCACTATCCGACCGGTAGAGATGCCACCGTATCCTGGGACGGACCCGACCTGAAATTCAAGAACAATACAAGCGCATACGTGCTCATAAAAACCCGAACAACAAGCGGATCGATCACGATCAGCTTCTACAGTACAAATCAAAACATAAAAGTCGAGTACACCACGTCGGGACCGAGCAATTATAAATCGGCGCCCACCAAACGCGTCGACGACCCGACCCTGGCAAAGGGTGTCACCAAGGTAGAGGAAAGAGGAATCGCGGGTCGAGACGTCTCCGTATACCGCATAGTCTATAAAAACGGCAAGGTGGCAAAAAAGGATACCTTCTTCAGCAGATACCCACCCGGCAAATCGGTCGTGCGCGTCGGTACGCGTGAAGTGGCAGCCCCACCGGCACCCGGCGCAACCCCTCCGGTAACCGCAAAACCAACGATCCCACCGACAACAGTGCCGGCCCCAATACCCGGTGAATAGGTGAATGGGCGTGGGTCGAGGATGAGAGAAGACCCATTCACCTATTTACCTAATAACAGTTTTTAGCTATTATAAAAATGTTTTCAACTTCGCTTGCGGTGTGCTTTGAGGGCACCGCTTTCATAGTATTAGATTACGGGTTAGGGAGTGTATTATGATCTGGAACAAAGAGTACGAGGCAATGCCGCGCGGTGAACTTAATAATCTGCAACTGGAGCGGCTTCAAGCGACGGTAAAGCGGGTATACGAGTCGGTACCGATGTATAAGAAGCGGTTTGATGAAGCGGGAATAAAGCCCGATATTATAAAGACCCTTGATGACCTTAGCAAACTTCCGTTCACCGTTAAAACAGACTTAAGAGATAATTATCCTTTCGGATTATTCGCCGTGCCGATGACGGATATTGTCAGGCTGCATGCCTCATCGGGCACCACGGGCAAGTCGATTGTTGTCGGCTACACCAAAAAAGACATCGACACCTGGTCCGAGCTTATGGCACGAACGCTTTCGGCAGCGGGAACAACAGCCGATGACGTCGTTCACAACGCCTACGGCTACGGGCTTTTTACGGGCGGCCTGGGTATTCATTATGGCGCGGAGCGCATCGGCGCATCGGTCGTCCCGATATCCGGCGGTAACACCAAGCGCCAGGTCACCGTCATGGAGGACTTTGGCAGCACTATCCTCGCTTGTACCCCGTCATACGCGCTATTCCTGGCTGAAGTGGCAGAAGAAATGGGCGCGGCGGGTTCACTAAAACTCAAAGCGGGCGTATTTGGAGCCGAGCCCTGGTCGAACAATATGAGAATCGAACTTGAGAAAAAGCTCGGCATCCTCGCTATCGATATTTACGGCTTAAGCGAGATCATAGGCCCCGGAGTTGCGTTCGAGTGCCCGGAAAAAGACGGCCTGCACGTCAACGAAGACCACTTCATCGTCGAGGTTATCGATCCCGATACCGGCGAAGTGTTGCCCGAAGGGCAAAAAGGCGAGCTTGTGTTCACGTCCCTGACAAAAGAAGGCTTCCCGGTCATACGGTACCGCACCAGGGATATCTCGGCGGTCAACTATGAGAAATGCACATGCGGTCGTACCGTCGCGAGAATGGATAGGGTAACCGGCCGCACCGACGACATGCTCATAATCAGGGGAGTAAACGTGTTCCCGTCGCAAATCGAGAGCGTTCTGATGGAAATAGAAGGGACCGAGCCACACTATATGTTGGTTGTCGAGAGAAAAGGGACAATGGATGTCTTGCAGGTCCAGGTCGAGGTCGGCGAGAAGTTCTTCACCGACGAGGTGAAAGGCATGGAAGCCTTCGAGCGCAAAATAAAGCGCGAGATCGAGAGCATTCTCAATATCAGCGTAGACGTAAAACTTGTAGAGCCCAAAACCATCCAGCGAAGCGAAGGTAAGGCAAAGCGGGTAATAGACAACAGACAGCTGTAGGGAATTGGGAATTTCGAATTGCGAATGTCGGGCTTCGGATGTCGGATTGTGAATTAGATACTGTGAGAAGTGCTCCTGGTACAGGAGCTAACGATATGATACGGGAGGTCATATAAATGAAAGCAACACAGCTTTCGGTATTTCTTGAG
>PFFU01000065.1 GCA_002783345.1 Candidatus Aquicultor secundus
GGGGTGTTTTTTGTGAACGTCAGCGACATCATGACAAAAAATCCTGAATCTGCTCAAGTTACCGATTCCATTATGAATATCGCTTCTATGATGAGGGATATCGATGTGGGCTTCATGCCGATTCTGGATGGCAATATCTTAATCGGTGTCGTGACCGACCGCGACATCGTTATTCGTGCGGTTGCCGATGGCATGGATATTGAGAACACAAGTGTTGGCGAAATTATGAGTTCCGACCTACATGTCGTATCACCCGATACCGACCTGGACGAGGCCGCGCATATCATGGAGGAGTTTAAAATAAGGAGATTGCCGGTTGTCGATCAGGATGGACTGCTGGTAGGAATACTATCGCTTGGCGATATAGCAGTGCGCAGCCAGAATATCGAGGAGGCCGGTGAGGTCTTGGAGCAGGTTTCGGAGCCCAGCCGTCCGGAAATGGCCGCTTAGCGTGTAATCAGCGTGTGGTAATGGACAACTAAAGCCAAGTAGCTGGTTGTATTAGCTAATGGCTACTTGGCTTTTCTTTTGTTTATGGGTCGCCGTGTTATTACCGCTAACTCGATTGTTCTGTTTCGTCTTCTTTATGCGCCGCCGATGATGCAGTGTAAGCCCAAATGCCGAAGCCGAGAATTAAGACCAAAATAACCAGCGTTGCTATTTGCTCGATAGTCAAGGTGTACCTCCTAAACCTAAGACCTAAGATCTAATCTGTCCGGTTCCTTCTATAACGTATTTCGTAGACGTGAGGGCTGTCAAGCCCATAGGGCCCCTCGCGTGAAGTTTTTGTGTGCTGATACCTATTTCTGCACCCAGCCCGAACTGCGAGCCATCGGTAAACCGTGTCGAGGCGTTTACGTAGACGGCCGCAGCATCCACTTCTTGCGTAAACTTGCGCGCCGACTCGAGGTCTTTGGTGATAATCGCTTCGGAATGCCTGGTCCCATAGGTGTTTATGTGGTCGATCGCCGCCTGGGTGGAATCGACTACACGAACCGCTATCTTAAGCTCCAGATACTCGGTAAACCAATCCTTCTCGGTCGCTTCTTGCGCTGTAGGAATGTATTTCCTGGTCGTCTTGTCCCCGATGATGGTCACGCCCTGCGCCGTCAGGTCCGCACCCACCATTGGCAGAAATGTTTCTGCGATTTCCCTGTTCACAAGCAACGTTTCTGCCGCATTGCAAACGCTGGGGCGCTGGCACTTGGCGTTTATAACTATCCTCTTGGCCATCTCAAGGTCGCCGCTCGCATCCACGTAAATATGGCAGTTGCCCGCACCCGCCCAGAGAACCGGCACCGTGGCATGCGACACCACAGCATGAATTAACTCGGGCCCGCCCCTTGGAACAAGCAGGTCGATAAAATGGTCGAGCCTCATAAGCTCTTTTGCCGCTTCGCGGTCGGGATTTGCCAGCGCCTGGATGGCGTTGGCGGGAAGCCCGGCCTCGGTTGCCGCGTTTGCAATTACTTCCGTGAGCGCAAGGTTGGAGTGAAGCGCCATCGAGCCGCCCCTCAGAATAATCGAGTTTCCGCTTTTCGCACAAAGACCCGCCGCTTCGACTGTGACATTCGGCCTCGCCTCATAAATAATCGCCACAACGCCTAGGGGGACCCTGACTTGGCGTATGTCCAGGCCGTTCGGCACACGCCATCCCTTAATCGTTTCGCCCACCGGATCGGTAAGAACCGCCACATCGTAAAGCCCTTCGGCCATCTCTTTAACCCTCACCGAGGTAAGCATCAACCGGTCGAGCAGCGATGAGCCTATCCCGGCAGCGGCCGCTGCTTCCATGTCCTTTTCGTTGGCGGCCAATATGTGCTCAGCGTTGGCAACCAGAGCTTCAGCCATACTGATCAACGCATTGTTTTTCTGTTCTGTGCTCAACGTCGCCATCGCCGCCGCGGCGGTCTTGGCCCTCTTCCCGATCTCAACAACTTCAGCCCGCAAACGCTCTATCTGCGCCATCGTCGTAAATCCCCTCCCTAGCGTAAAATTACTAAACAATCCCTATGGATAATCTCTTCGTTGTTCATGCTCTCGGGATACTTTTCCATGGCCTCAGAGGTTTTCAGACCCTTTATCCGGTCCACCTCATCCGAGGAGTAATTGGTTATCCCTTTTCCAAAAATCCGCCCACGCATATCTTTTATATTTACCGCATCGCCTTCCTGGAACTCACCTTCGCTTGCAACAACGCCGGCCGGCAGGAGACTTTTGCCCGATGCGATGAGAGCGTTAACCGCACCGTCGTCAACGGTAATGCTTCCAGCGGTCGACTTGCCGAACGCGATCCAAAGTTTACGACCGCTTAATTTCTTTTTTCTTGGTATAAAGAATGTGCCGATTCGCTTGCCATCCATTATGTCTACCAAAACGTTCGGCCTTCGCCCGTTTGTGATAACCATGCCGACACATGCGAAAATGGCGATCCGGGCCGCCTGCACTTTCGTGGCCATACCGCCCGAGCCAAACTCGCTACCGACGCTACCGGCCAGATCCTCCAGCTCAGAGGTAATATCTTTGACCTCCGGGATAAGACAAGCGTCTCCGCCAAAACGCGGGTCGCATGTGTAAAGCCCTTCGATATCCGAGAGCAGTATCAAAATATCGGCATTGACAAGATTGGCGACCAGCGCCGCAAGCGTATCGTTGTCGCCGAATTTAATCTCATCGACAGCCGTTGCGTCGTTTTCGTTAATTATTGGTACTATTCCCAATTTAAGCAATGTCCTGAGCGCGTTGCGTGAGTTAAGGTATTGCTGCCGGTGGACGATGTCGTGCTGGGTCAGCAAAACCTGGCCGACTTTTAATCCGTGTTCGCTGAAAAGCGTTGCGTATTCGTGGAGCAGTAACCCCTGGCCAACCGATGCAGCGGCTTGTAGCTCGGGTATGGCGGCCGGTCTGGCTTTGAGCCCCAGACTTTCGACTCCGGCGGCGATAGCGCCCGAAGAAACGATTACGACCTGGTAATCCTTGGCCCTAAGTTTCGCCACCTGATCGACTATGTTTTTTAGCTGCACGTGGTCGATTTCGCCCGTGCTCTTGGTAATAGTGCTCGTCCCAAGCTTAATAACTACTCGACGAGCATTACGGAAGGCATTCAGTCCTTTGCAATTAATTTGCACCTCTGTGTGTTGGATTATAAAGCTAATAAACATTTTAGCATGTTTACCTGCTAATAAGTAAGGGTCCAGAGGCCGGGGTTCGGGGAAAACCTTCTTTTTACAATAGTTTAGCTACGCCTAGACGCTGATAAGTTGCAGTCGCTGTGGTTGCACCCGAGATTCTTCGGCTATCGCCTCAGAATGACATGTACTCGCTACTCACTCTTACCCACTCCCTCTACCCACAACCCATTCACCTATCAACCCATTCACCCGCTATTAACCCATTCATCTATCAACCCATTCATCTATCAACCCATTCACCTATTAACCGGTCTTCCCGGAACCCCGGACCCTGGTCTCTGGACACTATAGAGTCTCTGGACCCTGGTTAGAATGGATAAAACTCAAACGACATTTTGCCGATGCGCACGGTGTCGCCTTCTTTGGCGCCCGCTTCGATGAGCTTGTCTTCGACGCCTATGCGCTTAAGGCGTTTCTGCAGGTGAACAATGGCGTATTCGTTTTCGAAATCGGTCATCGCGACGATTCGCTCGATATTGGTGCCCTTCACAACCCAGGTGTCGCCCTCCCTGGATACGGTGATTTCCGTCGGGCTCGGCTTTTCTGCGACAACTCTCTTCTCTTTTTCCCGTTTTACCTCGGGTTTTTCGACGGTATCCAACAGGTCTGCGACCGCGTAGAGCAAACGATCCACGCCGGTTCCGACTGCGGCCGATATCGGGAAGAACGGTATGTCGCGCTCCTGCATATATCTCTCGACCACAGGCAGGTTGGCCTGCGCCTCGGGTATGTCCATCTTGTTGCCGGCAACGATCTGCGGGCGATGCGCAAGTTCGAGGTCGTAAAGCTCGAGTTCGCGGTTTATCACCTCGAAATCCTCGATTGGGTTGCGCCCTTCGAGCGCCGCCATATCCAGGATATGAACGATAACCGCCGTGCGCTCGATGTGACGCAAAAAGCCGTGCCCAAGGCCCTTGCCTGCATGCGCGCCCTTGACCAACCCCGGGATATCGGCTACGACGAAACTGCGGCCATCCGGTACGGCGACCACCCCGAGATTGGGAACAAGCGTTGTGAACGGGTACTCCGCAATTTTTGGGCGGGCTGATGAGATCCGGCTGATCAGCGTGGATTTTCCGGTGCTCGGAAACCCCACGAGGCCGACATCGGCAAGGAGTTTAAGCTCAAGGACTACCCAGCGCTCCTCACCCGGCTCGCCTTTCTCGGCAAAAGTCGGCGAGCGGCGGGTTGGCGTCGCGAAATGCGCGTTTCCCCTGCCACGCATGCCACCGCGGGCGATAACCACACGTTCACCCGGCTCGGTAAGGTCCGCGAGGATGTTCCCCTCTTCATCGCGAACAAGCGTACCGGGCGGAACTTTCAAAACCACGTCGGCGCCGTTTCTACCGTTTTTGTGACCGCCCGAACCATGCTGCCCCCGCTCGGCCTTGAAATGCCGCTGGTAGTGGAAATCCATGAGCGTGCGCAGGTTTTCATCCACTTCAAGGATGACGCTACCGCCGCGGCCGCCGTCCCCCCCGTCCGGTCCCCCTTTTGGGACATACTTCGCCCGGAAGAAACTGGCCACGCCGTTTCCGCCATTCCCCGCTTTTACGAAAATCTTCGCCTCATCTACAAACATAATTTATATATCCCCAAACAAAAAAGCCACAGGTAACTGTGGCTTTAGCTGCATTTCTTAAGGGTTACGCTTGAGCGATTGCATCGGTCAATACGCTTACCTTGCGACCGTTCCTACCCTTACTTTCAAAAACAACATAGCCGTTTATCAGGGCAAAGAGTGTGTAATCGCGGCCAAGCCCGACATTCTCGCCCGGCTTAATCTTAGTGCCGCGCTGGCGCATTATAATGCTTCCCGCGTTTACATACTGTCCGCCAAAAGCCTTAACGCCCAGTCTCTTAGACTGGCTATCGCGACCGTTCCTGGTACTTCCCATTCCTTTTTTATGTGCCAACTATCTCACCTCGTTATGAAGAAAGCATAATAATTATTTTTGAGCATCCAAATCATTATATTGGCCGGTTAAACTTTTGTCAATTGCGATATTGACCGCTTGTCAGATTATTAAAATAAATTTGGAGCCCCTGAAGGCTCCAGTAAAATTAACGTTCGTAGATCGTTTTAGGCAACTTTACCGATCGATGCGTTCTGGTACTCGGTGTAAATAAGGCGCTCTTCCTGCTTGATCAGGGCATTAAGGATTTTGTTGAGGCGGCTAAAATCACGCTTAAATGCTAATGGCGGGCCGCCGTCCGAGTATTTGTCGAGAAACAGGATGAGCACGGCCGATATCCGCGCCAAGTCGCGCGTAAACCAGTCAAGCGTGCGCTGTAGCTGAAGATTATTAAACGCCATTTCTCTAAGTTGCGGATACAGCTCTTCGTTTTCTCTCCTGAGGTGGGCCAGCAATGATGCTTTTAATGACTGGATTTCCTTATGGCTCTCTTCGGATGAGATATCGAGGCGCTCGAGGTTTCCGAACGAAATACAAAGGTCTGAGTGCTCTGTGCTGAGTTCATCAATTAGATTTAACAATGTGGTGCCTCCTCGTTTGCTGCGATTATTTTGCGTCTACTTATGTGATTTCTTGCTCGATTGTTTTTGTGACTGAGGTAATCATCGGCACGGCCTCTTTTGTTCTTAATGAGTAATGTTGGAATTTCGAGTTACGAATAAAACCTTCTTCTTATAGTAGCGTGTCTACACCTAGTACCGCGACATCCTATTTTCTGTGCATGTCATTCTGAAGGAGCGAATGCGACTGAAGAATCTTGGGCGCAGCCTTCTACATGTGCAGGAGGGTCTAAGCTTAGATAGAGTT
>PFFU01000142.1:0-1002 GCA_002783345.1 Candidatus Aquicultor secundus
TGGCGGGCATCAGTTTCTTCGAGAGCCAGGGAATTGTTAGGATGGCCCTTACCGGTCACTCTTTTGGTGGGGCTGTCGTGATACAGGCGGCAGCCCGCTCGGATTCGGTTAAAACCGTGGTTGCCCTGTCAACGCAAGCCTACGGCGTTGATGTTGTACCCGAGCTTTCGCCGGACTGTTCGATCCTCCTAATTCATGGAGATCAGGATACGGTGGTCCCAAGCACAAGCTCCCACCGCGTCTACACCACGGCGCATGAGCCCAAGAAACTCGTTATTCTCAAAGGCGACGGCCATAACCTTGACAAATCCGCGCGAGAAGTAGAGCAAATCGTCCACGATTGGATCATCGAAAAGCTGAGCGCGCAAGCATCCGCCGCGTAATAGCCCGGCGGACCCACGATACCCGGCCAACCGTCTTGTTCCGAGCCAACCAATCCCCGGCATCTAGCATTTGTCGCCCACAACCTGCTATATTGATTAAGGCGTGCTATGCGCGCCACAGAAAAAGCCGATACTGGATACCGGTGAAAGTTAATATTCTCTTATAAATAGGCTTCTTAAGGGGGTCTGGGCGTTTGCCGAGGCCTTTTTGGCGTGCTGATTGCGCGCGGGGTTATTAAAATGCAATTACATGAACAATTACACGAAATATTACATCTGATTCAAAAGAATACAGCCTACGCGAGGCTCCTCGAATTGATTGCAGCCGACGGTACGGCGGTCGCCTCGGTGGGCACATCTGCCAGGACCTATGTACTGTCTGCACTCCATGCTGATGTGCGAAAGCCGACGCTTGTGATTACGGCGAACTCCGAGCGGGCGCGTTTGCTTTTCGCCGATCTCAAGGCTTATTCGGTTGATGCCGGGCTTTTCCTCGATGTCGAGACCATGCCGTATGATTCGCTCTCGCCAAGTCCGGCCTCGGTCGGCAGGCGGCTTGCAGCGCTCGACACAATGGCGTCGGGCGAGGCATCCATCTGGGTTACCTCGGTTCAGGCCG
>PFFU01000142.1:1011-26190 GCA_002783345.1 Candidatus Aquicultor secundus
GCGCGGCGGCATCATCGATATCTTTCCTACAAATGCGGGTGCGCCGGTGCGCGTCGAGTTCTTCGGGGATGAGGTCGACTCAATACGTTCCTTCAATGTAGCAAGCCAGCGCTCGGTTGAAAAACTGAAAGGCATCAACATATACGGCTGTCGTCAGGTGGCGCTTACCGAAGACAACGTCGCAAAAGCGCTCGCGCAGCTTACCGGCCCTTACCCCGAATGGCTTGAAGAAGAAGTCGGCAAATTAAAAGACATGCACTACTTCGAAGGTATCGATAAGTACCTGCCGTTTCTGTACGGCAAGGCGGCGACGGTTATGGATTACCTTTCTCCTGACGCCCTTGTCATTGTCGATGAGCCGGAAGAAACCCTGCAAGCGGCGCAACAGCACCTCTCGCAACAGGTGTCCTATATCGATCATCTTGCCGAGCACCGGTCGATTATTAAACCGCCGTACCCGTACTTTCGAAAGCCAAAAGAGATACTGAGCCGCACCCGGCTTGAACTCACCTCTTTAGGGGAGGCAAAGAGCACCCTTGCGATCAAGGCTTCACCCGTTCAACCCCTTGCCGGAAGAGTCGAGCAGCTCAGCGATCGGATCAACGATTATCTGGGGCTCGGATTAACCGTCATCCTGGCGCTCCATGACCGGGGCCAGCTTGATAAAATGGCTCAGATTCTGGGAAATAGCAAGATTCCTTATACGTCCGGTGCAGGTGAATCCGTGGGGGACGCAAAGACGGTTTTACTGGTAACCGGTGATATATGTGGCGGGTTTACGAGCCCTGATTTAGGCCTGGCGCTTATATCCTATACGGATATTTTTGGAAGAAAGGCCATCCAGCAGAAAAGCATAGCCCAAAGCAAGGGCCGTGCAATTGCCGATATCGCCGACCTTAAAGCCGGTGATTACGTGGTACACAGCACCCACGGCATTGCGGTCTACGGTGGATTGCAGCGCAGAGAAGTCGCCGGTATCGTGCGCGACTACGCGCTTCTTGAATATGCCGGAACGGACCGGCTCTTCGTCCCCATCGAGCAGCTCGACCGGATTACGAAATATATCGGTGTCGCAGGTGAGGCGCCGATCGTATCGCGGCTCGGCGGCTCCGAATGGTTGAAGGCAAAGAAAAAGGCGAAGGCATCGGTTAAGAAAGTGGCCTACGATCTTCTATCGCTCTATGCCGAAAGATCGAAGGCCAGAGGTACGGCCTTCACCCCGGATTCCCCCTGGCAGCAAGAACTCGAAGATGCATTTGCCTACCAGGAGACCCCGGACCAGCTGACGGCGATCGACGATGTCAAAAAAGACATGGAAGATGTCAAGCCTATGGATAGGCTGATCTGCGGCGATGTTGGTTATGGCAAGACCGAGGTGGCGGTCCGCGCAGCCTTTAAGGCAATCGTGGACGGCAAGCAGGTAATGGTGCTGGTGCCGACGACGATCCTGGCCCAGCAGCACTACACAACGTTTAACGAGCGCCTTTCCCAATTCCCGGTTACCGTCGAGATGATTAGCCGTTTTAAATCGCCCGCCCAGCAAAAAGACATCATAACCCGCTTTAACAAGGGTAAGGTGGATGTTCTTATCGGGACCCACCGGCTGTTCTCGCAGGATGTTAAGCCCTTCGACTTAGGGCTGGTCGTAATCGACGAGGAGCAGCGCTTTGGCGTCAACCACAAGGAAAAGCTGCGAAATTTTAAGAAAAGCGTGGATGTTCTAACCTTAAGCGCCACCCCGATTCCGCGCACGCTTCAAATGTCGATTGCCGGGGTGCGCGATATGTCGGTTATCGAGACCCCGCCCGAACACCGCCAGCCGATTATCACCCACGTCGGACGTTACGACCAGGAGATGGTGGTGCAGGCCGTGCGCCGTGAACTGGGGCGCGGCGGGCAGATATACTACGTACACAACCGGGTTGACACTATCGACCGGGTCGCCGCCCGCTTGCATGCCCTGATCCCGGAGGCCCGTGTGGCGGTCGCCCACGGCCAGATGAGCGAGCACCAGTTGGAGAAGATAATGCTCGCCTTCCTTGCGAAGAAGTATGATGTTCTGGTGTGCACGACGATAATCGAGTCCGGTATCGACATCCCAAGCGTTAACACCCTTATCGTCGATATGGCCGAAATTCTTGGTTTAGCGCAGCTGTACCAGTTGCGCGGGCGCGTCGGTCGTTCGGATCAACGCGCCTACGCCTACTTTTTCTTCTCGCCGCAAAGGCTACTTACCTTGCAGGCCTTTGAGCGGCTTAAAACCATAAGCGACTTTACCGAGCTTGGCTCGGGTATGAAGATAGCCCTGCGCGACCTCGAGATACGGGGCGCGGGCGACTTGCTCGGCGCCGAGCAACACGGGCATATGTCGGCAATCGGCTTTGAACTCTACTGCCAGATGCTCCGCGAGGCCATCGAACAGTTCGAAGGCAAACCGGTCTTTGAGCCTGTCGAAATACGCATCGATCTGCCCGTCAACGCATACCTGCCCGACACCTATATAGCCGAAGAAAGCCTGCGCATCGAGACCTACAAAAGGATTATTATGGCCCGGGATATCGATGATGTGCGGCAGGCCTCATTTGAGCTAAAAGACCGCTTCGGCACACCGCCTCAAGCCGTTAACACCCTGCTCGATATCGCGAAACTGCGGTTACTGGCGCGACATTTGGGCATCACCGAAATCACTTACCAAAACGGTAGGATTAGGATTTCGTCATTGCGCTTGACAAAGCAACAAGAAATGGTGTTGGCTAATCAATATGACAACGTGGCCTTCCATTCACAGAGAAACTATCTTGTTGTGACAAAGCTGGTGCAGGACCAAATAATAGCTTTTCTGCTAGCTTTGTTTGATGATATAATAATTGTGCTCACTACCGAGGTAATGAAAAGCCAGAAAGCGAGGTAATTAAATGAAGTTTTACAAATACGGCTTGGTGCTGATCTTGATTTTGGCCGTAGCTATAGCCGTCGTGGGGTGCTCCAAGGAACCGCTTGCAGGAGAGGTAAACGGCAAGAAGATCACTGTCGCCGACGTTGATGAGAGGCTGCAGCAAATGACAGCGCAGCAACCCGATGTGTTCAAGGGTCCCCAGGGCGAGCAACTAAAACAGCAATATAGGGCAAACATTCTCGATCAATTAGTCGACATGGAGCTTATGCTTCAAGAGGCCGATAAGATGGGCATCAAGATCACCGATAAAGCGATAGATGCTAAAGTCAAAGAAATGATGAAGACCTACAACATCAAGGACCAGAAAGCGCTTGAGGATATTCTTAAGACGCAGAAAACCACGATGGAGAAGTTTAGAGGCGAGATAAGTAAGCTCATGATTATCGATGCGCTTAGCGAAAAAGTCACCAAAGGTGTAAAAGTGAGCAACAAGGATGCTGAGAACTACTACAATACGCACAAGACCGAATTCGCGACCAAGGATCAGGTTCATGTAGCGCACATTCTGGTACAGAAGCAGGAAGATGCGCAGAAGGTACTTAAAGACCTGCAGGGCGGCGCCGACTTCGGCAAGCTTGCCAAGCAGTACAGTATCGACCCCGGCAGCAAGGACAAAGGCGGAGAATACCCGTGGACCGATAAGGACAAGTACTTACCGGCATTCGGCGATGCGAGCTGGAAGCTCGAAGCCGGTCAACTCAGCCAACCCATAAAGACCGATTACGGCTATCATATCATCAAGCTGATCGGCAAAAGGCCCGCCGGACAGCGGACCTTTGCGGAAGTAAAAGAAGAAATTAAGCAGAAACTCTTGGCGCAAAAGAAAAAGGAAGAGTTCAACAAGTGGCTTAAGAATTTAAGGAAAAAAGCCACCGTTAAAAAGTATATAAGCCCGCCGAAGACAGAAGCGGCGCCAACCGGCGCGCTAACACCGAACGCCAGTGAGCCGGGTACAGTACCGGCAGCCGATTCCGCCGCTCAACCAGGACAATAAGAACGCTTATAAGCTTGGTATAAAAGAAAATAATTAATCGAAGGACCCGCACGCCGGGTCCTTTTTTCAAATGTTTCGACTGGGGGTGTGACTATTGTCCGGTAATTACACGTGCGAAGAACTTGTCGCCCTTATGGCCAGGCTGCGGGGTGCGCAGGGGTGTCCCTGGGATAAAGAACAGACGCACAAAAGTCTCAGGCGCTATCTGATAGAGGAAGCCTACGAGACCGTCGACGCCATCGATGCCAATGACCCCGAGCACTTGAAAGAGGAGCTTGGGGATCTCTTACTGCAGATCGTATTCCACGCACAAATTGCATCCGAGGCCGGCCGGTTTGACATACAGGATGTAGTGGAAGGCATCGTCACCAAAATCGTACGCCGCCACCCGCACATCTTCGGCGAGACCAAAGTATCCTGTGCCCGTGATGTGATTGTAAAATGGGAAGAAATAAAGAGCAAAGAAAAGAACGAGGTCTCCGCTATAGCCGGAATCCCGAAATCGTTCCCAGCGCTTATCTACGCGTATAAATTACAAAGCAAAGCGGCCAGAGTCGGTTTCGACTGGGAGGATGTCGAGGGCGCCCTCGATAAGATCGTCGAAGAGGCGGATGAGTTAAAGAGGGCCAAAAAAGGGGAAGGTCTCATCGAGGACGAGATCGGCGATCTTTTCTTTGCCATGGTGAATGTCGCCCGTCATCTTGATGTCGACCCCGAACTCGCGCTACATGGCACCTGTAAGAAATTTGAGCGCAGGTTCCGCTATATGGAAGAGAAGGCCGAAACGCGGGGCGAGCGCCTGCCCGATTTGACGCTCAAGCAGAAGGATAAACTCTGGGATGAGGCGAAAGATAGAGAGAGATATAAGAGATAAAATAAGAGATAAAAAAATAAAGGCAGAGAAGCAAAAGAGAGAAAACAAGCGAGAGAATATCTTAAAAACCACATATAAATGGGAGGCAAAATGAACACGATTGAAATGATTCATGGAAGAGAGATTTTGGATTCGAGGGGAAATCCGACGGTTGAAGTCGATGTTGTTCTTGCCAGCGGGGACTCGGGAAGGGCCGCAGTACCATCCGGCGCCTCGACCGGAACATACGAGGCCCTTGAGTTAAGGGACGCAGATCCGGGACGCTATCTGGGCAAAGGAGTGCAGACGGCGGTTGCCAATATTAACGATATAATCGCACCGGAACTCGAGGGATTTGACGGCACCGACCAGCGCTTCATCGATATGACGATGATCGACCTTGACGGTACGGATAACAAGAGCCGCCTTGGCGCAAACGCAATACTCGGTGTCTCGCTTGCGGTGGCGAAAGCAGCGGCGAATTTCTTGGATATGCCGCTCTATCGCTACATCGGCGGCACAAACTCGTATATGCTGCCGGTTCCGATGATGAATATCTTAAACGGCGGCATCCACGCCGATAACAACGTCGACTTCCAGGAGTTTATGGTTATGCCGGTTGGGGCCGGGTCGTTTGGTGAGGCCCTGCGCATGGGTGCCGAGGTGTACCATAATCTCAAAAAAGTCCTTAAAGCCAAGAAGCTCAGTACTTCGGTTGGCGACGAGGGCGGCTTTGCACCGGACCTGGCATCCAACGAAGACGCGATCAGGCAGATCATATCGGCCATCGAGGAAGCGGGCTACATACCGGGCAAGGACGTCTTCGTTGCGCTCGACCCCGCATCCAGCGAGTTTTTTAAAGAGGGCAACTACGTTCTTGAAGGCGAAGGGCGCACGCTCACACCGTCCGAGATGGTCAACTACTACGCCGAGCTTACGGATAAATACCCGATTATTTCTATTGAGGATGGCATGAGCCAGGACGACTGGGATGGTTGGAAGGAGCTTACCGAGAGAATCGGCAGCCGGGTTCAGATTATGGGCGATGACTTATTCGTAACCGACGTAAAGCGGCTCGAGACCGGGATAAAGACGGGTACCGCTAACTCTATCCTGATAAAACTCAACCAGATAGGCTCGTTATCCGAGACGCTTGATACGATCCAAATGGCGCAAAAGGCGAACTACACGGCAGTTATCTCGCATCGCTCGGGTGAGACCTGCGATGCCACGCTCGCCGATCTGGCCGTTGCGGTCAATGCCGGGCAGATCAAGACGGGTGCCCCGGCCCGAAGCGATCGCGTATCCAAGTACAACCAGCTCTTAAGGATCGAAGAAGGCCTCGGCCCGGTATCCGTATACCCGGGAATGGCGGCGTTTTACAGCATTAAGCGATAAGGGGGTTATTTCGTGAGGCATGCGAAGATCGTTTGCACCATAGGCCCGGCGAGCCGCGATATCGAGGTTATGAGAAAACTGCTCGATGGCGGTATGGATGTTGCGCGCATCAATATGGCGCACGGCAGCCACGAGGACCACGCGGCGACTATAGCCAACATCAGGCAGCTTGAGAGTGAATCGGGCAAGCCGATCGCCGTTCTTATGGACCTGGCCGGCCCGAAGCTGAGAATCGGTGATGTTGAGAACGGCGAGGTAATCATCAACGAGGGCGATGATTTTACCGTCACCACAAGGCCGGTAATGGGAACGAACGAAATAGTCTCGATCAATTATCCCGACCTGCCGCGGGATGTAAAGGCGGGCGATACCATCCTGATCGATGAGGGTCTTATTATCCTTGAAGTGCTCGGTGTGGGGGAGGAGGATGTCCGCACAAGGGTTATCGAGGGCGGCCCTCTTAACTCAAAGCGTGGGGTGCACCTGCCGGGCGTCATGGTCAGCCTTTCGCCGCTCTCTGAAAAAGACCGGCTCGACCTGGCCTTTGGTCTGGAGCAGGGCGTGGATTGGATCGGGCTTTCGTTCGTGCGGAACTCAGATGACGTCAAGCTTCTAAAGAGCCTGGTTGCTGAGGCGATAAAGCATGCTAAAGTAATCGCTAAAATCGAGAAGCAGGAAGCGGTCAAGGATATCGATAACATTCTTGAGGTTGCCGATGGCGTTATGGTTGCCCGCGGCGACCTTGGTATTGAGATGCCCACGGAAATGGTGCCTCTGGTACAGAAGATGATCATCAACAAGTGCATGATCGTCGGCAAACCGGTGATTACCGCAACGCAGATGCTCGACTCGATGATTCGGAACCCGCGTCCGACAAGGGCGGAGGTAAGCGACGTCGCCAACGCGGTGCTCGACGGGACCGACGCCCTCATGCTTTCGGGAGAGACGGCCATGGGACGTTTTCCGGTTGAAAGCGTTAGCATGATGGCGCGCACGATTATAGCGGCTGAAAGGGATTTAAGCTTCTGCATCGACCGGGGTGCGGGCCCCCGTGAACGCGAGCGTCTGAGTACGACCCAGGCGATAAGCAAAGCCACCTGTGAGATCGCCTCGGCGCTGCGCGCGACCGCCATCATCACATCCACGCAATCCGGTGAGACCGCGCGCCAGGTGGCAAAGCACCATCCGGCACAGCCGATCATTGCGATAAGCCCAAGCGACGAGGTCGTCCGTCAGCTTAACCTTACCTGGGGAGTCATACCGCTTAAGGTCGGCCCCAGCATCAACCTTGATAACATGTTCGACATCGCCGTCGACGCCCCGCTCAAGGCCGATCTTATAGAAAAGGGCGACCGCGTTGTAATTACGGCGGGTGTATTCGTCAACGTTCCCGGCACGACCAACTTAATAAAAGTGCATCGCGTTTAGGAGCCTAGCGGAATTTTTATAGCTTTCTTCTTTCGTAAATCAGACGGTTGTACTATTATAGATAATTGCATGGATAACTAGATTTATATTTTTAGCAACCGATCAATTGTCACAGATGTAGCACGATATGTAGCAGAAGAGACGGCATTGAACGCAAAACAAGCATCCGGCAAAAATCGCAGAACAAACCAAAGGACAAACCTGAAAGCAGACCCGCGAAAAACTCAGCAAACGGGTCAGCGAAGGATAAGCAACGTCCGGGTTTTGCATCCCAAGAAACGAACGCGCCTGAATTACGGTCGCATCATCATGCTTGGGATAATCCTCTATTTCATTATCTGGGCTATTTATCCAATTACCTACCGTGCCCAGCAAGGGCGAGAGCTTGAATCGCTGAAGAAGCAACTCGTGCAAACCAACAAGCAAAACAATCAACTCAGTAAAGAAGTACAATATTTGCAGTCGGATACATACGTGGAGCAAGAAGCTAGATCCCTTGGCTTATCAAAGCCCGATGAGGAAGTCATTGTAGTTATCCCGCAGGATTCAAAAAAACCTCTTAAGGGAAAAGAAAATGGGGTCGAAAAAAACAGAGACACGGGGCAACCGGCATCGTTGTGGCAAAGAATTGTCGGTGTTTTTTCGGGCGTCTTGTAGACGCGGCTATGTCAACTATTGACATTTATCCTCGTAAAATGGGAAAATTTGCTTATTGATTTGAAAGGAGTTTTTAAAAACACACGTATGTCTCTGGAAGTAGGAATTATCGTCGAGGGCAAGATTGTAAAGACCACGAACTTTGGCGCATTTGTTGAGTTGACCGGGGGTCGGACGGGCCTCATCCACATCTCCGAAATCACGCACTCCTATGTTAAGGACGTCAAGGATTTCCTCCATGAAAACGATACGGTAACGGCAAAAGTGGTTGCCATCAAACCCGACGGCAAAATCGATCTCTCCCTAAAGCAGCTGGAAGAGCCCAAGCAAGAGGAAGTAAGGCCACCTCGTCCTTCTCGTTCCTATGAGCGAAGGGAAGGCGGCGAGTCGTTTGAGCGCATGATGAAGGATTTTCTCAAGTCAAGCGAAGAGAAGCTGGGAGATATCAAGAGGAATTTAGAAGGCAAACGCACCTAAGCGTTAGCATTATATATCGGCCAAGATTTTAAAGAAGTCAAAAAAGTATCCTACCGGGATACTTTTTTGTTCTTTCCCGTGTGAAGCACGTGTTTGCGCCCGGTCACGTATGGTGGCGCGAGTCGCGGCATGCCGCTTCATGTCTATGTGGTAGAATTGAAACAATGAACACGACGATCGACGGAAAAGATATGGTAACTGTATATGCGCAGCTTAAGCGGAAACCGAGAGGCCTGAAGAAGATAGCTTCACGGTGTGCTTTCGGCTGTCCGCAGGTTGTTGAAACCCATGCGTTTATAGAGGATGCAAAGCCGTTCCCAACGCTGTACTGGCTCACCTGCCCGCTTAAGGTTAAAGCGGTATCCCGCATGGAAGATGATGACTGGGCAGAGCGTTTGCGCGAGCGCATTGCAGTCGATAGTGAGCTGCGCGAGCGTCTTGAGTGTGCCCAGGAGGACTACAAGCTACGGCGAAGAGCCGGCACGGGTACGGATATAGATAAAGATATCGATGAAGAAACAAGTGTGGCGGGTCATCCGGTGTTTGAAACCGGTGTGGGGGGCGTGCATAACTTAAACGCCGTAAAATGCCTTCACGCGCACTATGCACACTACCTGGCTGATGGTAATAATCCAATCGGTGAGCTGGTAGAAAAGGAACTGTCGGGATCAACCGGCCTTGAATGCAAGGAGCCCTGCGACCGTAATGAAAATCGGCGCGATTGATATCGGAACAAATTCGGTACGCCTCCTGATCGCCGAAAAAAACGGCGGATGGCATGATTTGAGACGCGAACTCGAGATAACCCGCCTCGGCGAGGATGTAAACCGCACCCATAAGATCAAACCGGGGGCCATGGAGCGCACGCTTGCCGCGCTTTCCAAGTATAAAGACCTATTCGAGCGCTATGGTGTAGAGAACGTGCGGGTGGTTGCAACCAGCGCCATGCGCGATGCCGCAAACTCCGCCGATTTCATAGCGATAGTCAAGGAGCGCCTCGGCCTAACAATCGAGGTCATCTCCGGGGAAGAGGAAGGGCGCCTGACCTTTGCTGGGGTCGCCGGGCCCGGTTCACTGGTCAAGCCCGATGAGTTGGCGCTCGTAGTCGACGTGGGCGGCGGCAGCACAGAATACATTTATGGCAGAAACGGCGAGGTATTTGGCGCAACCAGCCTTAACATCGGCTCGGTGCGCCTCTACGAGCTTTTCATAAAACACGACCCGCCGCTTGCCACCGAGCTTAAGGGCGCACGCGAGATGATCCGAACGGCCGCCATGCCGGCCTTCGAGAAAGCCGCCGTCGAAAGCCCCGATGTAGTTATCGCGGTCGCCGGCACGGCCACCCAAATTGCAGCCATCTACTACGGGGTAGAACCTTACGACCCCGAGAAAATTCACGGGGCACGGATAGGCCTCTCCGAACTCACATCGCTTATTAAACAACTTGCCGCGATGCCGGTCGAAGAGCGGCGGGCGCTAAAGGGCATGCACCCAAAAAGGGCCGACGTAATCGTTACCGGAGCCCTTATTCTTGAGGAAACGCTCTTGGGCCTCGGCTTTCCCGAAATGATCATAAGCGAGAAAGACATCCTCGACGGGATCGCTTACTCGATCGGCTAATGGGCCGGTCGGACCTTGACTTTATCCGGTGAACTGGGTACATTAAACTAGGATTTTTCAAGAGATTTATCTAAAATCCAATCCACGAAAAATAAGCCCGAGTGGCGGAATAGGCAGACGCAGCGGACTTAAAATCCGCCGACCTTTAGGTCGTGCCGGTTCGACTCCGGCCTCGGGCACAAATTTCCAGATAATGGCTCTACGGAGCCGTTTTTATGTTATTGCTCCTCGGAATAGTTATTATTAATAGTAAAGAATAGTTCTTGGTGGGGGTACGTATGCCTAAAAGAACACATAAAAATGGAAAGGGAATTCTATTTGGGAATTCCGGTGAGTACTTTGTAATGGCAGAGCTGCTTCGTCGAGGTATAAATGCGGCATTAATAACAAGAAACGCACCTGAATACGATATTTTAGCAACCTCTGACAATAGTGCTGTAAAGATTAGAGTAAAGACAAAAACAGAGCCACATGATACCTGGCAATGGAACGCTAAAAAAGATGGTACGCTGTTTCATAACGTTGATGATTCGGATTTCTCAATACTGGTACATCTTCCTGAAATAGAAGCGATGCCTCGTTATTATATTATGCCGACTGAAAGATTAGATCTGAAAATCAAAGAAAAACGGGTAGATTGGTTA
This sequence comes from Candidatus Aquicultor secundus, assembly GCA_002783345.1. Classification (GTDB taxonomy): domain Bacteria; phylum Actinomycetota; class Aquicultoria; order Aquicultorales; family Aquicultoraceae; genus Aquicultor_A; species Aquicultor_A secundus. Next base: position 12,039 of record PFFU01000142.1, read on the forward strand.
AGTAAACCCGGAAGGGATGGTAAACCCCATGATCCCAATAAAAGGCACCGCACAATTAGCGAGAAGAACGATTCGGCATTTTTAGAACCATTTAATAATGCATGGCATATTTTAGGTCTTTAGCAATACGTTATTGCTTTAATACACCAGTGTTAAAAGCTAAATCGTGGGGCTAGGGCTAGTGGTTATAAAATCCGGTTAATAACGATCAAGCTTTTGTTTTTAAGCAATAGCACTAAACTATCTACTTTATCACCCCTCTAGCTGCTACAATGTTATTAAATCGATTAATACCTTCAGAACCACCGATCATACAGACTGCTGGATATAGATCAATCCTCAAATCAAGTACCCCGCTTTTCCATCCGTGTTTGTTGAGTTCTTGACTGGTTGAATAGTTCTCAATGTCGGTATAGAATGGGTTTATGGATGAAAAAGACCTGTTCAAGGTACTCAAAGAAGGTGAAAGCCAAGGGGTTGAATTTAAGCGCTCTTTTGCTGAAATAGACCGGGCAATTCATGTTCTGGTCTCTTTTGTAAATGCAAGCGGCGGTATCGTTATCTTTGGCGTAGGCGATGACGGCTCTTTGATCGGCATTGATAGCGGCAAGAACAACATTGAGCGAATCTCAAATAAGATAATCGCCAATACCGATCCAGCTATTTATCCAGAGATCAAGCTTCTAACAGTTGATGGTAAGAAATTGCTGGTTGTAAAAGTTGGTAAAGGCAGCAGCAAACCCTATCTGGCTTTTGGTAAACCATACAAAAGAGTCGGCAAGAATACCGTTCAAATGGAGCGTGAGGAATTTAGAAGCCTGCTCCTTGAAGACAGAGTCTCTTTTGACTTACTGCCTGTCAAGAACGCGGGCCTGGATGATATCGATGGCGAAAAGGTTGATTGGTTTTTAAAACGAAGAGCCGAGATCAGAAACCAATCTCTTCCCAAATCAAACCTTGAACAAATCCTTATAAATCTACACGCGATAAGTAGCGACCTAATACCTACCTGGTCAGGTCTTCTGTTTTTCGGCAAGGAGCCCCAACACTTTCTGCCGAGAAGCCAAGTGAAGATAGCCCGCTTTAAGGGCACTGCAAGAACCGAGTTTATCGACGAGGCAAGGCTAAAAGGCACTTTGCCGGCGATGCTTGCCGATGCTGAAAAGTTTATCAGAAGAAACACGCGAAAAGCCCAAAAGGTAGTTAGCTTTAAAGCCAAAACCACCTATGAGTACCCTTACCAGGCTTTGCGTGAAGCAATAGTAAATGCCCTGGTTCACAGGGATTACGAGCAAGAAGGCTCTATACAAATTATGATTTACGATGACAGAGTTGAAATTCTAAGCCCCGGCGGTCCGCCAAAAGGACTTGATATCAATCAGCTTGAAGGGGTGCATCAGCCAAGAAACGAAATACTTTGCGAGCGATTCCACGATATTGATGAGATGGAAGAATATGGCACAGGCATTACAAAGATGAAGAATTGGATGAAGAGCCACGGCTTAAAAGAACCAAAGCTTGAGGAAAAAGCAAAGCACTTTTTGATTACTTTTTATGGCCCTGGCGAGCACATTCTTGATTTAATCCCCGAAGAAGGCGAAACTGACTTAAAGGCACTCGGATTTAATGAACGCCAAATCAAGGCACTGGAGCTTATGGTTAATGAAGGTTTGTTATTATCCAATCAAGAATACCGCCGAGTTTTTGACGTGTCTCGACGAACCGCAACTCGTGAGTTAGCAGAATTAGCTGGTAAAACCAATCTAATTATATTGCGAGGTAGCGGAAGAGGTGCGCATTATTCTTCAAGAAGCTAGCTTGTTGGCTCATTTATAAGATTTTTGGCGCGTTTCCTGGCTCATTTTCAAGTGGCTCATTTCGGATAGAAATGGCGCATTTAATGGCGCGATTCTAATGAAAATGACACGATTCATGACATGATTGAACAGCGGGCACACTTAATCTAATCGAATCAACTTCTCCAACTGTTCAAACACCTTTAAAATATTGTTCGAACAGTGGCTTGCCTGGTGCACCGATTCTTAAACAAATGAAAATCTGGTCTAATTGCCAGGATCAAGCCCTTCGGCTGTATAATAAAATAATGATTTTTCAAAAGAGGGAGCAGAAGCAGCACTTGAGAATGCAGAAGTGTTCCTTGCCAAGACAAAGGAAATTCTAAAATCCAATTAATTTTGTTAATATATACCGATAGGAGGATTAATTTTCTTATTCCTCGGCATAGCGTTGGCGGAAAATAAGAGCAACTTTACTACCCTACCGTCTGCTTAAATAGTTCCTGACGCTCTCATAGAGCCACCGCGTTATCCTGAACATAAAGAGAAGTACTGCGACTGCCAGGAGAAGCGTTGACAGATTAATCAGAAAACCGGAGACATCCGTAAGAACAGAGAAGCCGCGAAGCAGCATCGCCGTGGCAAACGTAAATATTGCCGCCGATGCCAACGCCAGGTCCGGATACCTGTTTCGATTTGTGTACGCGTATACTGCAACGGCCCCGGTCAAATATGAGACAAGCGCGATGCTCAGGCTGCTAATATCCATCTCTATTTCACCTTCAATCCCACTTAATCTACCCCATGGAGTCCCGATTCTATCGGGCGGGTTGCCCGGTAATTTGGTTTTATACAGCGGTTTTAGTGGGAACAACTAAGTATCGGAGAAATATGGAAAGGATGGGGCGCAGGGCGATGCCTTCAGGAAAAGGTACCGCCTGGCCACAGATCGATTATGTACGAGCGATCGAGGGAAAATGACGAACTGCAGAAAGAGCTGGAAAAGTTTAGAAAGCTGTTCTTCGAGGCTTTTGATGCGGTGTTTATTTTTACTATGGACGGCTCAATCTCCGATGCTAATGAATCCGCCGAAAAACTCACCGGTTATTCGCGCCGGGTACTCCTTCGAATGACCGCTTTTGATCTGCGTCCTCACCAGGAGCGCCCCAGGGTTCAGCGCATACTGGACGACCTGCAACGCCTGGGAATAGTGTGGAATGTAACCGATACCCATATCAAGCGCAAAGACGGTATGCTCATGCCGGTCGAGGTAAACGCCAAAGTGATAGATATCGGCCGGCATCCCTTTATATTGAGCATTTTCAGGGACATAACGGAGCGTAAGAAAATCGAAGCGGAGATCACTGAGAGGAACGATAATCTCGAGATATTGAATAAAGTCGCGCTTGAGATTACGTCTCGCCTGGACCTGACGGATATCCTCACGAGCGTGGTGAAAAACGCCGTCGACATCGTCAATGGCGCTGCCGGCACCATAGGTTTCTACGACGAAAAACGCAAGGCCTTACGCTATCCCTATATGTACAATATTCCAAGGAACCTGGAAAAAGCGATAAACGCAAAAGGCAGCCGGCTTGCGGATTACGTGATGGTTACCAAGAAATCGATAATCATTAAGGGTTATCCGACCTATGAAGGGGCAATGCAGGAGTTCGTCGATGCCGGGGTTAAATCGATTATACTCGTGCCGATCTCCTCTAAAGGAACGGTATTCGGAGTATTAAGTGTTTTTGGGTTCGTTCCCCAAAATAAATTCACGGAACGGAGTCTCTGGCTGCTTGAAGGTATAGGGAGGCAGGCGGCTGTTGCCGTTGAGAACGCCCGGCTGTTTGAAAAGATACGGGAGTCCGCGCGCGGTTTGAGGGACCAGAACCGTAATTTAAGGATACTAAGCCGCATGTCGCTCGAGATAACCTCTGGTCTTGAGCTTAACAGGTTGCTCCCCATTATCGTTAAACGCGCTGTCCAAATAGTGGATGCGGATGCAGGTGCGATCGGCCTCTACGATGAGGGGACCGGTACGTTTACCTACCAATATATCTACCGCCTTCCCGATATCCTTTCAAAAACAAAACTAAAAATCGGAGAGGGATTAACCGGTGAAGTCTTAGCCACGAGGCGCCCCGCGGTGGTTAACGACTGCGCCGCCTACCCGGGCGCCCCACCGGAGTTTATTGGTTGCGGGATGCACGCGGTAATTGTGACCCCGTTGATGGTGGAGAACCGTCTGACCGGGGCGCTGCTGGTGGCGCACTTAAGCGAAGTCAAGAAATTTACCGGAGCCGACCTCTCGCTTATCGAGGCGGTAGGCCGTCAGGCGGCGATCGCTATGGAAAACTCGCATCTCTTTGAAGAGACCAGGCAACGCGCCAGAAGAAGCGAGGCCGCTAACGAAATAAGCCGGCTTATCACCTCGACCCTCGAGCTATCCGAAGTACTGCACCTGGTCATCAACGAGATAAGTAAGGCCATCGGTACGGAAGCGGGCGGTATTTTCTTTTACCAGGCCGAGGAGGGTATGTTTTATGGAAAAATGGGGTACGGTCCGGCGAGCGAACACATCGAGGATATGGTCGAGGATGCCGAGAGTTTTAAGATGGCGATTGAGGCGATACGCACGGGAAACGCCGTTCTCATTAATAACGCTGGCACCGATCCGAGGATTCCGCATAGATACGTCGAGATGTTTGGCCTGCGCTCTGTCCTGGTGCTTCCGCTTATCGTGAAGGATAAAGCGATAGGCGTTATCACGCTCGGGCACACCGATAACGTGCATGAATTCGACGGCGACCAGATTGCGTTCGCCAAATCGATAGCGTCCCAGGCGGCAATCGCCATTGAAAATGCACGGCTCTACGAGGGTGAGCGCTACGTGGCCGATGTTCTGCAACGAAGTTTCTTGCCCGAGACCATTCCACAGATACCAAGCACCGACACCGCTGTATTTTATACATCATCCAGCGATGTTGGTAGGGTAGGCGGTGATTTTTACGACTTCATCGAACTCTCCGACAATCTTATCGGCCTTGCGATAGGCGATGTGAGCGGCAAGGGAATCGAGGCCGCCTCGACGACGGCCCTCGCAAAATATACGGTGCGCTCGTTTGCGTTCCAATCAAAACACGCCTCGGCCGTGATGGAGTTCGCAAATAAAGTCATCGCCCGCGAGATCGAGCCGGGAAGGTTCATCACGTTGCTTTACGTTATCTACAATTGGGAGAGCGGACGCCTTTTAATATCAAATGCGGGCCACCCCTTCCCGGTTCATTACGTGGCCCGTCTGCAGAAATCGCACCTGGTCGAAAACGTAAACGCGGCGCTCGGCATCCTTCCCGAGCTGAGCTTTTCCGAGGCCGTCGAGCGGCTTGGCGCCGGCGATATCCTGGTTCTTTACACCGATGGGCTTATTGAGGCGCGCCACGGCTCGCAGTTTTACGGAGCGGAGCGTCTCATGCAGGTCGTCACCGAGAGCGCGGACCTTTCCGCAGCCGATATCGTCAACCGTATAGTGGCCGATGTTACCTCGTTTACCGAAGGCCGGCTGACCGATGATATTGCGCTCAGCGTGCTTAAACGAAACCCCACCTAGCCCCCAATTACTCCGCCCTATAGGCCGGTAAAGTTGCACAAGCACTCGATGCTGGTTATACTGAATTTCGTCTTTAGATATGGGGGAGTTCATGCACGACAACATTATCAGGCAGGTACTGGAACAGCTAAAAAACGGCGACGTGGGTGTTGAAGAGGCCTATGAGCGGCTCAAGCACTTACCCTTTACCGATCTTGAGTTTGCGAAGGTCGACAACCACAGGGCGATTAGAAAGGGTTTCCCCGAGGTCATCTTCTGCCAGGGGAAGACCCCGGAGCAGATTAGAAATATCGCGCAAACGCTTCTCGATAACGGCGGTACGCTTCTCGCCACAAGGGCTGATGAGGCGGCATACCGCGCGGTGCAAGAAATTGAACCCGAGGCGATCTACCATTCCCAGGCCAGAATAATCATCGTCGACAGGCGTCCGAGCAAAATGGCGGTTGGGAATGTAATCGTTATCAGTGCGGGAACCGCGGATGTACCGGTTGCCGAGGAGGCCGCTATAACCGCGGAGGTGCTCGGCGCAAAGGTTGCCCGTGTCTTCGATGTCGGCGTTGCCGGTCTACACCGGCTTCTTGCCTTTTATGAGAAGATTGCCTCTGCCAAGGTGCTTGTTGTCGTAGCCGGCATGGACGGCGTCTTGCCAAGCGTGGTGGGCGGCCTTGCCTCCTGCCCGGTTATCGCCGTGCCCACAAGCATTGGGTATGGTGCGCATTTTGGAGGCCTGGCCCCGCTTCTTACCATGCTCAACTCATGCGCAAGCGGTGTTTCTGTAGTGAATATCGATAACGGCTTCGGCGCGGGATATCTTGCCGCGATTATTAATAGGATAGGCGAGATAGGCGAAGCAGATGAGATAGGTGAGATGGGTGAGACAGTAGAACTAGGCGATGGCGCAAATGACTAATCTGCCCCTTGAATTACAGCAAAAACACTCTGTACTGATAACCATTCTCAATGAGATGGGGAGCATGCTCATCGGGTACTCCGGCGGTGTCGATAGCACGTTTTTATTGAAAAGCGCCCACGACCTGCTTGGCGATAACGTGCTTGCGGTGACCGCCGATTCCGCCACTCTTACCGGGGACGAACTCGATGAAGCCGGCGAAGTGGCATCCGCCATCGGTGCGGCCCATCTTGCGGTAAAGACCGACGAGTTCGAGAGCGAAGACTTCATCGCAAACCCGCCTGAGCGTTGCTACTACTGCAAAAAGGAGCGCTTCTCCGCTTTAAAAGATATCCAGGCGGCACGGGGGTTCAAGTGGGTTGCCGAGGGCTCCAACGCCGACGATGATAACGACTGGCGCCCGGGCACAAAGGCGGTCCGCGAACTTGGTGTTCGAAGCCCGCTCAAAGAAGCCGGTCTAACAAAACCCGATATCCGTGAACTCTCGCGGGCTTTGGGCCTATCCACCTGGGATAAGCCGAGCGCGGCCTGTCTTGCCTCGCGGATTCCTTACGGTGAACGCATAACCGAAGATAAGCTCAACCAGGTAGCCGAGGGTGAGCGGTATCTAAAAGAGCTAGGCTTCAGGCAGCTGCGGGTTCGCCACCACGGTGACCTTGCAAAAATAGAGGTGCCCGCGGATGACATGCAAGAGGTTATTCGCCGAGCCGACGAAATCACGACCAGGATAAAGCAACTTGGCTTTTATTTTGTCGCACTTGATCTCGCGGGCTTTAAAAGCGGCAGCATGAACAAGGTTCTCAATAAATAATTAAGCGATTTTTGCCGTTCACCCGGCATCCACCCTCAAAAAATCCCGTCTATAGATGCAAATTTATTTGACATCCGGGTTTTTACGGTGATAAGCTACGACTAAGCGCACTAATTTTATCGGAATTGTAGAAATACAAGGATATCAAGTGTATTAGGGAGAAACGGTGAAATTTTCTGCAAAAAGTGAGTATGCGCTAAGGGCTCTTGTGGATATATCCGGCTACTACGGCCAGCGACCGATAGGTGTCCGCGAGATAGCGATGCGGCAAGGGATCCCCGAGCGTTTTTTGGAACAGCAGATTACGGCATTACGCAAAGCGGGCCTGGTTAAAAGCCAACGCGGCGCCCAGGGAGGCGTCATGCTGTCGCGCGCCCCGGAGGCTATAACCGTCTTTGAAATCATCGAGGCCCTGGAAGGGCCACTCTCAACCGTTACTTGCGTAGGCAACGGCGTTCCTGAATGCGCTAAGAACACGCAGTGCGCCGTGCAGGACGTTTGGTGTCAGGTAGGCCTTGCCGTTGAGCGCGTGTTGAGGGGTATGACCCTTGCGCAACTGGCTAAGCGGCAGATAAGCTACGACCAGTCCGCACAGCCGATGTACCATATTTAAATATACTGGATTAAGACCCGTATCTAAAATATGTACCTAAGATATCAAGAGATTTTTAAGGAATCGAGGAGTAATCGTGGGACGTATCTACAACGACATCACGGAAACAATCGGCAAGACGCCGCTGGTACGCCTAAACCGGGTAACCGATGGGGCAAAGGCTATCGTGGTTGCAAAGGTGGAATCCTTTAACCCGGCCGGAAGCGTGAAAGACAGGATCGGCGTCAACATGATCGATTGGGCCGAGCGCGAGGGCAAGTTAAAGCGGGGCCAGACTATCGTAACGCCGGCAAGCTTCAAGGGGCCGGGAACGACAATTGTCGAGCCGACCAGCGGCAATACCGGCATCGCACTTGCATTCGTAGCAGCGGCACGGGGATACGGCGTAATACTTACCATGCCCGACACCATGAGCATCGAGCGAAGGACTCTGCTCAAGGCATACGGGGCGCAACTTGTTCTTACTCCCGGAGCCGAGGGAATGAATGGCGCTATCGCCAAAGCAGCAGAAATACAACGCGAACACCCCGACTACTATATGCCGCAGCAGTTTGAAAACCCGGCTAATCCGGATACCCACAGGGGAACCACCGCTGAGGAGATCTGGCAGGATACCGACGGTGTGGTTGACATCTTTGTAGCCGGCGTCGGTACCGGTGGCACGATTACCGGCGTATCCGAGGCTATAAAACAGAAAAAGCCGGAGCTGAGGGTAGTTGCGGTCGAGCCGGCCGACTCGCCGGTCCTTTCGGGCGGGCAGCCGGGGGCACATAAGATACAGGGAATCGGCGCGGGATTTGTTCCTAAGGTCTTAAATAAAGATATAATTGACGAGGTCGTTACGGTAACAAACGACCAGGCGATCGAGTTTGCGCGTCGCTTGGCGCGGGAAGAAGGCATTCTTGCCGGCATATCGAGCGGCGCGGCGGTCTATGCGGCGGTCGAGGTCGCCAAGCGGCCCGAGAATGCGGGAAAAACAGTCGTAGTTATCTTGCCGGATACCGGTGAGAGATATTTAAGTAATCCGGTCTATTCCGAGTTGGAGTAAGCCGGGCATACGGGGAGGTGTTTGCATGTTTCGAACTCTTAAAGAGGAGATCAATACTACATTTGAAAAGGATCCGGCGGCTAAAAGCGTTATCGAGGTGTTGCTGTGCTACCCGGGATTTCATGCAATCATGATGCATCGCCTTGCCCATTATCTGTATAAGAAGCGCGTGCCGCTCATCCCACGTGTTATGTCCCAGTTTAGTAGGTTTGTTACCGGTATAGAAATCCATCCCGGGGCGACAATCGGGCGACGCTTTTTTATCGACCACGGGATGGGCGTTGTTATCGGTGAAACGACAGAGATCGGCGATGATGTCCTCGTCTACCAGAACGCCACGCTCGGTGGCACCGGCAAGGAAAAAGGTAAGCGTCACCCCACGCTCGGTAATCACGTCGTCGTTGGCGCGGGGGCCAAGGTGCTGGGTGCCATTACCGTAGGCGACAACGTCAAGGTGGGCGCGGGTTCGGTTCTGGTGCGTTCGGTCCCGGCTAATACGACCATAGTCGGTATTCCCGGCAGGGTCGTTATGTCCCAAGGGCAGCGGCTTACCGCCGAGGAAGAGCTTCAGCACGGGCACTTGCCGGATCCTGAGGCGCAAGCCATTAAGTGCCTGGGCGATAGGATCCGCGAACTCGAGCAAAAGATAGACGAGCTTGCAAAGCAGCAAAACGCTCCATCGCTGCGCCTGGTTGCAGAGGATTCTGCCGATGGCGAGAGCACAACGTGCGATCTTGACATGGAACCGGTCAAAGAAGAAGGAATCTAAACAATAACTGGAAGAGGAGGCAGATAGTTTTGGAGGAGAAGTTTATTTATCTGGATTATGCGGCGACAACGCCGATGCGACCCGAAGTAGTCGAGGTGATGACACCCTACTTTACAAAGGAATTCGGTAATCCCTCTTCCCTGTATACACTGGGTAGAAATGCGAGGGGTGCGATAGAGGATGCCCGCGACCGGGTGGCGGCGTTCATCGGCGCCGACTCACGGGAAATTGTCTTTACGAGCGGCGGCACCGAGGCGGATAACTTTGCCATAAAAGGCGTGGCCTATGCTAATGAGAAAAAGGGTAAGCATATCATTGCCACGCCGATTGAGCATCATGCCGTCCTTGAGCCCTGTCATTTCTTAAACAAGCGCGGTTTTGAACTCACATATCTACCGGTCGACGAGCACGGTATCGTCGATCCGGCCGATGTTGAAAAGGCGATAACGGATACAACGGTTTTGGTTTCCGTCATGCATGCCAACAACGAGGTCGGCACCATCGAGCCGCTTGAGGAAATAAGCAAAGTAACGCGTGCAAAAGGCGTGTATCTGCATACCGACGCGGTTCAAACATTCGGCCACATTCCGGTAAATGTTAACGACCTTGGCGTCGATTTACTCTCGGTTTCGGCGCATAAGCTCTACGGTCCTAAAGGCGTGGGAGTGCTCTACATACGAAGGGGCACGCGCATGGTGTCGTTTATGCAGGGCGGTAGTCAGGAGAATAACCGCAGGGCCGGCACGCATAACGTGGCCGGAATCGTCGGTTTCGCCAAGGCGGTTGAGATCGCCGAGCGCGAGATGGCGGCTGAAGCCACCCGTCTTGCCGAGCTTCGCGACCATCTCATCCGGGGCATTTTTGAGAAAATCCCAAACTCCAGGCTAAACGGGCATCCGTCAAAGAGGCTTCCAAATAACGTTAGCATGTGCCTTGTCGGCGCAGAGGGAGAGGCGATTCTTCTAAGTCTTGATATGGAGGGCATAAGCGCATCGAGTGGCTCGGCCTGTACATCGGGAACCCTCGACCCATCACATGTACTGTTGGCCATGGGTATTCCCGCCGAGATAGCGCATAGTTCTCTCAGGCTCACGCTCGGCAAAGAGACGACTAAAGAAGATATCGATTACGTTTTAGATATACTGCCCCCGACCATCGAGCGCTTGAGAGCAATGTCCCCGCTGGACGCATCCTGGGGTAAAAGCAAGTGCTAAAATCGGTGAATTATAATTTATAAGCTTAGGAAGCATGTAAGGAGATATAGGTATGTATAGTGAAAAAGTAATGGAGCACTTTAGAAATCCACGAAATGTCGGGGAAGTCGAGAACCCGGATGGTGTCGGCGAGGTCGGCAATCCAACCTGCGGCGATTTGATGCGCATCACCATTAAGGTTAAGGACGACAAGATTGAGGATATAAAGTTTAAGACGCTCGGTTGCGGAGCCGCTATCGCAACAAGCAGCATGATTACCGAGCTTGCTATAGGGAAACCCCTTGCGGAGGCCGAGAAGATCTCGCGGCAGGATATCGCCGATTCGCTGGACGGTTTGCCCCCGCAGAAGATGCACTGCTCCGTACTTGCCGCAGACGGCCTGCGAGAGGCAATCAAGGACTATCGTTCAAAATCCGGCACGGAAGAAAAGTAGGTCGTACAGAATAACTACATTATGGCTGAACTAAGAAAAAGAGTGGTCTGCGCCATGAGTGGGGGAGTCGATAGCTCGGTTGCGGCCGCTCTACTTGTCGAAGCGGGCTACGAGGTTATCGGTATAACTATGAATATATGGCCGTCGGCTAAAACCGCTGAGGAGGCCGAGCGCTTTGGCGGGTGTTGCTCGCTTTCAGCGACCGACGACGCCAAGAACGTCGCCTATAAGTTAGGCATACCGCACTATACCTTTGATTTCCGCGAAATATTCAAGCAAGAAGTCATCGAGAATTTCGTATCTGAATACAAGGGCGGGCGCACGCCCAACCCGTGCATCCGATGCAACCAATTCGTCAAATTCCAGGCGTTGCGCCATAAGGCTATGGCGATCGGTGCGGACTATATAGCGACCGGCCACTACGCGCGCATTGAGTTCGATGATTCAAGGGGCAGATACCTTCTTAAAAAGGGCATCGACAAGAGCAAGGATCAATCCTACGTGCTCTACGTTCTAACGCAAGATCAACTCGCCCATACGATGTTTCCCGTCGGGCACCTCAGCAAGCAGGCAACACGCAAAAAGGCTGCCGAACTCGGCCTCGCCGTAGCCCAGAAGGCGGAGAGCCAGGAAATCTGCTTCGTCCCCGATAAAAACTATCCTAAATTCGTCACCGAATACACCCCCGGCGCTGAGAAGCCGGGTCCTATCTATGACGAGCAGGGAAACGTGTTAGGGGTCCATAAGGGCATTATCCATTACACGATAGGGCAGAGGAAAGGGCTTGGAATCTCCTCACCGGTTCCGCTCTACGTTGTCTCTATCAAGGAAGAAGAAGACGCCATCATCGTGGGAACCAAGGAAGACCTGGGGAAAACCGCCCTTCTTGCGGATGGCGTCAACCTGATCTCCATCCGCGAGCTTATTGCCCCGATGCCCGTTGCAGCGAAAATCCGGTATAAAGCATCCGAGTCGCCCGCGATGATCTCGCCCGAGCCCGAAGGCAGGATACTGGTTGAATTTGAACACCCGCAATCGGCGATTACGCCCGGGCAGGCGGTTGTGTTTTACGATGGAGAAGTAGTGGTAGGCGGCGGCACCATCGAAAGGTCTCTCTAATATGTTTAGTTGCCCGTGCTTGTAAGCAGAGGATAAGGGTCGGTTGCCGATCCGCCGCCACGGTGTACTTCAAAATGCAGGTGGGGCGCCGATTCGCTGGCATTTCCGGTGCTCCCAACATACCCTATGGTCTGCCCTTTGTTGACCCTGGTTCCTGCGGTTATGCCGCTGGCGACGTTATTTAAATGGGCGAAGAAGTATTCATTCCCGTCATCGCCCTTGAGCCAAATCATAATACCGCCGAGTCCACGGCTCTGGGGCGAAGTCCGGCTAATAACACCGGCCACACAGGCTACGACCGGTGTACCCCTCGAGGCCATAATATCCGTGCCCTTATGTCTGCGACCCCCAGAGCGTGCGGCGCCCCAGCTATCGGTATACGAATGCGCTCCCGCGACCGGGAACATAAACCCAGAGCGGGGGGCTCCACGCGACACGTAACTCTGGCTCCACGAAGAATCGACACCCGCCATCGCGATTTTTCCACTTGAACCGTGACGCTCAACTTGCTCAACGGATGCTTCCTGCTGCACCAATAAAGCGAGAGAGGTGTTCTCCAGTTTAAGCGCTCGATCTATTTCGATGTGCTTGAACTCCGCTACCTTAAGCTTGGCCTCTTTTTCGCGTCGCAAGGCAGCGAGCGCCAGGTTCTCCTGCACGAGTTTATCCTGCGATGAGTGTAGCCGAATGGCGGTTTCGATGTAGTGGTCGACGGCGAAAAGGGTTGTGGTGACTCTACTTGTCAAGTCTCCGAAGTCTCGAGAGAATGCGAGGACAGAGAGCAGGCTGGGTGATCCCAGGCTGCCCGAAGAAGCGATCGTCGTATCGAGATCCTTTTTGATTCCATTGAGTTCGTGCTGAGTCTGTGTCAGCTTTGCCTCATTTACATCGATTTTCAAGTCTACAGACTGAAATTCGGAGCTGGCGTGGTGGTGGTTGACGATAGCGACATTTAGATCGGCTTTCATCTTAATTATCTGATCTTGTATTCCCTGGATGTCTTTATGATATACGCTTGTTTGCGATGCCTCCGACAAAGGAATATTTAAAAGTGCAAACAGCACTACGAACACTGGCAAAAGTAACATAATTCTTCGCAAACTCAAAACATCACTTCCTTTCGAGATTAAATAAAGCCGCAACCGCAATGTTTTGCAGCGCTATTATCGGCCGGGTGGTCGGAAAATTTTAATCGAGATTAAACTGCATGTCTTAAATAGGTTTTTTAGTACTGGATTAAATGAAGTAATCTGTGGATTAAGGGGTTCTTGTTTATATAATCTGGGACCTGTGCTGCGATGATTGTTGCATATATAAAAAGCTAACTTGGCATTGATCAATCTTAACAATATGTGTTCTTGGAAACACATGTAAGCGCTATATATTTGTTGTAAATCGGCTCTTATCTACCAACTCCCTTCTTTTTTATTACCCTAAGTCCTAGATTTTGACTGAAGATCACTTAAATGTCTAGCCATAATTTTCCAGCTTATTGCCATAGACTCCCCTTAAGTAGACACCTTTCCCGAGGTAGCGATATGCAATTACCTATTGTCAGGTAAGCTTTAAAATAAATATTCTTATCCTGGGGACCGGTTTATGCGTGTACGGTTGAGTGCCCAAAGTAGTTTCATGGTGTGCCTGGGCTTTAAGCGAACTCGCGCTCGATGCTTATGCGACGTATCGGCCGATAGCGTTTAGCGGGCGGTAGGTAGGTGGGATAACGCAATCTTAATAATATACCCCCTAGGCTATACGTATACAGTCTATAAACAGGAGTTATAGACACATACCATATAAGGCAATTAGCAATAATACTTGCAATAAGC
>PFFU01000142.1:26206-30702 GCA_002783345.1 Candidatus Aquicultor secundus
AGTAATGGCGCCCCTCCAGTTACTTATCCGGGTCTATTTTAAAAGGCAAGCAGGCCGCATCTTAAAACTGCGTCGCTCCGGTAAAGTTAAACGCTCCGATTTTTAGCCACGGTACGTACGCGGCCCCAAGAATCGCTTCTTTAAGCAGCCGGGCTTCAGAAACCATATCCACGTCAAAAAGCGCCTTGACGATGCTTTGCGTGAACCGTAGATTCTTAATGGGTTTTATAATCTCCCCGTTTTCGATTAAAAACGTGCCGTCCCGCGTCATGCCGGTAAGCGTTGTCTTTATCGGGTCCTCGAGGTTGGTATAATGAAACCGGCTGACCAGTATGGCCCGCTCGCAGCTTTTCACCATCTCATCTAAGGTGTGCGTCCCGGGTGCCATGATAAGGTTAAGCGGCAGCGGCCCATAAGTGTTAGGCGCCGGAAGCGCGTGCCCCGTGGACTGTTTTCCTTCCTTGTTCGCGGTATAGCTGTCATAGCAGATCGCATTAGCCACGCCGTTGTCGATAAAGACCACCTTCTGCTTGGGCACACCCTCGAAATCGAAGGTAAGCCCGATGGTGTTGGGATCAAGCGCGTCGTCCCAGATCGAGACATTCGGACTCATGATCTTCTGACCCAATTTATCCTTCATAAAGCTGCGCCCTTCCTGTACAGAAAGCGCCCCAAAGCCCGCGAAGGCCATAAATGACACCATATCCGCAACCGCATCAGGCTCGAGGATGACCGTGTAGGTGCCCGGCTCAAGGTCGATCGGGTTTTGCCCTGCCAGCGCCTTGCTCTTTGCCGCCTCGGCAAGCGCGCCGACATCGATGTTATTGACGCTGGTCGCCGTCGCGCTGGCATAGCCCGAACTAGTGCCGGACATTACGACCGCCCGCAGTTCGGCTTCACTTATCGTTTCAACCGCATTCACCCCAAGCGTATTTGCCACCCCAACGGTACTGTACCCGGTAGAATACGCTCCGGCAGCGGTCAAGTTGTTCGGCTCGACCACACCGACAAGCCTACCTATATCCGATGCCCGGTCGTTCGGTGAGTAGTCCACGGTCAATTTCGATACGAGGTCACGCTGGATGGTGGGCTTTGGTTCCGGAAGAGAGACAAAATCAGGGTCCGGCGGCCTGTGCTTTGCGATCTCTATCGCTTTGTCGACCATCTCTTTTATCGAACTCTCGTCGAGACGGTTGGTGGAAGCATATCCTTGCCTCTTATCGATGACCGCCCTGATGGAGATGCTCACGTTAGTTTGGGCCACATTCTGATGGATACTGTTATTTGAAAAGCGGGTGAGGGCCATGCTGCGACCGCTTGCAAGTACCTCGAGCTGGTCTGCGGTCGAGTAGTCTATCGCCGTCTTTAAAGCATCTTGAATGCGCTGTTTATCTATCATCTGCCAACACCCACCTTAACGTTTCTAAATCTGGCCGGGGCCGCCCCGTGCGCCACATGCGCAACCTGCATCGGCTCGCCCTTGCCGCAATTAGCAAGCCCCCAGACGCGCCATTCATCCTTTCCCGCAATGGCATCGCATGAGTTCCAAAACTCGGGGGTAATACCGGTGTAGTTGGGGTTCTTAATCATGGCCCCCAGCTTGCCGTTTTTGATCTCCCAACCTATCTGGGTCGCAAATTGGAAGTTAAGACGCTTATCATCAATGCTCCAGCTTCTATTGGTCGAAAGGAAGAGCCCGTCTTTAACGCCCTCGATCATCCCCTCAAGGGATGAGTTGCCGGGAAGCAGGTTGACATTGGTCATGCGGATTAGAGGGAGCCTGCCCCAACCGTCGGCCCGCATGCAACCGTTGCTGGCTTGTCTCAGGACCGGTGCCGTCTCGCGCGACGTCAGGTAGCCCGCAAACACCCCGTTTTTTATGATATCAAAGCGCTGTGCCGGAACCCCCTCGTCGTCATAGCCGAAGGTGCCGAGCGCCCGGGGTATCGTCGCATCCGAGTTGATGTTGACAACAGGGGAGCCGTACTGGAACTTATTGAGTTTATCCAGCGTTAAAAAACTCGTTCCGGCAAAGCTCGCTTCCATTCCGAGTACCCTATCAAGCTCGACCGGATGACCGCAGGACTCGTGCACCTGCAGTGCAAGCTGATCACCGTTTAAAATAACCGTAAGCTCACCGCTTGGGCATGGTTTAGCCGAGAGGAGCTGAACCGCCTCCTCGGCAATTCTGGAGGCATTATCTTTGAGCAGCATCCCCTGGATAAACTCATACCCGGCGGTGGATACATCGCCCCCATGCGAATTGGGATACGAGCGCTCCTGGATATCGCTGCCCTTAATCGCAACCGCATCAAGCACGGCGCCCGACTCGGTGATCTCCTGCTCGATGTAGCTGCCCTCAAGGTTAGCAAAGATCTTTTTCTCTTTGGATATGTTCATGGAGGCTGAAGAAATCGTAACCCCCTGTGTTTTTCGCACAATTTCCTCGGCTTCGCTTAAAAGCGCGAGCTTGTCCTCAAGAGAGACGGCGAAGGGATCGATTTCGACATCCGATTTGTAGCTATCTTGGATGATCGGTGCTGGCGACAGCCCAACGCTTTGCTTTGCCAGGATAGCACTGGCCTTGGCGATTTCCACCGCCAGACGGGCGATCCGCTCGACCTCCGGCTTCTCGACCAGGAAACTCCCGGCGAATCCCCACGCGCCGTTTGCCAGCACCCGCACCCCGAACCCGTAGTTGGTCGAGGCCGAAATCTCTTCAACGCGGCCTTTTTTTATCGTGATCGACTCGCTTTGTTCTTCAATAATTCTAATATCCGCATAGGTAGCCCCGAATGTTTTTGCGACATCGAGGGCAAGCGAGGTTAACTCCTTCATTCATCCTCCTCGTATCTTAATTTCTTGCTTTTTTGTTAGGGATGATTCTTGAATTCCCAAAACTGCTTCTATTTAAGCACGTTTCTTAAGTGATAGGTAGTACATCCTATGTGCCTGGGGTGGTTGGTGGTAGAGCGCTCGTAAGGATTCAATACTATCATACTGAAAGGGTTTATGCGGAATACGAATTAACGGTGCATAACAAATTGGGAGAGAAGCGACTATACGGTTACTGGGCTGACGGAACGATGCTGATGATGCGCCTTGCACCCGCATGGTCGTGGCGGTCGGCCAGCTTGCTGATCTTGACCACGTCGTTGCGCTTCGGTGCGTGGATGAAGTAACCTTCGCCAAGGTAAATACCTACGTGGTGGATCGGATGACCGAAGAAGACCACATCGCCCGACTGCAGCTCATCATAGCTCACGGCTGCGCCGAGGTCGGCTTGTGAGCGTGCATAATGGGGGAGGTCGACGCCGAATTTTTTGAAGACAACCTTAACCAGACCCGAACAATCCAGGCCGATCTTGGGGTCCTCGCCACCCCAGACGTAGGGTACGCCCAGGTACTGCAGAGCCTCGAACGCGATGGTCCCCGGCTGCACTGAGATTTTACTGGCGACCGACTGCGGTGTAGTCGTCAGGGCCTTAACGATACTGATCTGCTCTTCCTGCTGCTTCTGCTCGTCCTGCTGCAGGATCTGTTTGGTCTGTACATCGATACTTGCCAGAAGGTCGGATTCTTCCTTCATCTTGGCCTCGATGGTTTTTTTCCGCCCTTCGAGTTCTGCGGTTATCTCTTTTTGCTGTGCATAGAGCTGGTCGAGCGCGTTCTTTGCGGACTCGACCTTTTCTTTCTGATCGTGGAGCTTATCCAAGAGTTGCGCATCCTGCTCGCTGATCTTCATAAGCATGCTGAGACGCGTAAAGAGTTCTGAGAAACTGGAGTTATTAATAATGGCGTCGATTGGCTCGACGTCGCCATACTTGTAGATATTAGAGAGGCGGTCGTTGAGTACCTGGCGCTGCGCCTCAAGCTCGGCCTCAAACCAGCGGAGGCGCTCTCGCGTCTCGTTGAGGCTCTGTTCAATAGCTGCAAGCTTGGCGCTTTCGGCAAAGTAGTCCGTGTTTAAGCGCTCAAGTTCATCACCGAGTCTATCGAGTTCTGTTTTAATTTTCTCAGCCTGCTCCTGTCTGACGGCCATTTCGGCATCAGCCAGTGCCTGTTCGAGCCCCGGTGTAGCGCCACCGGACGTCGTTGTCGCTGTTGTTTCAGTATTTTGTTGCTGGTTCTGTGTGAATGCTGTATTATCGGTTGTCGGTGTCGTGGCAGTTTGGCCTGGTAGTGGTAGTGCGAAAACTGGTTGTGCTAGAAAAAACAGCATCAAGACTGCGAGAATTACGCGTTCAGCCTTGTGGCGATACAATTAGTCCTCCTGGTAAGTTTATTTAGGCATATTTTACCATACCGAGCTGGCGATTACCAGCGTTTCAAAAAGACACTTCAGTAACCCAGTATAGTACGGCTTTTCTGGTTTTGCAATGAGGAAAAATGTGTGTTATCATCATATCTGCCGGTAATCGGCCATAACGACGCGGGGTGGAGCAGTCCGGTAGCTCGTCGGGCTCATAACCCGAAGGTCACAGGTTCAAATCCTG
>PFFU01000142.1:30720-32704 GCA_002783345.1 Candidatus Aquicultor secundus
CGGTAGCTCGTCGGGCTCATAACCCGAAGGTCACAGGTTCAAATCCTGTCCCCGCTACACAGTTTTGAGATCGAAAAAACGCCTTCTGACAGGCGTTTTTTCATTTTGGAAAATGATAGCCCAGGAGAGGATTTGAACCTCGAATCTTTCTGACCTCGTATATTCTTCGTTTGTCGCTAATTGTCTGCAGATACGCGCCGATAAAAGATATTGAAATATTTATGTTTTATGTGCATAATATATCCTGTAAAGACACAATTTGCACATAAAAGGTAATTATCTATGGAAAATAGCTCAAGAACCCTCGGTAAAATTGAATCGCGTCTTCTCAATGTTTTATCTTCGCATGATAAAACAATCTTTGCCGTTGAGGATGCCCGAAAGATAACAGGAAGCTCTGCTGTAGCCACTCGCTTACTTTTAAGTGATTTGGTAAGGAAAAAATGGCTTATTCGGCTTATTCCCGGGAAGTATTTAATTGTTCCTTTATCTGCCGGGGAAGAGGCTGAACACTCTGAAAATTGGTACGTTATTGCCAAGAACTTAATCGAGCCTCAACCGTACTATATTTCGCATTATAGTGCTCTAGAGATTTATGAGATGATTATTCAGCCAATTTATACTGTCTATATCAGCACCCCCAACAGAAAAAGGCCGAAAGAGGTTTTGGGCGCTACCCACCAATTTGTATATACGCAGCCAAAAGATATGGAATGGGGCACTGAAGACGTTTGGATTACGTCGTCTCAGAAGGTGAGGGCAAGCGATCTTGAGCGAACGATTATTGATTGCCTGGATCGGCCTGATCTTTGTGGCGGCATTAGCGAAATCGCAAAGGGAATATGGGCAAAGCGAGGCAATATTGATTATCAAAAGCTAGCCCAATACGCAAAACGATTGAACAGAAAAAGTGTAGCCAAGCGTCTTGGATTTCTTTTGGAGACCTATGGTCTTGGCGGTCAAGAGGTATTATCTGAGCTAAAGGGCATGCTTTCGTCTAGCTATGCGCTGCTTGACCCTACCCTTGAAGAGGCCGGACGATTCTTAAGTTCCTGGAAGATAAGAGTAAACGTAGACGCAGAAGAGCTAATCAATATAACCAGAACCTAAAAAGGCGACTAAATGATTCCACGATCAGAATTACAAAGACTTGCTCACAGGCTGAAGATGAACGAACTAATCCTGGAGAAAGATTATGTTCTTACCTGGATTCTTTTGGGCATTGCCGATTCAGTTCTATATCCACTACTTGCCTTTAAAGGTGGAACGGCGCTCAAGAAAATCTATTTTCATAATTATCGCTTCTCAGAAGACTTAGACTTTACGGTTTTGGAAAAAGTTGAATCTAACGACTTAATTTCTGGCTTGGAGCGTGTGATTTTTGATCTTTCTAAAAGCCAAGGCTTTCAATTTGCGATTCCGCCGGAGAAGATTGAGCGGCGTAATGATTCTATAACGGCTTACATTAGCTTTGTCGGACCACTTCAGGCAAAGCTTGGCAGCCGTGATATTAAGGTGGATTTTACATTATCCGAGAAACTGATATTTTTCGTTGAACCGCATACTGGACTCCATAAGAGGATTTTACGAGAAGTGTGAGCACAAAGGAGTTGCTTTTCATGACGTCAGCGACTTCTTTGAGACAGGAAGGCTTGATTCTCATATGAATGCATGGGAAAACACGCTCGGCCATCAGTTAGAAAATGTTCCGGACTTTCGAGAAGTTATCAAAGATTTAGAAATCGCAATTGGCAAGATTTTTAATACCCAACTGTGAGTAATTCAGTATAGAGCTTAAAACGCCCAATTAAAGCCTCTCAAAATACCCCTCCAACTTATCTAGCTGCTCTTTTTGGTTCAAATAGTGTCGCATCGCGGCTTCCAATGAGTTCTTACATCTTGAGAAAACGCCTTACAAAAGGCTTAATCGTGTAGTCATACGAGTTCCGCTACGTGCCGTAATAACTTTAGGCCAGGTGTTTAA
>PFFU01000142.1:32735-39271 GCA_002783345.1 Candidatus Aquicultor secundus
CACAATCCCTAGTTTAATATAGAAACCCTGCCTACAGCCTTGGAGGCGTATGGAGTTAGCCACGAGCGTATGGCTGGATTAGGCGGGTTGCGGCACCCCCGTAAAGATTCAATAAATACTGGTTGGGAGAATGAGTCATTCTGCAAATACTTATAAATAGTGTGGGCTAAGCTCTTTCGGGTACTAAAAGACAAGCGGATTGCATCAAGCTATTACACCTGAAGGGAAAGAATTATGTCGAAGTCCGGTCTAACGCGTTCCCTCGGCGTGCTCGATACTACCGGAATTGCCCTTGGAGCTATAATTGGGGCGGGGATATTCGTAACCATAAACCAGGCGTCAGCTGCAGCGGGTTCGGCGTTTTTACTCGCGCTCCCCATCGGTGCGATTGTTGCGGGATTGAGCGGTTTGAGTTCAGTTGAGCTTGGCATTCGATATCCGAAATCAGGTGGCGCGTACGAGTTCGGACGTGTTCTCATATCGCCGGTGGTGGGCTTTATCGGGGGCTGGCTCTATCTACTCGGTGGTATCACGGCAAGCTCCACGTTTGCCATTGCCTTTACCGGATACTTCAACCTACTTTTGCCGGGAGTGTCGCTAAAATTAGCCACAATTGTACTCATCGCTTTTGCAACTGCATTTAATTATTTTGGGGTCCGCACCTCATCGCTGGTTAACGGCCTACTGGTCATCACAAAGGTAGGCGTTCTGGTGGGATTTGTCATCATTGGTATCCCGAGCGTGAGCATGGTGAACTTCCAGCCATTTGATCCGGGCAACATCGGTGGGCTTTTCCGCGCCTCAGCGCTCATGGTCTTCGCCTACGCCGGTTTTGCACGCCCCGTCACCCTTGTCGAAGAAGTGTCCTGCCCTCAAAAGACGCTGCCACAAGCTATGTTCTCAGCGCTTTTTATCGCCTCAGCGCTTTATTTTGCCACCTCGAGCGTGGCCATTGGTGTTTTGGGTAGTAACGCGATCGAGCAGAGCAAAGCGCCGCTCAGCAAGGCAGCCGTTAGCTTTGCCGGGTATCCCGGCGAAATCGTGGTGTCGATCGGAGCGCTTACCGCAATCGGAAGCGTGCTCCTCACCGAGGTTCTTGCGCTCTCTCGCGTCGTGTTCGCAATGGCGCGAGGTGGCGACCTGCCAGCATGGCTTGCCGTGGTCCACCCACGCTACCTGGTACCCGCTAGGGCGGTTATCCTGGTCGGGTTGTTCATCATTCTGCCGGCGCTCTACGCTACGCTCGGCACTGTCATCACGGCGAGCAGCCTTACATTTCTCATCTACTACGCCTTGATGAATATCTGCGCATTGCGTCTTAAAGACAAGCAGATTTACAATCGGCTTATACCGATTGGGGGTCTTGCTACCGCGCTTATCCTTGCCTTTGCTTTGCCGCTCGAATCGGCTATTATCAACGCGGTTGTGGTAGTCATAGGGATTGCATACTACTACTGGGTCAAGCCATTTATTAACAAAAACCGGTGAATAGCAAAAAAATAACTTTGGTAAATTTAGCGGAAAGGCCGGCCTAATCCGTGTAAGCGGTTTCTCTTTCTTGCTCACCTTCAAGATCTGACAGATCCCTACTATTTAGAATGGCAACCAGTGCGCCGACCGCTGCAGTATCAAATTTAGTGCCGCTACCATTTATGATCTCCTGGGTTGCATCAAGCCTATCTTTTGCTTCATGATACGATCGCGTATTTGTCATCGCATCAAACACATCGGCAACAGCGATAATCCGAGCATGAATTGGTATTGCCTCTCCGACTAGTCCCTCCGGGTAGCCTGAACCATCTAGTTTTTCATGGTGATATTTAATAGCCGGTACTAACTTTTGGAGGCCTTTTATCGGGGATAGCAGCTTTTCTGCTATTAATGGATGCTCTTTTACTATCTCAAACTCGTCATCAGTTAATTCTCCCGGCTTATTAAGTATATGCATCGGTATGGTTACTTTACCGACATCATGAATGCGGCCGGCTTCATAGATTAGCACAATATCATCCTCAGGCAGGCCCATCTCCTTGGCAATATCTTTTGCAAGCTCGGCAACTCTCATAGAATGGTCATTTGAGAACTGATCAACAGCGTTAACTAAACTGTTGAGCATCGAGACGTTCTCAACATATGTTTTCTCTAACTCAAAATATAGCTGGCTGTTTTCGATCGCTGTCCCAAGTAAACCGCAGCAGGCCTTTATTGCCTCAACAGTTTCGGGAGATATCGGGAAGGTAGACCTCCAACCAATATTTAGCACCCCCAAAACCTTTCGCTTTGTCTCTACTTTAATAGATATAAAGGTTCGCACTGCGGACGCCTTTGCTATTTCTAACCGTTGCCCGTTAAAATCCTCGATTGCTTTCAGCGGTCCTTTAACGTTATGAGTTAAAGCATAACCTTTAGGGTCTATTATCTTAACCGGGTACACTAGTTGTTCTGGGATACCATATTGAGTCTTAAGGACAAAATTACCGCTCTCTTCATCTTTTAAGTAAAGGGCCGCAATTCTAATTTCCGGAATGCATGAAAGGCTCTCAATAAACTTCTGCACTAGCTGTTTTATGGATGGCTCATCATGTAAGGAAAAGGCTAAACTGCTAAATAATCCAAGTATTAACTTGCGACGTGCTTGGCGTTGACTGTCGATGTACTTTTCATCCTCGCCTTTTAGAATGTTTAAGGCGCTTCTAGAATATTCAAGACCTATGTGTTTCTCGGCTTCCGGTGTCGGAGCAGTATATAGATCAAAACTGCAGGGCCCCTGTTCTTGGCTCGGGCTTATTGCCACTACCTTGCTATAACCAAAAGACAGAAACCCGATACCGCCTATTACTCCGCGCATAAATGAACAAAGTGAAGGCGACTTATCTTCTGTAAAGGGGCAGCGTTTAACTTTAAAGCGCATCCGATCTTTCTCGATTAATTCCGGGATTAGCTGATAATCGAATTCAGAATAGAGTAATTTGGACAGCGCATTTATAAACAATGCTTGCCTTGGCTGACCTTCCTGTAGATCGAGCACCTTTTTTACCCGCCATTGCATTTGGGATGCAATTTTCAATCCTAAACTAGAAGTTGTCGTTTCAGGCAGTAAAGAATCATCAATGGTTTTTGCAAATTCGCAGATTAATCTTTTAAATAAAGCACCATCTTCCATGCTGTACTCCCTTTACACTTAAAGCACCTTGATTTTGGATATCGCTAACTATTAAGTACTAATCGGTAAGCAAGCGGGATAATTAATAGCTGAGCCTTGCATTTGTTACCGACATTTCCGAACGGGGTTATGCCGAGTGCCCGGCAGGAACGACAAACCCACTACCGGCGCAAGCATGCTGTAAAGCGGTACACCAGGACGTCGATAGAACTAACAGTCGAAAGCGTTTACTATCGCTCAATGGAGGGAAGACCCCAAAAAGAGGGGAGCCGTCATCATCGATTCCCGATGGATCGCCGGCAATATCATCGGTATAAAAACCGCTCTCGGCACGTTCTCCTGCATTCGAATCATTCCGCAAGGCAACCACAAACCCGACCGTAATACATCTGCCCACCCTTAGCATTGGCTCCAGGGGCCCGGAAGTAAAGAATCTGCAGGCAAGGCTTAATGCTAAGGGCTTTTGCCTTGATGTCGACGGCATCTTCGGCCCGAAAACGGCGGCAGTGCTTGCAAGTTGGCAGAAAAAACGCGGTCTTACGCCAAACGCCCATACGAACGCGCAAACCTGGAAAAGCCTTGGCAGGGCAGCATAGCAGCCTACCCGCGTCGGCCTGTGCGGTACTTTGCTTTCAACTCTTTTATTAGCTCCTCGACCTCTTGTTTTTGCTCTTCGTTTAAAGACACAAGCTCCGAGGTTAGTTCAATCGCCCTCTCATCCAGTACAAGTTCGGCGATTTTTGGGTTTCTATCTATTTTGTCTTTTGCCTCGTATTCCCTGTGTTCCTTGAAGTACGACGGCTCGATTTTAAGACCCTTCGCGATAACTTTGATGTTCTCCTTAGTAGGCTTTGATTTGCCGGACGCCAGGTTATGAAGGTACGTGGTCGATAGCTTCCGCTCAATTTCACGTGCGAGCTTAGGGAAGCTAAATTTCTTGGCCTTCATCAACTCCCTAAGGGCCTCCGAGAAATCCTTATATGTGCGGTCGCCGGGCGCATATGCGTTCATACCATAATTATAAGCTTGTCGTAGTAATTATTGACAACATCCGTTGACAATCGTTAAAAGTTTCTATAACCTTTCACTTGAAGGTTAATACGCGGGAGTTTTCGTATGACTTGTTTTTTAACAAAACTCGAGATGGTATTGCACGAGCGCGAGATCAGCCAGAGCGCGCTGGCAAGGAAAATCGGTGTAGACCGCAGCCTTGTAAACAAGTGGGTGAAAGGTAAGCACATACCATCAGCGTGTTTCATGACCAAAATTGCACGGGA
Source organism: Candidatus Aquicultor secundus (assembly GCA_002783345.1). Classification (GTDB taxonomy): domain Bacteria; phylum Actinomycetota; class Aquicultoria; order Aquicultorales; family Aquicultoraceae; genus Aquicultor_A; species Aquicultor_A secundus. Next base: position 37,176 of record PFFU01000142.1, read on the forward strand.
GCTGAGAATGACCGAGCAAGAGTTGTTCTTCGATGCCAACTTCAAAGATGCGTGCAAGCACCATAGCGATACATAGCTACAATCAACTATACGAGGGGCAGGATGCATATGGGGGGCGTAACACAATTATTTGAAGCCTTGATAACAAGGTTGAAATCAGTGCTTTTTGCGGGCGACAACGAAAAGCTTTTAGAAAAGCAGATGGATGAACTCGAAATGCGGATGGATTCGGCAGAGCGAATTTTATTAAAGGAACGCGACAACCTTCTTAAAGAGTTTAACAAAGAATCGGACCCGATACGAAGGCGCCGGCTTATGCTTGGAATCACGGAGATCGAGACTATCCTGAAGAAACGGCAGATGCTTGGAGATAGCTAATCGCACCAGTTGTATTTGAAGCATAGCTTTAGGCGCTTTAGGATTATACCATTGGTTGCCTTGGCTGGCGGGGTTGAGAGAGGATATCCATCGTACTTATCTCCATCAGGTTGATGATAAGCTGGACTTCGTCTGCGCTCATACCAGTATGCTTTGCGATCTGAGCCGCGCTCCAGCCCCTGCGACTTAGCTCGTGAACTTCCTTGTGCTTGATAGCCTGGCCTTGAGGTGCATGCACTGCCGTGGCTTGTGGTGTAGGGGCCTGGGCTATTTCGGGCTGTCGGGGCTGGACAATTGGCCTTAGCTCATCCCCGTATTCGTAGTAGTATTGCAGCTCGCGTATGCGGTCATCCGCTTTGTCGATCATTTGGTTAAGCCTGTCGGCGGATTCTTCCATATCTTCAAGGGCTTTCTTAACCGAATCCTGCAGTTCTTTAATCATTAAGCTGAGGGAGTTTTCGAGGGAGTGAAGCTCTTCGTTGTTCTTTCTCATCCGGTCAGCGGCGGATATCCGCTTTAGCGTTGCCCAAGCCAGAACGGGGATTCCAATTAATGTAATTGAAAGTAGTGCGACTATTAGTTCAAACCCCATACCAAACGAGCTCCTATATTTTTATGTCTATGATATGTTCAGGTGCCGATGATTGAGCTTCTTTTTTTTCTTTATCTGCTTCGCCGCTCGTTTGTTCTTGCTGCCCCTTGTCGTGCGAACCCTGGCCGGCGTTTTTACTCTTGTTTTGAATCGTTACTTCATCCGCATGGGGGGAAGAGTTAACCTGCCGTTCTTTTACCTCATGCTGCTTTTGCAGTTGCTCAGCAAATTGTTGTTGTTGGACCTTTGATTGCTGCTGCTGGGATTGCTGCACACGCTCGACTTCTTGTGCTTTTTGAACGATTATCTGAAGATCGGTTGGCCGGATCGACATGGCGCGCCTTCCTTCTAAAAAACTACTATTACTCACCCGGTAAAACAATCAATCCGCTAATGAATTATAGCATGCTGGCCTGTAGGCATCTAGTGAAAAACTGTTACAAAGGCGCTAGGCTTTTTTCTTGGGTTTTCTTAATGAAAGCTGTTCTTGAGTAATATACTTGATTATTTTATCTCGGTCGGATTCTCTTATCTTTTTGAAGTTAACGCCGACCAGATATTCGTTTCTGATAATACTGCGCGGCATTACTCGGACAATCTCACCGACAACTTCTATCGCGCGTTCTTCTGCTAATGCTATAATAAGCTTCATCTTGCCGCCCGTATAAATAGTTTTCGCGCTTCGTATCACCATACCGATGCCACACCCGCTTAAATCCCACACCAAGGCTTCGACCGGCAAGATCTCGGCATCGATGACTTCTTTTTCGATAAGCTGGTAGTGGGCTATCGCCGATGGTTTGGAGAGCCTGAAATACTGCCTGCGTTGGACAAAGTCGATTTCTCCGGTGGGGTTGAGCACTAAACGGCTCTTTGTCTCGTCGGATTCATCAATTGCGGCTTTAATTAGATGTGCGCCGTTTTCCTCAGGGAGAACAATTGTCACCGTATTCAATGCATTTGTATTTAGTGGAGTTGATTTTCTACCGAGGGCCTGGCATACGACAAGCTCATGATTTAAGATGTTGCTGACACCAAAAGGCCAGGAAAGACCTTTTACATCTTCGATGTAGACTATTTGACCCGCTTTTACTAAATCCAGAGCTTCTACCTGCATGTATCCATC
>PFFU01000064.1 GCA_002783345.1 Candidatus Aquicultor secundus
TATTAATACTACCAGCCCTCCCGCTTCCGCCGATCAATATGTTCGGCACAGTGCTAGCAGTTGCCGTCGTCCCCGCAAACGCTGTCATTGCGCCAAGCGGCAGCATTGAAACTAGCATAGCGACAATGATCAGAAGCGAGATTGAACGGCTTCTTTTTGCTTTAACCATTAAAGCACCTTCCTTTCGAGTACCTACCTTTTTTTTTAAAACTGATGTCTTAATTTTCTTCACCTCCTTCTTCGACAGAGTAAAATACATAGATCTAGCGCAGTAATTGCGCTTGAATTGTTTATATTCCTCGGGTTCCCTTTCGTATTAAATAGACGAAAGGCGCTGGAAAAAGTTACGGCTAAATTACAACTATTTCGATATTTCTTTACCGCTATCTAATCTGCGCCTTGATTCAGATTAGTGGTACTTCTCTCGATTGTAAAGTACCCATACGACGAGGGTTCGACGTTCCCTGCTCTATCGATAGCCACAACTCTCCATTTCCACTTACCTGACCCTAGCTCCTTATCAAGCTGATATGAATCACCTGTTATGCCGCTTACTACCATCACTCTCTGATTTTCTTCTGAGGATATATACAGCGTGCATGCGCTAACATCTTCCTCGATATTCCATACAAATTGAAGCTTGCCGTTTATTGTACTTACTTCATCGCTAGGTTCGATTAATTTAACTCGCGGATCCTTAGTATCCACTATTACTCTAGCCTTAACATGAGCAATCTGATCTATCGAATTCTCAGCCACCAAGATATACTTCCCATCTGGTATTTGCCTACCGCTTATATCATTTCCATCCCATATAAACTTTGAGTTTCTCCCCAACCTTCGCTCTGCAATGGTTGCAATTCTTTCTTTTCCTTTATACAGGGCTATATTGTATCCATCCGCTGATGCTCCTTTTATGCCGACCGTAATCGTGTCTTTTATGCAATCACCATTTGGGCTGATATACTCATCGGAGACGCTCATTGCATCAACCTCGAACTGACTTATTGATGCTACTGATTTTCTGGCACTTACGGTATTAGAGCCTATCAGCGTGTCTTTTCTCTGTTTTTCAGGCTCTCCCGTAGTAGCGTTATCTCTTGTTCCGTAACTTTCTTTTTCATCGGTTTCTAAACCAGTATCAGTGTTTTTTGCCAGCCCATGGCTAATAGTGCCAGCTTCGGTTGAAGGATTC
>PFFU01000130.1:0-5955 GCA_002783345.1 Candidatus Aquicultor secundus
TCATTCTGACGAACCGCCGTATGCGGACCCGCTTGTACGGTGGTGTGGGAGGGTCGGCGGCGAAAGCCGCCCCCTATCCCGATCAAAAGCAATAGTTATGCGCTTGCCATATCAGCTAGCTCATCTCTTACGTAATCAAGGTAAGCGAATATCGTCTCACGAGCCCGGTTACACACCGGCTTATTGATGTCTCCATTCACTACGAGGGCTGAATATGCGCATCCACCACCGCAGAGCAGGGCGATGTCGCACTTTTTGCACTCATCTAAAGCAAGGACGTTTCGACCGTCCCACATTTTTACGGCTTCGTCATACAACTTAAGGGCCGGCTTGAACTCACCGATAGCAAGCTCTTTAGAACCCATACACTCGGTGCATGCATAAATATAGCCGTCCGGGCCAAAGACCAGGTTTTCCAGGTTATTAGCTTCGCAGTAGTAAAGCAGCGGCTGTATCGAAGTGTTTCTTTTTAGTACCGACATGATGTGCCCAAGGTTTCTAAACATGTTCAAGCTGAACGTGTTTTTGGCATGCGGATTGTCTTTAAACATACCAAGCACTTTTCCTACTAACTTATCCTCGGATAGTATATATGGGTAGTTCTTTTTAAGGGAATGGTCTTGAACCGGGGACAAATTACACGAAAAATACGGGTTGTTTACCCAGTCGCGTTTCACCATAAAATCAAGCAGGTCCGGCATTGAATCGATGTTTTGAAGATCGATATTTGCCCGCACCCCAACCTTTATACCAAGATCAAGTAACGCGCTTATCGATGAGCAAACCTCATCAAACGTACCCCGGTCATCCGCAAACTTACGCCTCTGATCATGTATGTCTTTTGGGCCATCAAGCGTAATTTGCACCGAACGGAGTATGTCTTTGTTGGCGTTCAGCTCATCGATAAAGTGATCGAGGTGAGTGCTGTTTGTAACCACGCCTACCTGGAGCGACCTATGCCTGGCTTCTTTAAACAGTTTGGAGACAAAACCTTTTGTCCTGGGCAGTAACGGCTCGCCACCGAACAACTCTATCGAAGCATTTCTATCGCCATAGGTTTGCATTAGCTTATCAATTGCCGTAAAGACATAATCAACATCTCTTTCGCCCATGTAGGCATGACTTTCACGCGGCAGGTTTCCCTCAAAGCAATAAGTGCATCTTAGATTGCAGGCATACGTTGGGCACACGACAAAACTAAGACGCTTCGTGGCTTTCTCAAAAGCACCGGTGATTTGTCGCAAAAGTTCCTTCTCGGCGTCAGCTTTGACAATATAACCTCTCCGCTCCAGGCGCTCTAAGGTAACCTCATCGATGTGGGGCTGTCCTAATGATCGATAATCAAGGAGGGCATGGTATAAATCGGTTGTAACGATATCCATTGCTCCGGTTAGAGCGTTAATCATCAAAACAGAGTCGTCCGAAATTTCATGAAACAAAATTCGCTTACTAAGATTCATAATGCCTCACTTTAAAAGTATGTTTACCTTGCGAATAAAGCGGAGCGGCAGATTCTCATCTGCTGCTCCGCTTGAGATAGCTACCTTCTCTAACGCATATACTATTATTCACAGAATAGGTTTATTGGTTCAAAAGTTATTTTAGTACTAAAGCCAGCAGCTAATCCACCAGCAGCAAGAGGTATTATTCTCAAACCCTTCCTCTTGAGTCATTGCATCCCAAAGCATGCAATCTTGGTTAAGAGATTTCACGCCGTTCACCTCCCCCTGTTTAAATAGGAAAAGAACGAGATGATTAGGATTAGCGAAGGAAAAGCGTATACTGACTGATTTTAAGGCCTATGACCGGTTGGATATAGATGAGAAGTACAAATAGGAAAGTTTTTAAAGAAGTTCTTATTGCTGAAGGATAAACGCTAGGTGGCATCGGGCTTGTAATAAATTCTATCCTTTTTTCGAGTGCCGAGTGCCGATATGCAAAGCTTTCTACTGTGGTAGGCAGAAGCCGTTTTCTATTTGGCCCAGCATCCTTATGGAAGAGTGCTACATCAATTAAGGTATTGGCAATTACCTTAGGGGATACGCCCGTTTTTTCAAGTGCTATTCTATCGCACACCTTTTCTTTTTCTTCTTCAAGCGTACGGTAGCTTAGGCGAATTAGGGGATTGAAGAACATAACATCTCGCAGTATAAGTGCGAGCCAGCCGGTAAAACTATCTTTTCTCTTTATGTGTGCCAGCTCGTGGGCCAGCATTATTTCAAGTTGCTCTTCAGGAAAGGAATCAACCAAATCTCGCGATAACACTATTATCGGTGCCCTATAACCGACACTAAAGGGAACAAACTGGTAAATATTGGAAAATACGAGTTTAGGGGGGCTGCTACTTAGCTTACCGGTAAGGTTCCTAAGGCTGGCGTAAAGCTGCGGATACTCGGTTTCATCAACCTGCTCAGCTTTTCTAAATCCCTCAAAGAAAAGGAATAATTGCACCCATCTAGCTGCTAATAAAATCAGTATTATAGCTACAACTGCTTCGGTTGCTATAACCAGCGCGGAATGATCGTAGGTCATTGTATAAAGTTCATTTCGAGGTAGGGTAAAGAAGCCAAAGGGATCCGGCATTCGAAAGCCTATCATTAGGAATTTGTTCTTCGGTACATGTGCCGTCGTAGACGTGCTATCAATAAATACGATAAAAGCTTTAAATAGTGGCAGAAAGAGGAACATAAACCTTGTTGCGGGGTTTTTGACCCTGAATACCTTAAAGATTAAAAGCACGAAAAGGAGTGATGCCGCGGCATCAAAGATCGATGGAAGGATATGATTAAGCAGCAGTGATTCCCAGAGGAGCACAGCACACCCCTTCGTGTGTTATTTGCTATTTAATTCTTTTCTTAGCTCAAGCAGTTTTTCAACGTCCTCTTCTTTCTTCAGCTTTAGAAGATGTGAGATGAGGGGTGTCGCTACGCCGCCGAGTATCTTGTTGACAACGGTATCGACAATCAGTTTGGCCATTGTGTCCCTGCCTATGGCTGCCGAATAGACGTATGCCTTACCATTTTTGTTTTGCTTAAGCAGGCCTTTCTGGGCCATGTTGTTCATAGCCGCCATTACCGTTGTGTAAGGGATATACCCTTCCTCAAGCATGGTCTCATGAACCTCGCGCACCGTAATTTTCTTATACTGCCAAACAATGTTCATGATATCGGCTTCGAGCGTGCTGAGTCCGTTGATGCCTAGCTTCTTCGAGCGTTTCCTGGTTCTTGGCTCTCTTTCCATTTTCTTTCTCCTCTCGATAACTTTAGTTTGTTAGGGTTTATTTGTTAAATGCTTACTAGTCAATATTTACCCCCTCTAGTCCTGTAAAAACAAGCGCTTACGGGGAGGGATGAATAAATATGACATATAAATACAGCTACATAATAGCATTTATGCGATATTTTGTTAAGGAAAAACAATTATTCGACCTCTAGGTGCGCCATAAAGCACACAGTTGTGGTACTTTCTTATGTGTTGTTTATCCAAAAACGGGTAAGCGTTACCCACAGTTGCTTGCGTGGGTGGCGAGATTGAGTTTAATATATGGAATAATCGCGTGATTGTTAAATACATAACCAGATGGAAAAGGAGACTGTTATGGAGGTATTCAAGTGTCGTATCTGCGGTGATCCGTATGTCGGCGGTTCAAAACCAAGTCACTGCCCGTTTTGCGGTGCCCCTAGTAACTATATAATTCTTGCGCATGATTGGCAGGAGCCGGAAGCATTCGAACTGACCGAGGTCTCGAAAGCCGACCTTGAACATGCGCTAATGCTGGAGAACAACAACGCGCTTTTTTATACATGTGCCTATGAGGTCAGCATGAATGTTGAGCTAAGCGCGATGTTTAAGGCCCTTGCAAAAGTCGAGGCGGAGCACGCCTCCGTAATTAGGAAACTCCTGGGCTTGCCGAAGCCGATCGAGGAAGAAGATAACAGGGGACGTTGCCAGGCTCTCGATCAGGGCAATATAAAAGAAGCGCACGATAGGGAAAAGCGGGCGATAGATTTTTACTCGAGGGCGGCGGAGGTTGCGATCGAGCCCAGGATAAAAGAGGTTTTTACGGCGCTCGTTGAGATAGAAAAGACCCATATAGAACTTAACAACAAGTATCTGGGAACATTCTCGGGTATGCAAAACCCTATTATCTAGTCGCATACTTCTTGTGGAGTTCTCAAGCATAAGCCTTTCCTTTTGAAGCAGTTTTGCGGTGAAATGCGTAAGGGCAACTACCGAGAATGCGAATACAACATCGATCCCTAAACGAAGAAGCATCGGTATATGCTCGAACTGTGCCATGTCAAGGGAGAGGAGGTGTTTATCCTAATTGACGGATGCCTGATTCGCCTGAAGGCTTGGGGCGAAAGAGCTTGATTCTATTTCCACCCTCTGTTTTGGCTTCATACATGGCCTTATCGGCGATTTTAAGGAGGGTTTTTGAATCGAGCTGTTCGCAGCCGCGCGGGACAAGACCAACGCTTATCGAAATCTCCTTCTTCTTGAGCGCTGCCATTATGCGTTTTGCAACCATAACGGCCTGGTCTTTTTCGGTATTAGGCAGGATGATGGTGAACTCGTCCCCGCCATACCTGAATCCGGAATCAACTTTATCTCTGATACTCTCACGTATGATGCTGCCCGTCATTTGAAGGACCCTATCGCCTTCAAGGTGCCCTTTGATGTCGTTATAGCTTTTGAATTTATCGATATCGAACAGCAGCAAGAAGAGTGAACCGTTATGCCTGATTGCTCTCGTTATCTCTTCGTCAAGTTTTATAAAGAAGAACCGCTGGTTATAAAGGCCGGTCAAGCTATCTGTAATAGAGAGTTCCTCAAGCCTTTTGGTGCGCCGCTTAACTTCTTGCTCGAGGCATTCCGCATAACTTTGCGTCTCTTTCTGCAAGTTAATTATCTCGGAGAACGTGTTATAGCTAAGCATCGTGACCAGCAGAACGAAGATCGACCCAAAGAAAAGGATGAGGCTGACAACTAAACGTTCGTTCGATATATCCATGTTGGTAAAGAGGGAATACCCAAAAAAGACGTAGCCGACGACAAAGAACAAGATAAGCGATGTAAGGCCCTTCCAGTAATTGCTGTAGTAGGTTTCCGGAATCAGGGCAATACATTTCCTGCACCTTAGGGATGCGTATATCATTATTATAATACTGATAATGACGATTACTTTAAGCAACTCTTCTTTACCTCGTTTTACGTGTTATCCTAAGCCGGTATCTCATCTGCCTCTTCACCGACGTCGACAGGAGGTTTTGCTTCTTGCTTCGTGACGAGACCAGCTAATTCGCCTTTATCTAAGAGGTCTACGAAAACCTCGACTATTTTCGGGTCAAACTGTGTTCCCGCATTCTTGAGCAGCTCAGCGCGTGCGGTCTCTATCGATGCCGCTTCTCGGTAAGGCCTACTCGACGTCATGGCATCAAAGGTATCGACCACTGCAAGGATTCGGGCTTCTAGCGGAATATCTTCTCCCTGCAGACCCATTAAGTATCCGGTCCCATCGAACTTCTCGTGGTGATAAAGGATAATGTCCGCTATTTCTTTTAGCGCGGGAACATGCTCTAAAATCTGGAACGCTATGTGCGGATGCTGCTTTATGTGCTCGTATTCTTCGTTGTTTAACCGCGCAGGTTTATTCAGTATCTCTTCTTTTATACCTATCTTGCCAATATCATGCAGAAGGGATGCCGTTTTTAAGGTTTTGAGCCGTTCTCCATCTATACCCATCTTTTGAGCGATTGCTATGGCATAACCGGCAACATTTTCAGAATGGCCTTTGGTGTAGCTGTCCTTTGCTTCGATAGCCTGGACGAAAGCTTTAACCGTATCGATATATATATCCTCAAGCTGGTTGAAGAGATCTGTGTTGTGCATCTCGGTGGCCGCCTGGCTGGCTATAGTCGAAAGCAGCTGCATATCATTATAGGTGAACGGTTT
>PFFU01000130.1:5963-7193 GCA_002783345.1 Candidatus Aquicultor secundus
CGTGTTTTGCATAACGCTTGTCTATAAGAAGCGGCTCTCTTGTTTTTGCAACCCATCCGGCCGGGCCTTCGCCAATACTTTTACCTATAATCGCCTTGGTCTGTCTATCGACATTCTTGGACGCAGTAATTTTTAGCTTCTCCGTTTTTCTATTGACTAAAAGCGCTATTCCCGCTTCCGCATGTGATATATCCATGGAATATTTAAGAGCGTGTTTTGAGATATCTTCTAGTTTTGTTAGTGAGCTTAAGGTCTTGCCCGCATAGTAGAGCGTACTAAACTCGGTAGCCGACCGCTTTACCTGCTTAAATAGCTTGGCGTTCTCTATACCGATAGCGATCTGGTTACAGAGGCTTCCAATCAGTTCAATCTCTTTTTCATTAAAGGCCTGCTTGGTTTTATAGCCAAAAACGATCGTTCCCAGCACCCTGTTTTTCGTTATCAACGGGAAACTGATTTGCGAGGTGCAATCGGGGGTTACGTTTCGGAAGCTCATGATATGCGGATCTTTTGCTAAATCCGGCCTAGCGGCAGGCCTGAGCATCAGTAACGCTTCTCCACATGTTGAGTCATGTATTGAAAACTCTTTGCTTATGAGCAGTTTCTTATCTAAACCGGCAACAGCCTTAACCTTCATCTTTAAATTATGGAAAACTTTGCAGTTTACGCATCCCATTATTTTGTCCGCAAAAGTTTCTTGCGATAGATTATTGCAATGGGTACGGTTCAATGTCCAGCACTCTAGGTCCGCCGCCTTATATGCAGGACATGCGGTTTTATTACATTCCTCGACTTCCCAACAATGAGAGAGGCTATCTTCGTCGATCAGTGTAATAGCTGTGTAATCGGCGCCAAACACGGACGACAAGGTGGCTGCGGTATGCTCGAGCGTATCATCCAGGCTAAGCGTCGAGTTGAGCGCCTTGGCGACCTCGAGATAAGCTTTTATCTCCTGCATCCTTTGTTTTGTCTCTTTATTTGCAATCTCAAGCACGCCTCTTTGCTCACCTACTTCCTGTGCGAGCAGCGCATTCAGCCCCTCCATTTTTTGCTCGGAGGATTGTATCGTCGCCGCCATCTGATTAAATGAATCGGCAAGCGTCGAGAAGTCGCTTGGCAATTCTGTCTCGATTCGTTTGCTACGGTCGCCGTTAGCAAATTCGCGAGTGGCTCTGCTGAGTTCTTTGATTGGATATGCTATGTCTTTAGCGAGCAGATGGCTTATGACTA
>PFFU01000078.1 GCA_002783345.1 Candidatus Aquicultor secundus
CCCGTCTACGGCTTCTTCTTTGTAATTACTAAGACAATAGCACAGATTTTTGGCGGGTGTCAATCCTTAAATCTATTTTACCTTTTGTTTTGCGCTTTTTGCCTTTGCTTTTCTTTGTTTCTGCTCTTTTCCAATCAGCAGGCTATACAGGCAAACATCGCCTTTTAGCAATTCGTCCGCGTTATCTGTGGTCAAACTCAGCGGTTTGAGTGCCTCTGAGCCATAACTTATATCTTCCAAGACATTGCTCTTGCATACCAGAGTCTCGCTGTGGATCGGCTGGCCCTCGACATATGTCTTCCCAAGAATTAATTCCCTAACATTCTGGTGACAAACACAGAACGGATGGACAATCGCGCGACCGGGATATTTCTCCCTGTACGTCTCGGTCATTGCGATAAATGCCTCGTAGTTTTTATCGCTAAGCTCGATTATCGTTGCTTTGAAAGGACATATCGCCGTTGCATAAATATCGTTGCCGCGGGGCAGCGGCTTCGACTCAAGTTTTGAGATGCCGGCCTCGCCTTTCTCGATAGCATCGAAGAACTCCTGCTTATTTGCATAGTGTTCTTCAGGAAATGATTGCCCCATCTTAAGCAGCGTGTCCTCGATCAGCCTGACGGAAACATCAAGCGAAGGCCCGCCCACATGCGAGAGGGAGTTCAAGAGGCCCTCAACAACCGGGCGGCGGGTCGCCGATCCGGTGATCAGGTGGTCTGCCTCGTACTGGTCGCCGATTTTATATCCTTTGTTGGATATCGTATATTCAAGAATGGCATTGCTGTGCGCGCTTGCCCTGTGCTTGAGAACTAGAAGCGCCTTGCGGACCCTCGACTCAAGCTCAACGTACTTGAGCTGGATGATTGTTTCAACGATGTAGGGGAGACCAAACTCAAGACCGCCCACATCACCCATAAACAATTTGTCTTCATGCAGCAACATGCTGGTGATCTGGTGTCTTCTAAAGGAATTGACCATCATATAGGCGAGGCTTCTCATTTTTTTAGATTCTTCCTCGATGAACTCAAGGTGGTTAAATGCATCTACGACAGCCCTTTTCACGCCATACTTAAGAATCGCCTCATCGAACTCACCGCCGGGTTTTCTTACCATGCCCAAGAAGACCTCGGGGTTTGTAAATATCATCTTCAGCTTGCCTGCTTTTTCGTACGCTTCAAGATCGATGCCAATCGAGCGTGCGTCTCTGTAGAGAGAACCTGAAAACTCCTCGAACGTTACATAAAGACCGGCTTCTCCGTTTTCGATACCGGCCGCGAGAAATTGTAGTCCTAATGTTGTTTTTCCTGTACCTGGAGCGCCTTTGACCATACATGCGGCGCCGTTGTAAAAACCGCCGCCCAGCATCCGGTCTAAAGTGCCGATTCCAGTCTTGATTCTCTTTTCCATTCTGCTTCCATCCTTTGGAACCGATCCTAATTTGAATTATCTGGCTTGCGTCGAGACGTTTGCCGTTCTAAATAGGCCCATGTCTGTCAACATAGAGCACAACAGTTTTATTTTAGGTGAAGTTTGTGAAAAGAGCAACTATTAAGGTGGGGTGATACCGGCTCCAGGTACGCTGGTGCCGGTAGGAGCGCTATCGAAGAAGAAGGCTGGTCGTAGTTGCGGTTTCGCCGCCGCCTTGGAGTTTCTTGTTCTTATCGTCCACGGTTCGATTTTTATCTTCATTAGAATCATGTGAGCGCTGCCTGGACGAACTTGCGCTTGGGGTCATAGGTGCAGGGTGCTTGCCCGCAGAATTGGCGTATCCTGAATTGCCACCTGATGCGTTGCCCGCATTAGAGTCGCCGGACTTGTCATCGGGCTCTTCAACCAAGGCCCCTCCTGATTTTAAAGGTTTTGTAAGAGCACGCCGGATCGCCGGCCTCGCGCTTAGCGGTACCTTATCCAAGGTATCCTCGAGGACTTCCCGGTTTTTCTTTACAAGGCTACTGACTGCAACTGAAAACTCTTTGTCTGACCCATCGGTCGATGTCTTTTCAGCCAGCTCTATGTTTGTAGCCATAGCCTTAACCAGGCCGGTATAGCGCGGATCTTCGCTTTTGAGCTTTTTCAGCTCGTTCATTCTCTCATCGGCGGCGTTAAGATAAAGCTTGGCTTTAGTAGCATCATCCCCGGCCAGGCCGATCCTGGCATGTTCCACTGCGAGTTTCAGCGGATAGAAAGGGCTTCCGGGCAAACTCTCCTTGGCCATCGCCAAAGTGCTCCCCATCAGCGCGAGAAAGATAAGGGTGATGATGCCCAGGCGGCTACCCAGTGCCAGCATGCGCGGCCTTCTTTTTGCCGGAGCTGTTTTTAGCGCCTCTCGTTCTACGCCTGTTTCCCAGCGCTTTTGCTCGACGGCCGCCAGAAGTGCATCGCGTGCCTGCTGCTTCTTGATTGAATCGGGGACGACGTTGCCCGCCTCGAGTAACCTGCTTGCGACGACAAGCATAGGCTCAAGTTCGACGCGCACGTCTTCGTGCAGACGAAGGCATTCCTCGACCGTTGTTTCCTTACGCCGTATCGCTTCTATGCAATCATCAAAAATATCTGTTATCGTGGGCTTCATCGTATATCTCCCCCAGAACCTTTCCTAAGGCCCCAATCGCGCGGTGCTGTAACGCTTTAACAGCACCCACATTTTTATCAACCGCCCGGGCGACCTCATCGTTCGTCATGCCGATGATAAACCGCATGACAACGACCTGCTGCTGCTCATCGGTAAGCGTCTTTAGGGCTTTGACAACCTCGGTGCGGTTGAATTCCCTGATCGCCGACTGTTCCGGTCCGTGCCCATCATCGCGCAACGCATCCATCTCCTCGGCGATATCAACCAGCTCGTACTTGTTTGACCGGTAGTAATCGATGATGAGATTTGAAGCTATCCTGAACAACCAGGCCGAAAAAGGGGCCCCTCTCCATTCAAACGCGGAGATGTTCTCGAGCGCCTTTAAAAAGACCTGACCGGCGATATCTTCGGCTTCAACGCGGTTACCTGTTTTGTAGTAGATATATCCAAATATCTTATCAAAGTACAGGTCATAGAGCTGACCGAAAGCTTCTGCATCATAGTTCTTCGCTTTATCTACTAATCTTTTTACTTCAAAACTATCATCCATAAGCCTAATGCTTTCACCCGTATCAACGGATAGACAACCAGTTGGTAACGCGAATTACGGAAATATTTCACTATTTTCTGAAAATATGTTCGTCAATTTATCTCTCAAATATTCCCTATTGTACTAGGAATCGGTGAAATGGTGAAATATCGAACCTACCCGTAGCTAAATCGCATGGGCTATATTTAAGTAGTTGCAAGCTATGAATACAAGCGCTTGTAGAATCAATCCAGGGAACTAACGATCAAACTAGATCAATCAAACTAGATCAAAGAACTAAATGTAACCCGTTCATAGCGAGCAGTTAGTACCGAAAAAGTGCTAAGGGATTCTTTAGGAGGAAAAGATGTTGAAGAAACTTCCGGCATTGCTGGTAATAGCAACGCTTATGGTTATTTACCATCTTGTACGGCCTTCACTTAGCCTGCTTGTTCTCATAGGTTTCTTTAACTCGTTTGGTAAGCACAACGCTTGTGCCATCCTTGGCCTCATCAATTGTAACTTTATCCATTAGCGCAAGCATAAGCGGAATACCGCGTCCGCGGAAATTATTGTGGTCCATGCCGGGGTCGGGCATGCGGCGTTTGAATTTGCCCTCGTCCTTTACCTTAATAACGAGCGCGTTGCCGTCACAGTAGACTTGAATTCTTACATGGTTCTCGGAGCCCTGGGGCGAGCCGTGCTCTATCGCATTTGCGGCGGCCTCGCCGATTGCAACCTGTAGATCGAATATTTGTTTCTCGCTCAGGCTGCAAAGCTCACCAATCATCTTGACATGATTTCTAATGAGGCATAAGTTTGCTGATTCGCTCCTGACCTGCAGTTCGTGCTCGCCGGAGTTTAAGGTGCATTCTTTGCACCTTTGTCGAATGTTTTTCAGGTTCCGTTTTGACAACAGACGTCAATCTCCTTCGGCAATGGGTGCATATCGGATATTGTGTCTACCATAATTTTATGAGCATGTAGAGGAAACGTCAACAACAAGACGGTTGGTTGTATGGGTATCGCTCTAAGACCCCCATATCTAGGAGCTGGTTTCTATGTCCGCATACCCCGCCTGATCGACAGCGTCAAAAAGCGCCCGTGCCTTGTTCTTTGTCTCTATGAACTCTTTTTCGGGGACCGAGTCGGCGACGATACCGGCCCCGGCCTGAACATAGGCATTACCGTCTTTAATGATTATGGTCCGTATGGTTATACCGCAATCAAGGTTGCCGTTGAACCCAAAATACCCGTAAATTCCGGCGTACGGGCCCCGGATGGTCGGCTCAAGCTCGTCGATGATCTCCATCGCCCGTATCTTTGGTGCGCCCGAGACCGTACCGGCCGGAAAGGCGGCCCGGAGCGCGTCAAATGCGGTTTTATCCTCAAGAAGTTTTCCGCTCACAGTCGACACAATGTGCATGACGTGGGAATATCGCTCTACATACATGAGATCGTCTACTTTTACCGTCCCCGCCTGGCTGACCCTGCCGAGGTCGTTTCGCCCGAGATCCACAAGCATAACATGTTCCGCCCGTTCCTTCTCGTCCTGCAATAAATCGAGTTCGAGTGATCGCTCCTCCTCTGCCGTTGCGCCGCGCGGTCTCGTACCGGCAATCGGCCTGGTGATAACGGTCCCGTCCTGTACCTGGATGAGCGGCTCGGGTGAAGCCCCGGCGATCGTACAATCTTCGAGCTTAAGATAAATCATGTAGGGGGATGGATTAATGGTCCGCAAGACACGATAAATATCAAACGGCTCGATCGTCAACGGTGTCGAGAAGCGCTGTGACAATACGACCTGAAAGATATCACCCTCATGAATGTAATTTTTGGCCTTTTCAACCATTTGGGCGAAGCGCTCTTCTGAAACATTCGAGGAAAACTCGCGCGGTTTAAAGCGGGCCATCTCCACGAGCTGCACGTACTCAAGCGGGCTTCTCAACCTCTTGATCACATTATCTATTTTTTCAACTGCGCTGCTGTATAGTTCATTTACATCGCCGCCGTTGACCCGCATGTTGGCGACGACTTTTATCTTGTGTTTTATATGGTCGAATGCGATTACGGTATCGGTAAGAAGAAACACCATCTCTGGAACCTTGAGATCATCGACCGCGGTTTTTGGGATTCGCTCGAAATACCTGACGGCATCATACCCGACGTACCCCACCGCACCGCCAAAAAACGGGGGAAGCCCCTCAAGCACCGCCGGATTGTAGGCCTTCATTTTGTCCTCCACGATTTTCAGCGGGTCCTTAACATCTTCGAGCTGCGCGTCCTCCTCTCCCTCAATGGTTACGGTAGTGCCCCGCGCGGTGATGACTAAAAACGGGTCGTACCCGAGAAACGAGTATCTTCCAAGTTGCTCACCCCCGGTCACGCTCTCGAGTAAAAAGGAGTTCACCTCATCCCCAAGCTTTATAAACGCCGATACGGGCGTGTCCATATCCGCGATGATTTCCCTGTATACAGGGACAATGTTATGCTGCTTTGCAAGCTTCTTAAATTCACTTCTAGATGGTGTATACATATGCGTTCCCTCCCACTTCTTTCAGCAAGTGCAGCAAGGGGACGTTGTTTCCTGTGGGTCTTTATTGCTGCGCAACATAAATTAGGACTCAAAGTAAACAACGTCCCCTCGCTCCCCTTGCTTAAATA
>PFFU01000160.1 GCA_002783345.1 Candidatus Aquicultor secundus
ACCCCGACCTGGTTTACATGGCAACCTATCTTCAGGACGGCAAAACGCGCTTTTTGCCGTTTAACCGGGGCAACGGGACCGGCGCGGGCAATCCGCCTGCCTGGAAAGGCTTTGCAACCGCATACCTTTGGGAGCAAATCTGGGCACGGGATAGCGTGCTAAACCTCATCCAAAACTTCGTCCAGGTGGTTGAAGAAGAGGATGATAAAGGCAAGAAGACGGGCAAACGCAGCCTGATATTTCCGCGCTACCACCAGCTTGACGCGGTACGGCGCTTGGTATCTGATGCCCGCGCAAAAGGGTCTGGGCATAAATATCTTATCCAGCATAGCGCGGGGAGCGGCAAAAGCAATTCCATCGCCTGGCTTTCCCACCAGCTGGCAAACCTGCACGATATGGAGGATGAACGCGTTTTTGATTCCATAATCGTCATTACCGACCGGCGTGTTCTTGACCGCCAGCTGCAAAGAACCGTGCGCCAGTTTGAGCAGACGCTGGGGATGGTTGAGAATATCGATCAAACCTCTCGTCAGCTTAAGGCGGCGCTTGAGGATGGCAAAAACATCATAGTAACTACCCTGCAAAAGTTCCCAGTGATCGCAGACGATATGTCTGCTTTGCCCGGTAAGCGCTTTGCGGTAATAATCGACGAGGCGCACTCATCCCAAAGCGGAGAGAGCACTAAAAGCCTTAAGATTGTTCTTTATAACGGAAACTTAGAGGAAGCGGAGCTGGAGGATGGGGTAGAGGAAGAAGACCCAGAGGACCGTATCGTCGATGAGATGAAAAAGCGCGGGCAACTGCCGAACGTTAGCTACTTCGCTTTTACGGCGACGCCTAAGCCTAAAACCCTCGAACTTTTCGGCACGCTAGAGCCCGATGGCAGGTTTGCGCCCTTTAGTCTTTACACCATGCGCCAGGCCATTGAAGAGCGTTTTATCATGGATGTGCTGGACAATTACACCACCTACAAGAGCTATTTCAATATCCTCAAGAAAATCGAAGACGACCCCCGCTATGACAAAAAGAAAGCCGCATTCTTAATGAGGCTTTTTGTGGATTTGCATGAACACACGATCTCCAAGAAAGTTGCAATTATAATCGAGCATTTCGTAGAGCATAGCATGGGCCGAATTGACGGTAAGGCCAAGGCGATGATCGTCACGCGATCGCGCCTTCACGCGGTTCGCTACAGGCTTGCAGTTGATAAATACCTTAAAGAAAAAGGCCACTCATTTAAAGTGCTGGTGGCGTTTTCGGGAACGGTGCGGGATGGGGGCCGCGATTATACGGAGG
>PFFU01000209.1 GCA_002783345.1 Candidatus Aquicultor secundus
AGTCTGTGAGTGCCCGCTAGATTCGGAGTTTATCCTGAGCGATAGCGAAGGACCTGCTCAGAATGACACAATAATTATGGTGTTCTGGCACTAGATACTCTAAACCATTAGTTATGGTTAACCGACTATGATATCAATAACCATCGCTAAAGCGATATAATAAAGCACTAATAAAACAGCCGTAAAAGGAGCCGTTATGAAACTCTGGTCCGGGAGGTTTTTGAAAAGTACAGATAGCTTTGTTGACGAGTTCAACGCATCGCTGCCTGTCGACAAGCACCTTTACAAGCAGGATATAGAGGGTAGCATCGCCCATGCCAAAATGCTTGCCAAAACCGGCATTATCGCCGACGAAGAGGCATCCCAGATAGTCACGGGCCTGGAGACAATCCTTAAAGAAATCGAAGCCGGCTCGTTTATATTCGATATCGCCGATGAGGATATCCATATGAGCATCGAACGGGCGCTCACCGAGAAGATCGGCCCCGTGGGCGGAAAGCTTCACACCGCCCGCAGCCGCAACGACCAAGTCGCCCTCGATACCAGGATGTTTTTGAAAGACGCCATCCTTGAGGTCGGCCAAGAGGTTCTTGCCCTGCAAGAAGAGCTGGTGAAGATCGCCAAGCGCGAGATGGATACCATTTTGCCCGGCTATACCCACCTACAACGGGCGCAACCCATTCTGTTCTCGCACCACATGATGGCGTATTTCTGGATGCTGCGCCGTGACTTCACGCGTCTAAAAGGCTGCTTCAAGCGCGCCGACGTAATGCCGCTCGGCGCGGCCGCACTTGCCGGCACCACATATCCAATCGATATGGAATTCGTGGCCAAAGAACTCGGCTTCTCAAAAATCAGCAACAACAGTCTCGATGCGGTTTCCGACCGCGACTTCGTTATAGAATTCCAGGCGGCGGCCTCGATGATCATGATGCACTTAAGCCGCCTCGCCGAGGAGCTTATTATCTGGTCGTCCTCCGAGTTCAGCTTCATCGAACTCGACGACGCCTACACGACCGGCAGCAGCATCATGCCCCAGAAGAAAAACGCCGACGTCGCCGAGCTGATCCGCGGCAAAACCGGCCGTGTCTACGGCAATTTGCTGCAGATGCTAACGACGATGAAGGGCCTGCCCCTCGCATACAACAAAGACATGCAAGAAGACAAAGAAGGCATGCTCGACTCCATAACGACAATTAAAAACTCGCTCTTCGGCATGAAGGGCATGACATCCACAATGAAAATCCACTCAGAAGTCATGCGCCAATCCGCCGAAGGCGGCTTCACCAACGCCACCGAACTTGCAGACTACCTGGTCGGCAAGGGAGTCCCATTCCGCGACGCCCACCGCGTCTCCGGCAACATGGTCCGCAAAGCCATCGAAGAAGGCTGCTGGCTCACCGACTTCTCCCTCGAAGAGTTCCAGGCCGAAAGCCCGCTCATCGACGATGAAGTCTACGACGTCCTCGACATCCAAAACGCCGTAAAACGCCGCGACGTCCGTGGCGGCACCGCCCCCAACCGCGTCCAAGAACAAATCGAAAAAGCCGAAAAATTGATCGATAAAGGGCGGAAGTGGCTGGATGAACGGGGGAAGTAAAGGCTCTGGTGGACATAGTAGGACGCTTAATTCTAAAATTCTAACTAGACCTAAGTTCGAATCCGATCCGGGGAGCCAATCAGATTCGAACTCGGAATAACCACTCTGTAGAGCGGATTTATTGCTGTTTTAGTACTCTTGTAGGTTGAGAATGTTAAGCAGATATCCGGAAATTTCGTGGATCTGTGCCAATCGAACTTGTGCTCAAAAACGTGGTGCGGTTGTTCCTTAGGTTATTGCGTTCTTCAATATACTTCTAATGATCGTTTTTTTTGTTTTGGGAGTTCAGCAACAATTTTTTTGACCTGTCGCTAACAACTTGCTACTTGATTTACCAAGCTTCAGAATCTCTTCCGCTGCTATACCACGTTCAAACCTACACCAACTGGTGGCCAACAGCCCTCCTTCGGGGATATTATATGCGAACATGTGTATGTACATAATAAGGTATATAGGTTCTGTCAGCTAAGACGGAACAAAGTTAGGCGTTAATGTTTTTGCCGCATGGAAATAAGGATTTTGAAAAAGTGCTGAATAAGCACTGCTTGCTTCTCACTCGATAATTATTTCTTCTAGACATTGCGTTCTAATCAATCCGTAGACTCTTTCAATCTGTTATTTTGCAGCGCTCCAAACATTCTTGATTGGGACTTGACCGCTGAAAAGAGCATTGACAGCTATATTAAGTTAGGATAGATTTGCAATATACGTCTACCATATACGCTAGCAATTTCAGTCGTTGATGTTTTGAGCAGTCTTAGAGTTATAGAGAATCATATATTTGCGGTTACTGAGTACAAGGAAGTGCGCTTTGATTGAATGGGGGGGTGATTGTTAAAGAAATATGATTTGTTCGGCGTAGTCTGTAAATGGCACAAGAAAGGATGGTTGATGTGAGAAGAAGATTAGTCAGCAGCATTATTTTAGTAGTAGTTGGGGTTATACTGTTTCCGCTACCGGCTTTTGCTCTTAACTATGCCCATGGTCTCCAAGATGGGGTTGCTACAGTTCGTGGAACTTACGCTATGAATTATGTGATGGTCACACAGCCGGATGCAAACCATGTCAACTCTGTTTATGTAAGAAAAGACTCATTTAATGTTATGGAGGTAGGCTGGTGTTGGTGGGGGCTTAATAACGTTTATGGGGGTTATACGGGTGGCTTTAATGACCTTGATTGGTTGGTTCATATTCAAGATGGGTCTGCTTACTATACAGAATGGACTTCGCATGGTAAATACGTCGTCAATTCAAGTTACCCTAATGGGCATTTTTTCAATGGAACTGAGCCACTACCGGGCTATCCTGTAGCTGGCACTAATTATGGTTTTAAAGCTGAAAACCGTGGTTATAATAGCTATACGTTTGATGCAAAAGTTAATAATTACGTAAAGAAGACGTGGACTTTTACGAACATGGCTTATGGTAATTCTCTTATTGGCAGTGAACGTGCGTCTCTTAACGATAGTAACTATGCGCATTTCTAGTCGTGTCAAGATATCATAAACCAACCTAGTCAACCCTGGTCAAATTGGGTTGCACCTAGTGAACCTAGTTGGGTTGCTGGTGATAATGACTACTATTGGAGCAATCCTTCAGCTACTGAACATGTCTGCCAACATATATAATAAACTAGAAAGGTGGTACCTAAATGACAAATACTTTAGTGCAAAATAAAAAGCACATTGCGCTAATTGTGGCGCTTGGCATCTTGCTTGCAGCGTTAGTATGTATCCAGCAACTAAGAGTTCAAGTAGACAAGGATTCGGCTTTTTATCAGAAATCCTCAATACCGAAAGCCAATTTATCAAGCTCTCTTAGTAGGGGAAGCATACAAGAGGATATCGAAGCTCACTCAGTTAAAGTTTCAAGTATCGAGGAAGCAAAGAAACTGTTAAGTTATGATTTTCCAGTGCCAACCGATACAAATGGGCACGATTTAATTGGCATTTATGTTGAAGATAAGAAGGTCTTGTACCTGCGGTATAAGGATGACATCTACATTGTTTATCACCAGCTAGAAGGGCCAGAGCCAGATATGAATGAAGTGCTCACTAAACGCTCTGATGTATTTGAAACAACGATCAGAGGTCATAGAGCTATCGCTGGTGAGCCAGGACAAATGAAAGGATTAGGCGTAGGAGAAGTTAGAGCAGGTGGCCAGATCAGTTGGTTTGAAAATGGGCTTGATTTAGCAATTTATAGCCTTAAAGGCGCTAAGGTTGGCGAACTTAAAAATATCGCTGAATCGATGAAATAAGAAGGATAGCTAGGAATCTATGTAAATGGCAGCCGCTAGATTCATTACGGCGTTTTATGGAGTAGAGCCTTGCTAGCAGCTAGCAGCCCTTTAAAGATTGAAAGGGCTGCTTCCTTTTTGCTGCCTTTACGGTGAGCGTAAAATAAAACCCACCTGTTCAGCAAGGCGGGCTTACGGTTACTTGTTTACTCGACATTCTGACGGCAGATCGCTTGACCAGGGAAGAAACTTATCTAAAACATCCTCGTCAAAAATATCAACGTTAGGCAGTTTTTCAAATAGATACTTCAGGTAAGCGAATGGATTTAAGCCGTTTTCCTTGGCTGTTTCAACAATGCTGTAGATCGTTGCACTGGCCTTGGCCCCTCTAGGGGTATTGGCAAATAACCAGTTCTTCCGCCCGATCACGAAAGGCTTAATCGAACGTTCACTGCGGTTATTGTCAAGCTCCAGGCGACCGTCTATTAAAAAGGCCACGAGGCGCTCACGCTGGTTTAAGCAATAGTTAATCGCTTGACCAAACGCGCTTTTCGGCAGCACCCTTGGTTTTTGATATTTTAACCAGGCATAGAAATCATCAACCAGCGGTCGGCTGCGTTCCAACCGGATTTTGTAGCGCTCTTCAGCTGAAAGCTCTTTTATTTTTCGCTCGATAGCAAAGAGCCGGTTACAGAATTCCAACCCCTCTTTGGCGGCTACTTGAGCATTGCTCTTTTCAGCCGGTAACGCTTTAAGGGCCTCGTCAAATTTACGCCGGGCATGGGCCCAACACCCGACCAAAGTGATATTGGTGAGAGCGTTGTAACCGGCATAACCGTCAACGTGTAGATACCCTTTAAAACCAGCTAGAAATCGGTTGGGATGTTTGCTTGCCCGGGTTCTCTGATAGTCATAGAGAACAATCCCCGGCCCTTCCCGAGAGCTGCGGTAAAGCCATAGTGCCACCAACGGTTGTAAAATCCCTAAAAGTACCGATTGAAAATTCCCTACTTTAAGACGAACTATTAAGGCAACCCAATCAAGGAGGTTGCCAATGGTAGACGGGGAGGAAATGATGGACATTAAGGATTTGAAACGCCAGGGCTTGAGCATCACGCAGATTGCTCAAGTTACCGGCAGAGACCCAAAGACAGTACGAAAGTATCTAGAACAAAAAAGAGCCACCACACTATGCACAGCGCCCACCAGTTGTATCGAAACTCGATGAGTTTAAGCCATACATCCGCATGCGTATGCTTAATGACGACATGGCCAATGCGGTTAAGATGCTCAAAGAGATCAAGAAAAAGGGCTACATGGGCCAAGCTAGCATTTTAAGAGACTACATGCGACCACTGCGGCCATTAACGGAAACAGCGACTGCGCGCTATGAGACAGAACCAGGAGAGCAAGCCCAAGTAGACTGGGGACACTGCGGCAGGATATACCATGAAGGAAGACTAAAACCGTTGTATTGCTTCGTGATGACGCTCGGATATTCATAGTTTCTGGAAGACACCCCTAAGATAAGTTTGTCGTATACCGCTTGCTTCATCTTCTCCCCCTGGCTAAATGCCTGGTATGTGGCAAGGGGGACTTCTTGGCCTGAGGTGTTTCTAACCCGAGGCCTTTCTATTTCAACCTTTCTTCCGGCGTATACAATTGATCCTTTCTGGGCTCCCCAGCGGGTATTCTCCCTATTCGGTATATGGGCGTATCGTCTGCCGGCCTTCCTATCCACTTCTGAAGCCATAGCGCATTCGATAATAAGCATACCAGCTCTTCCTGCAAGTTCTTCAATTT
>PFFU01000094.1:0-310 GCA_002783345.1 Candidatus Aquicultor secundus
ATAACCTCGGTAGATAGAGGATTGAGACCAAACTGTACCTCGCCGCCGATAATACCATTCAAGGGGTAGAAATCATAACCTCGGTAGATAGAGGATTGAGACGAAACGATCGCTGCCCGTGCGGAAGCGGCAAAAAATAGTAGAAATCATAACCTCGGTAGATAGAGGATTGAGACCTCAAACTTTGAATCTACTTTATCCATATCTTCGTTTGGTAGAAATCATAACCTCGGTAGATAGAGGATTGAGACCCCCGTTAGCGAGTTAAGAGGCTTATCGAATTATCTGGGTAGAAATCATAACCTCGGCA
>PFFU01000094.1:329-5986 GCA_002783345.1 Candidatus Aquicultor secundus
ATCATAACCTCGGCAGACACAAGGCAAAACAACATCTTTATTAGCTCCGTAAGATAGGAGGTTTATAACATGCTAAGCGAGTTTAAGGCTGCAAAATTTCGGTTTACAATAGTTGCCAGGGAGGAGATGGTGCTTCCGGCGTTTAAGGGCTCCATGTTGAGGGGTGGATTTGGTCATGTGTTTAAAAAGGCGTGTTGTGTAAGCAAGCAAGGTGATTGCGCTTCGTGTCTGATAAAGACCAGTTGCCCGTATGCATATGTATTTGAGCCTTCGCCGCCGGATTCGGCACGGCATTTTAGCTCAAACGAGAATCTCCCCCGGCCTTATGTGTTTGAGCCGCCCCTTGATGATCAGAAGCATTTTAATGTAGGCGATGTGCTCAGATTTAACTTGGTTTTGATTGGTAAAGCGATTGATTATTTGCCATATTTTATATTCGCTTTAAAAGAACTCGGAGAGATAGGCATAGGAAGAGAGTGGGCAAAGTACAGGTTATCTCTCGTTGAAGCCATCGATGTTTTTACGGATGAGGGTACTCCTATTTTCGATGAGCGTGATGGGTCGTTGAGCGATGATAAAAAAATCATCAATGCAAGCACATATTTAGACGGCATGAACCGGTTGCCCGAGGACAAGGTCTTGGTAAATTTCTTAAGCCCTACCAGGATTAAGTTTGACAAGCGGTGGTTATTCGATGAAATACCATTTGTTGGGCTTATCCAAAGTCTTACCACCAGGCTAAACAACCTCAACACGTATTTCTGTGGAGGAGCCTGGAATAATGAGTTACGGACATTGCGTGACTGGGCGACCTGTGTTGGTATTTTGAGTACCGATATACGTAAACACAGCGTTGCCAGGTATTCAAGCAGGCAAGAGAAAAAAGACAGCCTATCCGGTGTAATCGGTCAGGTGCTATATGCCGGTGATCTTAAAACGTTTTATCCGATTTTAATGTTGGGTCAAGTAGTCCACGTCGGGAAAGGCTGTGTTTTTGGCTGTGGGCGTTACGAGGTTAATTAGCGGTTATCTTATAGGTGGAGTATGCCGGTCCTTTATGTCGACGAACAAGGTGCGATTATACGGAAAGAGGGCGGTCACTTAGTAGTTAAGTGCAAGGATAGGCCCACGACATCGGTGCCGGTTTCGAATTTGAAACAGGTCGTTGTTATCGGCAACGTTCTGCTAACGACCTGCGCGTTGGAGCTACTTGCATCGCATTCGGTTGACCTGGTAATCCTTTCGTATTATGGCCATTATATAGGTCGCTTTCAGGGTGAGCTTGGCGGTGACGTTAGCGTGCGAAAGCAGCAGTACGCAATGGCGGCCAACCCCGAGTTTTGTCTTCGTTTTGCCCGCCAGATCGTACGGGGAAAACTCTCAAACATGAGAACGCTCCTTTTGCGCTACAACCGTAAATTAAAAGATACATCTGTTGCTCTTGCGATCGCAGAAATTGAACGTGCGCTCGCGTGCATAGACGAAGCGACATCGCTTGCACAATTACAAGGTTATGAAGGAAGCGCCAGCAAAAGTTATTTCAGCGCTTTTAAATCTATTGTTAAAACGAGCGATGGTGACGCTTTAAACTTTAGCAAACGCTCCAGACGCCCACCTGCTGATCCCATCAACGTACTGCTAAGCTTCTCATATGCGCTTTTGACCTCCCTGGTTAATACGGCGGTGTGTATCGTGGGGCTTGATCCATACCAGGGCTTTTTCCATCAGGACAGATTTGGGAGGTCGTCCCTTGCGCTCGATTTAATGGAAGAGTTCAGACCCGTGATTGCAGATTCGGTTGTGTTGAGATTGGTCAACAGCAAGATAATTACGGATACTGATTTTGCCATACAAGATGGTGATGTTCGCCTTAGCGAGCGGGGCAAAGCAATGTTCTTTAAAGCGTTTCGGCAACGCATAACAACAACCACGATCCATCCTCATGAGGCAGAGCGTACAAGTTATGAACGCTGTGTTGAATTGCAGGCACGTTATCTGGTGCGAATACTCCTATCAGATGAGCACTCATATCAACCTTTCACTGTCAGGTAAGTTCTCTGCCTCTTGCGATCAAGTCTATATAACGGTTAACAAATATACAGGCGCTAAAATAATCCCTTAGTGGGTAGTAATACAATATGATATATGGAATATTAAGGATATGGTATTTAAGCCAGCAGTAGTGTCTTAAACGGCAGCGATAAAAGCTCCGCAAGGTGGGTGTAGCTATGAGAAAAGCTCGGTTGGATAATAAAGGGTTGTACGAGATGGTCTGCAATAGCTCTAATTTGCGCCTGGCCTGGGAAAAGGTAAGGGACAACAAAGGGTGCGCAGGTTCGGATCGGGTAACGATTGAAGATTTTGAGCAAGATCTTGACGCAAATCTCGGTGGGCTCGAAAACCGCTTGCGTTTGTGCGATTATCGTCCTCTACCATTGCGACAGGTAATTATCCTGAAAAAGGATGGCAGTAAGAGAAAGCTTGCGATTCCGGCTGTTGTGGATAGAGTAGCCCAACAAGCTGTACTTAATATTATCGGCCGACTTATCGACCAAGAGTTTGAGGATTGTAGCTTTGCATACCGCAAAGGCAGATCAATTTACCATGCAATCGCAAGAATTGAGCGGTACCGATCGGATGGTTATACTTGGGTGCTGGATGCGGACATAGACGATTACTTTGATGAAGTTGATCATGAGCTGGTGCTCAATGCGTTTGGTAAATATATCAAAGATCGTCGTATCGCCAATCTTATTCGCATGTGGCTGGAATGCGGCGTACAGGATGGTTTTGTTGTAAAGCGGCGCGAAAAGGGGCTTCCACAAGGTTCGCCAGTTTCGCCGCTTCTTTCTAACCTTTATCTCGATGTGTTTGATGAGGCGCTTTCAACAAAGGGATACAAGCTGATTCGCTATTCTGACGACTTTATTATTCTGTGTCGAGAAAGACCCCAAGCGGACCGGGCACTCCAAGACGTTGAGGCTTTGCTGCGAGAACTTCGTCTCGCGCTCAACGTCGATAAAACGAGGATCACAAACTTTACCACGGGATTTAGATATCTCGGAGCCCTCTTTGTCGGTTCTATGGTGCTTGCGCCGAGACCGGGCAAGAAGGTTGAAAAGACAGCTATTGATGAGCAATTATGCACACCGATTGTTTATGATGCCGCGATCGGCGCAGAAATGGAGACTGCCCCGGGCTTTCTCATCACTAATGAGCACAATGGCCCTTCAAATCAGCTAGCCCGCCGTAGCACTACGGCCAATCGGCAGAGGGGAACCGGTTACCATGGACGCTCATCTTCATTTTATCCGTTTGCTGATGCGCATATCGAAATATCCGCTTTAGCTGATTATGTATTCTGCCGCAACGCCTTCTATTACAGGCATGTGCTTGGGTTTGTCTATGAGAACCAGGATATGCTCGCCGGTCGCGTGCTGCACGAAACTGTCCACAGTGATAGCACCACTAACCGGGGTGGCAAGGTGGTTTTGACAAATCGACCGTTGTTCTCACGACGCTTAGGTATAACAGGTCGTGCTGACGTGCTGGAACAAAAGGATGGGGGGCTGTTGCCGGTTGAGTATAAGACAGGCCAGCGAAGTACGTTATGGCCCAGTATTCGAGTGCAGTTATGTGCTCAAGCGCTGGCTCTAGAGGATATGACAGCGCGTCCGGTCCCGCACGGCTATGTTTATTTTACCGAGAGCAGATCCAGAGAGAAGGTTTCGTTTGACCACAAATTACGCTGCTACACCATAAGAATTATTAGCGAGGCAAGAGAGTTGCAGAGAAGAACAACGCATGACACCATAATGCCGAGCACGAAATGTTTCAGGTGTTCAACAAGGCATATGTGTCTACCAGAAGAAACTGTTCGCCTAAAGCGCTTTGCACGCGAGGGAGTTTTTAAGCACATTATCAAATAGCATACGATACATTGAATGGAAACTTGGTTCTGGCAACCAAGATACCGGTGAGGTTTGGCAATGGCAACGCTGTATGTAACAGAACAGGGCGCGGTTGTTCACAAACGAGGAGAGCGACTTGTAATAACCAAAGATGGGAAGCGCCTGAAAGAAGTTCCCTCAATTTACCTCGACAAGCTGGTCATTGTCGGTAATGTGAGCATTACCACACCCGCGATATCTTTCTTGTTAGACGAAGGAATCGATACCGTGTACCTTTCTACTCGGGGCAGATACAAGGGCAGGTTGCAACCCGAATATTCTAAGAATATCCTGCTCAGGCAACGCCAGTTTAGAAAAGCTGAAGACCCCGTGTTTCGTCTAACATTCACCAGAGCCATAGTGGCCGGCAAAGCCCTTAACCAGCGTAATCGGTGTCTGCGTATATTGAGAAACCGTACTATTAATTCCGACAGTGTGCGGCAAGAACTAGATGTTTTACGTGCACACGTTAATACTGCTACTGATATAGCTATACTGAGGGCGTTAGAGGGTGAAATATCCAGGCGTTATTTTTCGGTTATCAGGGGCTCACTCAACGAGGCGTTCTCGTTTTCGGCTCGGCGCAGAAGACCCCCGACCGACCCGGTAAATGTGCTGCTCAGCTTCTCATATGCGCTTTTAAAAAATGCCGTTTTCTCATCTATATCAGCCACTGGCCTTGATCCCTACCAGGGATTTTATCACGTATGCAAATATGGAAGGCCGGCGCTTGTGCTTGATGTAATGGAAGAATTCAGGCCGATTATTGCGGATGCGGTTGTTTTAAATGTAATCAACAACAGGGTCATCGAGCAATCCGATTTCATACAGGAGAGCGATGGCATGTCTTTATCAGATGCGGGCATAGAGAAGGTAATAATTCACTTTAACAAGAAGCTCTCATCTGAATTTGAACATCCTTACTTTCGCTATCAAACTGATTTCAGGCAGTGCATAGACCTGCAAGCCCGATTCCTGGCAAAACACATTCTCGGCTATACGGACGAGTACTATCCACATATTTCGAGGTAGCGGCGATGTTTATAATGGTTACCTATGACATTGAGGACGACAAGCGAAGGAATAAAGCGCACAAGGCACTAAAAGATTTCGGTATTCCAGTTCAGCTAAGCGTTTTTGAATGCATGCTTGACAAGGGCGATTATCAGAAAATGAAAAAGAAAGTACGTTCAATTATTAAAAAGGGCGATGGTGTAAGGTTTTATCGGTTATGTGAGGCATGCGACAAGCGAACTACGTTGAGCGGAACCGGTTACATCTTAAAAGAAGAAGATTTTTATATTGTTTAAAGGATATTGCACCGAGGCATCGAATGTTCACCGT
Organism: Candidatus Aquicultor secundus; assembly: GCA_002783345.1. GTDB lineage: Bacteria > Actinomycetota > Aquicultoria > Aquicultorales > Aquicultoraceae > Aquicultor_A > Aquicultor_A secundus. Next base: position 5,624 of record PFFU01000094.1, read on the forward strand.
AATAAGTTACGACATACAGGATGACAAAAGAAGATATAAAATCGCCTCCATTCTTAAAGACTATGGGGCCAGGGTTCAATACTCGGTATTTGAAGCCGATCTTACAGATGCTCAACTTTGTGAGGCTAAGCAACGAATAAATGATGTGATGGCGAAAGAAGATCAGGTACGATATTACAGACTCTGCGAGGTCTGCGTGAATAATATAGAGATGCTGGGAGGCATCCCAATAACCGTCTTAAATGATGTCATCGAACTATGAGATCTACCAGGTCAAATAAACCACCGTCCCGCTCGCAAGGCTTTTGTGGGATGGTAGCTATACATAAGTGCTGGTAGACAACGAGTGAGGGTAGGTGCTAT
>PFFU01000094.1:6001-6302 GCA_002783345.1 Candidatus Aquicultor secundus
GCAGGTATGGCGCTACCAGCAGCTATGTAAAGAGGATGCTCTTTGATAACCCCATACAGTAAACGAATTGCGTAGGATAACTAGCGAACTCATGTTTGGTTAGCGCAATTGACCCTTGACTCGCAGAACAGAGGGTGTAAAAATAGGAGCCAGTAGAAATCATAACCTCGGTAGATAGAGGATTGAGACTTCTCAAAAGTTGTTTTACGAGAAACCAGCGTATAAGTAGAAATCATAACCTCGGTAGATAGAGGATTGAGACCGAGACATCAATCCCGAAACGCAAATGCATGGCGTTGAG
>PFFU01000036.1:0-497 GCA_002783345.1 Candidatus Aquicultor secundus
TCCTTCAGCTCGCCGGTTTTGGTTGCAACCGAGACCTTGCCATCCGGGTACACGGTTATACCGCTCGCTCCTTCAGGGATTTTAATTGCGGGGTCTAACCGATAACCTTGCGGCGTCATAAGCTGTCCGCTCTTGTCGACATGAAAACCGCCGTCCCTCGTGTAGGCCGGGGTCCCGTCGGCCAACAGGACTCTAAAAAAGCCCTCGCCGTCGATGGCAAGATCGAGTGGGTTATCCGTCTGCTCGAGCCTGCCCTGGTCGAATAGCTTCTGGGTCGCAGAAATCCTAACACCGGTACCAATCGATATGCCCGTCCTGCTTGACGTTTCGGGCTCAAACTCTCCTAATGAATTCGCTCTCCTGTAGAACAAGTCTTGAAATTGCGTCGTGTTCTTTTTGTAGCCGGTCGTATCGACATTGGCTATATTATTTGAAATGGCATCGACTGCTACCTGTTGTGACAGCAACCCTGAGGCTGATGTCCATAATGCTGTGAT
>PFFU01000036.1:545-24371 GCA_002783345.1 Candidatus Aquicultor secundus
GTTTCCGGTCCAGCCTCTTGCCTTAACTATCCTACCCTTCCAACATCGTTTACTGCCTTACCCAATATATCGTCCTGACTCTTCAGCACACGCTGATTCGCTTCGAAGGACCGCGCGATCGCCATCATATCGACCATCTCGCTTGTCGCATCGACATTTGATCCTTCAAGGTACCCCTGCCTTACAATCACGCTAGCCTTCGTTCCATTTGAGCTAGCCGCAAAGGTGTTGCTTCCGGCCTTCTCCAGGTTTCCCGGGGAAAATTGCCTGATTTTCAAGGTATCCGCATATGCCCCATCAACGTATACCTTGCCTGCCTCGTCAACGAATACCTCGTTGCCGGTGATTCTGATCGTCCCCTTTTCTCCCAGTACCAGATGGCCGTCTTGGTCGGTAATCCTGCCATAGCCATCTTTAGTGAAATTGCCGTTTCTTGTGTACATCTCGCCGGCCGGTGTTTGGATTGCGAACAACCCGTCTCCCGCAAGCGCAAGATCCAGCTTTGCGCCGGTTTGCCTTAGCACACCATTGGTGTTAATAAAACCGGTCCTGCCAATACCGACACCCATGCTTAACGAACCAATAGGGGATTGTGTGTATTTTGCGCCGACACTCCGTTCCTGGGCATAAATAAGCGCCTCTGGAAACGATGTGATTGAGGCATAATCCCTTTTAAATCCTGTAGTGTTGGCGTTTGCAATGTTGTTAGCAATAACGTCCTGCTTGGTCATGAGAGCTAACATTCCGGTCGCTGAGGCATACAATCCTCGTATCATCTCACACCCCCTTTACCATAAAAGTGCTACTTCCTGCTCTTGCTCTATCTATCCAACTGCCTTCTTTGGATGGATAACCCTCAGTTCGTCTGATATTACCTGCTCTCTTAGAGCAACGCTTACTTCTATATCGCCGGCTTCACTCATTAAAACGATGTATAAGCGCTGGATATCAATGGTCGATATTAAAACCTTTGTACCAACGATAAGCGTCGGTGGTGTAACGGCAAGATTTGCATAGTCTTTGCCAAACTTGACCGTCGCAAGTCCCGTAATCATGTTGCCGAGTTCACTAATGGCGCTTTGCGCAAGCCCGTCAAGTAACGGAACCGGCTGGCCCATCATCTCTGCTGCGATCTTTTTAGCGACCTTGGCAGACATTCCGTAGATCACCTGGCCATGTATCTCGCCGGTGACACCTATAAGAACGCTTACTTCCTGAGACGTTAACGAAGACTGCTGGACCGACAGAGGCCCTTTCCCAAGTTTTAAATTAGTTTCCGTTTCAAAGACCTCGAATGCGGCTTCGAGAAACGGGTTTACAAATTCAACTTTTAGCATTCTCAATTCCCTTCTCTTTTTTATGTCTCGACCAAACGTAAGTACGGCTTAAGCTAAAATTTTCTCGATTTCCTCTGTAATGTTATATGCTGCAAAAATTAGATTATCGATCTCCGGCTCATCGAGTTTCAGTCTATCAAGTGCTTCTTTTTTAAGCGGATAAAGCATACCGTCGCTTCCAACCCCTAAGCCAAGGCTCAAGCAGATGAAATCCGCTACGTGGACGATTGCCGTCAGATCCATATCTTTCCTAGCGCGATCCGGCCTGTGATGGCAGCGAATCGCCTCAACGATCTTATCGTTGAAGTTCCATTTCTCGGCTACTTTTGAGCCTATGTCTTGGTGGTCGAATCCCAACACCTGTTTTTCGGCCTCTGCGAATGAGAGCCCCTGCGAGCCCGAGAGTTCGATGATCTTGTCGATCTCTTCGCGTACAAACTGGTTGAGGATAACCTTGCCGATATCATGGAGAAGCCCGGCAACAAATGCCTCTTCTACGGAAACGTACTTCACCTGGGTTGCGATTAAACGGGATGCAAGCGCGCAACCGACAGAATGCTTCCAAAGGTCTCCCTTTTCAAGCCCATATCCATGAACCTCGCGGTCGTAGAATTTTTGGAGGGTAAGCGCTAAAACAACGCTTTTCAGTGTTTCATAGCCAAGAATTACGATGGCTTCGCTGACCGTAGTGACCTTGCGGGAGAAACCGTAGTATGCCGAATTCGCCATGCGCAACACGCGAGCGGTAAATGCCGGATCATATGAAATGACGCGACTTATGTCGATCGCCGAGGATCTTGGGTCATTGGTTAGCTTCAATGCCCGATTGGCTATAGCCGAAAATGGAGGCAGATCTTTTACCTCTTTTAATATCCTCTGTGCGACATCCTGTCCCATGGCTTCCTCCAAAATCAGCTTTTAAAGCCCTAAACCTGAAAAATCACTGGATAATAAACCTATGAGGCTCTTTTCCTGCGTCGCGAGCCCTAAGCTCACCGATATGCAATCCGCTAGGTGCACGATTGTTACTAGATCGGGGTCTTGTACCGCCAATTCAGGTTCATGATGACATCTGATGGCTTCGCTTACTTTTTCATCGAAACCCCAATGAGCTGCGACCTGTGCCCCTATCTCTGCATGATCTACCCCAAAGATTGTTCGCTCTGCTTCTACAGGGGTTACATACCCCTGGGATGTTATATCGACAAATTTCTCTCGTTCTTCAGATAAAAATTCATCCAGTATGACCTTACCGATATCATGCATAAGGCCAGCAACAAACGCCATCTCAAGATCATCATAGGCGACTTTAGTCGCAATCATCCATGCGGATAAGGCGCAATTCATCGAGTGCTCCCAAAATTCCCCTTTACCTAATCCATATGCATGAAGTTCCCTATCGACAAACTCACGAAGAGAGAAGGCCAGCAACACACCGCGAAGAACATCTTCTCCAAGAAAAGCCTCTGTTTCAAACGACCCGGCTCGATTCCCTGCAAATCCGTATGTAGTAAAATTTGTCATCTGCAGTATTTGTTTTGCGAATTTAGGGTCATGGAGGCCATGGTCTTCGCTGGGTTCCCCGCTGAGGCTCCTTTCCTTTTCGGCTATTAGAGCCTTATCGGCAATCTGTGAAAATCGCGGTAGCTTCTCGATTTTGTCGTTGATTTTGTTAGCTAGCTTTTCTGACATGTGATCCTCCAACATCCGGGGTCTTAGCGTAGAAGAATGGCCTGAAAACTTGAAAACCGAGGTCTCTCGCATTAAGAATACTCTCGGCTCCGCCTACAAAAAAAATGCCGTGCTCTTTGAGCGACGCCCAAAAATTCCGGTAGATAGTATCTTTCGCTTCGTTCGTAAAATAGATAACTACATTTCGACACAGTATTAGGTCAAATCCATCCTCATACCTGTCTTTTAATAAATCTTGCTTTTTAAAAGTAACCCGTTTCTTGATCTCATCGCTTAACTCAACTTCATTTCCGGACTTCTTGAAAAAGCGCTGCGCCAGGTGTCGAGGAACGTTACGGATATCCTTTTCCAAATAGCGGCCCTCTCTTGCTGCTTGCAGGATACGGTCATCAAGGTCGCTACCAATAATCGTATGTCGCACACCCGGTGTTACTTCCTCGAGCATCAGTGCGAGCGTATATGGCTCGGAGCCGTTTGAACAGCCGGCACTCCAGATTTTGAGTTGCTTGCTATGCTTTAAGAGCTCGGGAAAGACCGCTGCTTGGAGTTCCTTGAACTTCAGAGGATCTCTATAGAACTCGGATACGTTGATGGTTACCCAATCAATAAACTGGTTCAACCGTTCCTTATCGCTGGCCAAAATATCTGCGTATGCTTTATAGTCTTTAGCTCCGACTTGCTCCATGATAAAGGTAAGCCTTCGTTGAATCTGCCACGGCTTGTAATTTTCAAGATTGATGTTTGCAAAAGTTTTTACCTTCTGTACAAAATAACGATATTCCGGGCTGTCTATATAATTAGCCATGGCTACCTTCTCCCCTCGATCATTCTCATTATTTCATGGGGCACTTGATCCAGCGGAACGATACTATCGGCATCTCCGTTATCTATAACGCTTTTCGACATCCCGTAGACGACGCAGGTTGATTCATGCTCTGCAATCGTGTGCCCTCCTTTGCTCTTTATCAGCGCCATACCGTTGGCGCCGTCCCTGCCCATTCCGGTAAGGATGACTCCTATTGCATTTGCGCCATAAACGGTCGCACCGGAACTCATCATTACGTCTACCGAGGGTCTGACCGAGTTTACTGCGGGGCCGTGGCTGAGTTTAATGATGCCCCCTTTTTCGATAAGCATGTGGTAGCCACCCGGCGCCATGAGGGCCACCCCGGGCTGCAGGCGGTCATCATTCTGGGCTTCTTCCACCCTAATATTTGATTCTGATTCAATTCTCTTGGCGATGGATCGTATAAACGGTCCTGGCGGCATATGCTGGACGACCACGATAGGGGTTGGAAAGTTCTTAGGAAGCCTGGGTAGTACTTCTATTAATGCCCGAGGTCCACCAGTTGAGGAACCTATCATAACGATTTTATTCTTTACGGCATCGGATATAGTGACGGATGCCGGATCTATGCTCCGGGGGCGGACTAGGCCGACCCTTCGTTTGAGCTGAGCTCTGGCCGCGCCCTTAACCTTGGCAATAAGCTCATCCTTGACCTCAGTGAGTTTTATATTGGTTAGATCGGTGGGTTTATGTATAAAATCGACGGCGCCTTCCAGAAGTGCCTGGGCGGTCACTTCAGATCCTTCATCGGTTAAGGTGCTCACCATAATAACAGGGGTGGGGTGTTCCTTCATGATATGACCGAGGGCTGTAAGGCCATCCATTTTGGCCATTTCTATATCAAGCGTAACGACATCGGGATTAAGCTTAGTTACTTTTTCAATAGCTTCAAAACCATTTTGTGCAGTATCAATAATCGCTATCTCGGGGTCTGACGACAACATATCAATTAAACGCTTACGGGTAAAAAATGAGTCATCAACCACTAGGACCCTAATTTGAGACAATTGCGTCACGCTCCAGACTTAAGGTTAACCGATTTGCTTTTTGACAGCCTCGAGGACCCTATCGGGCTGGAACGGCTTTAACACATAGTCTTTAGCGCCAGACTTAATAGCCTGGATGACCATATTCTGTTGCCCCATTGCGCTACAGACTATTACTTTGGCACCGTCATCGACCTTTTTAATTTCAGTGATGGCGGCTATACCATCCATGACCGGCATGGTAATGTCCATGATTACCAGATCCGGCTTGAGTTGCTGGTACTTAATAACGGCCTCTTCGCCATTACCGGCTTCACCTGCGACACTATAGCCATTATCAGAGAGGAGTTTAACGATCTTCATCCTCATAAATGCGGCATCGTCGACGACTAAGACATTCTTCCCCATTCTTATGCCTCCTATATTACAAACGTATTATGACCGATTGCTTTTACAAAAAGTTCTCCGGTTGTCACTGATAATTCGACGGTCCTACCATAATCTTTACCTGTATCGGCAGCAACCAGATTCAACTTAAGTTCTTTGAGAACGGCTCTAACCGCCTCAACATTGCGCTCCCCTATCTCCAGAAGACTGTTGCCGCCGGGCATATTAAACATCCTGGCTCCACCGGCTATTTTGACTATCATATTAGCTGGATTAGCCCCTTCTTTGACCATCGCACCGAGGAGCCTTGGAACCCCCGAGTCTGCGTATCTTGCGGCCAGGGCACTACCCTTGCCGTTATCTTGCGGCAGCATTATGTGGGCCATCCCTGCAACCTTTGTAACCTTATCATAGAGACAAACCGCCACACATGACCCAAGGCCTCTCGTGATAATCGTGGCTTGCGCATCCCTTGAGACCTTTAGCTCGCCGATACCTACATTAAACGTTTCAGGCACGGCTACCTCGCTTCTATCGCTCGTAGTAATGAACCTAGAGAGTCTTCATCTGTAAAGAGCATCAGGTATCCTTCAATCTTGCTTGTTTCGTCTGCTATCTCGGTTTCGATATAAAGGATCTCTTCCGGCGCCCTTTCCAACGTCATCACGGCAGAGCTTATAATTGCGCCGACCATATCCTCGGCGACCATGGGAGAAGACGGGCGTAAATCCAGCCCCGTGTAATCCGATAGGGTGCTGAGAAAGTATGCGGAAACAAGGTTGCCTACCTCTCCAAGCACCGATATCCCCATCTCATCCAGCTCTTGTATGCCGCCCCTATCCTCATGCATCACTATATCTATAAGCTTAAATGCGCTATCACCGGGGAACACCAAGAGTATGTTTCCATTTATCTCGCCCCCGAACATCAAGAAAACACTTACCGCGGTAACTTCCGCCCCTCCGGTTATCCCGACTACAGACTCGAGTGCGACAATATCGAGTCGGGGCGATTGCAGGAAGATTGCTTTGTCAGTCATCTCCGACAGGGCAACCGCCGAGCTATCGGTGCTCAGCTTGATTATTCTTTCAAGCATTTCCTTCTGCTTCGGCGTCAGGCCGCCGGCTAATTGGGACACGTCAACCTCTCCTCATCTATCATTTATTTACGTTAAATATTCAACCAAGCAAGCGGCGCTTAAGCCGTCTTCTTGCGACCTCGTTGCTTTCCAAAATCGATTGTCTGGTTTGATAGGGACCTCTGGGTATCAACTTTAGAAATAAGGCTGATGGGATCGACTACCAGTGCGACTTTGCCATCGCCGAGGATTGTAGCGCCGGAGATACCGTCGATATCACCCAGATAATCACCCAGGGCCTTTATCATGATTTCCATCTTGCTTACCAGGTTATCAACAATCAGGCCTACCTTATTGTCACCGTAACCGACTACTACTACATGAAGGCCTTGGTCATCTCTGCGGTCAGCGTTTCCTATATGGCTAAACAACTCGCCCAACCTGAGCAGCGGAAGGACGTTGCCGCGCAGGAGGATGGTCTCGAGTTTGTCGACTTTCTTGATATCGCCGCGTTCAAGGCGGAGGACTTCTTTGACCATGCTGAGCGGGATTGCGTAAAGTTTTTCGCCCAGCACGACGATCAGAGCATCAACGATAACCAAGGTTAAAGGAAGTTTTATAATAAACTTGGTTCCATTGCCTGGTTCGGATTCAATTTCAACTGTTCCGTTTATCTTCTTAACATTGTTCCTGACGACATCCATACCAACGCCGCGTCCCGATATCTCGGAAACTTTCTCGGCGGTGCTAAAGCCAGAAAGAAACATAAGCTCATACGCATCGCGGTCGCCCATTTTCTCGGCCGCCTCAGGCGTGAGAAAACCTTTCTTTATGGCTTTATCCTTGAGTTTTTGGGGATCTATGCCTCGACCGTCATCGGATACCTCAACGACAATGTGGTTCTCCTCATGCCTGGCGCCAAGATATACGTTGCCCTCGGCAGGCTTCTTAGCCTTCTTACGAACATCTGGAGTCTCAACGCCATGGTCTATAGCGTTTCTTAATATGTGGATAAGCGGGTCACCGATTTCTTCTAGGACAGAGCGATCGATTTCGGTCTCCTGGCCCTCAACGACAAAGTTAATTGTCTTCCCGGCGGTTCTCGCTAAATCCCTCACCAATCTCGGGAATTTATTAAAGACCTGCTCGATGGGGAGCATCCTGGCCCGCATTACTTCCTCTTGAAGCTCGTTTGTGATTTGACCGATCTGCGCGGTGACCTCGTTGAGGGTTCCGCTTAAATCTCCAAGGCGGTAGTTATCTGCAAGATCGGAGCCGATTTGAAGCAACTGGGTTTTACCGATGACGAGTTCTCCCACTAAGTTCATCAAGTGATCGAGCCGTTCGACATCAACCCTTACCGTTTTAACGGCTGCGGCTTGCATCTGCTTGATCTCCTGCTGGGTCTTACCACGTGCCTCCGGCCCTAAGTCCTCCATTCTTTGATCCGCAGAGGATTCCTTCGTGGAAGCAACCGGCCCTGGTGCGCTTTCCTCAACTTCGGCTTCTGCATCGGATTGATATGGCTCAATCGAATAACTGGATAGTTCCGATATGGATTTTATGATGCTCTCAATGCTGCTCTGATCTTCGTTAGCCGTAAGAATTATCTCCAAGTCATGTCCGCAGTCGCCGCTTTCAATGACCTCGGTGCTTGGATGGGTTTTTATTATCTGCCCTACCGGTTGTAATTCCTCTACTACCTGGAAGACCCTCACTGAGGGCATCGGGCAGTCCTTTGCTATCTTGACCCTTATGCAAAAAGCCTGAAAGCCCGCGATCTCGGCCCTGTTAATAATATCTATTTCATGATCTTCAAGAGATAATGAAGTGGGGCTTTCCTCTTCTTTTGGAGCGGCTGCGGCGCCTTCGGCAAACGCCAAGATAGTGGCGCTCAGCCCTTTAACATCAATATCACTTGATTGTAACGTGTAGCATTCTTCTTTAAGTGTTTTAAGGACATCAAGGCAATCAAGCAATAAATCGATAAGCTCGGTGGTAACCACAAGCTCGTCTTTTCTTAGCTTATCGAAGAGCGTCTCCATAGCATGGGTAAGCTCTGCCATACGCTCGTGGCCAAGCATGCCTGAAGAACCTTTAAGGGTATGCGCGGCACGGAATATTTCCTGCATAAGCTCGGGATTTTGTCCCTCTTTTTCTAAGCGGAGAACGTTTTCATCGAGCTGTTGGATTAACTCCTCAGCTTCTTGCACAAATACCTTTAAATCATCTGGTGAAGCATCAAATACTAGGTCCATTCCTAACTCCCATACTTATTGAAAGCTACTAACCTGTCTAAATTAAAAGCAGCAAAATATTGTAAAAGCTTTAAAGCTACGGCAAACGCGCATAACAATTCAAATCGTTTTTGCACAGCGAGAATAAGCTTCTCGCTGAGGTTGGGCGGTAGTGCTTCACGCCCGCCCTACGCCACTTGCGAAAGATCGGTTACATTGTCAACCGGAGTTGCACCCATTTCGACAAGAAGTTTATCAAGGTCAAGCAAGATGATCAGCCGTTCCTCTAGCTTACCGATCCCTTTGAGGTACTGCGAGCCCACGCTCTCGACAATCGTTGAAGGTGTCTCGATTGCGTCTGTCGCGAGACGAAGCACCTCTGAGACCGCATCAACGATCATGCCGACTGTGTTCCCAAGGACGTTTACAACGACGATGCGGGTAGCCTTTGTCTCGTCGCCCGCGCCGAGGCTGAATCGTTCCCGCAGATCAACGACCGGAATGACTTTACCTCTAAGGTTGATGACACCCTTTACGTACATCGGAGCCCTGGGTACTTCTGTGATCGGCTGAAGCCTGATAATCTCCTGGACTAATGAAATATCGATACCGAACGATTCTTCGCCTACTTCAAAGACCACTAGCTGGTCTTGCTCAAATGTTTGCTCCTCGCTCACGTTTAAACCTCCTACTTACCCTATTTGGAATTTCTCGACAAGCTCATTCAGCCTGTTGGCCATGCCTGAGAGTTCTATTACCGATGCAGCGATCTCTTCAACAGATGCGGTCTGCTGTTGCGACGATGCAGATATTTCCATAGCCGATTGTGCGGAGGTTTTTGAGGACTCCGACATCGACTCGACAACTTTTACAACCTGGTCGGCAGAAGCCGCCACTTCCTCGGTAATCGCGGTGTTTTCCTGAGTTATCGCGGCAATTTGATCCATGGCTGAAGCTACTTTACCGGAGGAAGCCGATATTTGTTCTGCCGCCTGGGAAACTTCTGCAATCTCTGACACAACCTGATTTACAGATTCCATTATATCGCCGATCGCAGCACCCGCATGTTGGGCTAACTCGCTTCCTGCCTCAACTTCACTCATGCCTTTTTCCATTGCCTCGACCGCCTGCATCGTCTCATTCTGGATTCCTTTGATAAGCTCTGCGATCTCACCTGTTGCCCGGGCACTTCTCTCGGCGAGTTTTCTTACCTCATCTGCTACCACGGCAAAGCCTTTACCATGCTCTCCTGCCCGGGCCGCCTCAATGGCTGCGTTTAAAGCAAGTAAGTTGGTCTGCTCTGCGATGTCGTCGATGACTTCGATGATCTCACCGATTTGTTTGGATTTTTGGCCGAGTTCCTGGATTTTGTTTGCGGACTCGGTAACCGTCTCGCTTATCCTGCTCATGCCCAGGATGGTTTCCTCGACGGCCTCCTGACCTCTCGATGCTACAGCAGAGCTTTCGGATACGACATTGAGTACCGTTTTTGCATTATCCGCAACTTTATCGATCGCGCTTGCTAACTGATTCATACCGCCGGTCGTTTCAGCCATACTTCTTGATTGCTCAACGGCTCCCTTTGAGACCTGGTCTATCGCATTTGCAATTTGATCTATTAACGCATGCGTCTCGTCGGTTGATCTACTTTGCAGGCCGGCTTCATGGGCAACCTCTGTGATAGACCCTGATATCTGGCTCGTTGTCGCGCTTATTGTATCAGAGCCATCTGCAAGCCCCCGGGCTGAGGTCGCAAGTTCCCTGGCAGTTTCGGATATCTTCATGAACATCTCTTTTTGTTTTCGAACAAGCAAGCCGTTAAATGTTGAATAATTGAGTGCGACGACTAGAAAGACAAAGATACCGCCAAACAAAAACACGAAGCTGGCCAAAAGGTTCGGATCAAGAATATGTATGTTTTTTAGCAGTATGGTTCCGTAGGCAACATAGCTTGCAAGGAAAGCCACCATAAACATAAAAAGGCCCATCCACTTCTTGCCGTACTCCGTCTTCTTAACTATCGCGATAAGCCTCCGGCAGTTTATGACTGCTGCAAGCATAGCTAATGCGCCTAGCGCTGTTATAATTATCGGTAACATTGTTTCCTCCTTCAAATCACTGTATTGTATCGTCTTAATCCTTCATCCCTTTAGTCGTTGGCGGGGGCAAACGATTTTATAAGCTCATCGAGTTCTTTCGACATTGCGGCTACCTGTTGGGCCGATGCTGATACTTGCTCAACCGAGATGCCGACCTCTTTCCCAACGGCCAGTATCCCCTGTAACGATGATAAGGATCCCTCGTGGCTCCTTATCATATCGCTGACAGATTTCAGTACCTGTTCGCTTGAAGCGGTAACCTCCTGCGTAAAAGCTATATTCTCATCCGCTATGTGAGCGATGCTGTTAATCGACTCCAGTGCTTTGTCTTGCGATACGGTCATCTGAGAAGAAGCCGAGCGGACGGATGCTATCTCCATCATCACTTCTTCGGTTGAATCCATCATCTCAGTGATGGCCTTCCCTACACGCTGTGTAAGTTGGTTTGCGGCCTCGACTTCACTCGTGCCTTTTTCCATTGCATCGACCGCCTGCATGGTCTCATCCTGGATGCCTTTGATAAGCTCCGCGATCTCGCCGGTTGCACGGGTGGATCTCTCGGCGAGTTTTCTCACTTCATCTGCTACCACTGCAAAGCCTTTACCGTGCTCTCCTGCTCTGGCCGCCTCGATTGCGGCGTTTAGAGCAAGTAAGTTGGTCTGCTCTGCGATGTCGTCGATGACTTCGATGATCTCGCCGATTTGTTTGGACTTCTGACCTAAAGCCTGAATTTTATCGGCGGATGATAGAACGGTGCTCCTCATCGCTTCCATTCCGGATATCGCCTCATCTATCGACTCTTTTCCTATCTCAGCAGTACCCAGGTTTTCGGATGCAACTTTTGCAACGATATTTGCTTTATCGACTACATTGCCTACGGCGGTTGAAAGCTGCTCGATAATACCGTAGGCTGAAGCAACATCTTGTGCTTGCCTTTGGGCACCGTTTTCAACTTGATTTGCCGCCGCCGATATCTGGCTTACGAGTTCGTTGACTTCGGTCTCTACGCCGGCCTGTTCCTCCGCCCCTCTGGAAAAATGAATGATCGATTCGGTTATAGCAGTTCCCGCGGTTTCAGCCTGTTTTGAGCTTTGAATAATCTCTTTGAAGGAGAACGATAAATTCTTTGAAGCATCGGATATTTTTGTAAGCGCTTGCGTGTAAGGGGTGATAACCTTGCGCTTTAACGCAATATATACTGCAATCATGGCTATGATTGATAGTGCCAATAACAAGAAGTTTACGGAACTCGCTCTTTTCCTTGCAGCAGCTGCTTGGTCTGACAGGTTGGCCTGGTTGGTATTTATAAGATTATAAAGGTTGCCGGCATTGGTCGAGGCCTTGTTTACAGACACATCATAGGCTTTGAGTTTTCCTATAATATCTTCATTGCCCGATATTGGAGTAGTCTTGTTAGTAAGTGACCTCGCGCCCCTTCTGCTTTTGGACCTGGCGCTCTTTGTCGTAACTGCTTTGCCCTGGTTTTGATTAGTGGTTTTGAAAACATCCTGGGCTTGTGCGTCAGCTTCGGCCACATTCGCTTTGACTGTCGTGAGGAGCTGCCTGGCCTTAGGTGAGGTGATTATCCCGCCAACGGTATCGAGCTGCTGTTCGATGACGGAATGGGATGCTTTATATGCTTGTGCGCCTTGTGCGTTTGTGGTTATCGCTGTATCGTGTACAGGGGTTTTGCTTCGCTCAATCGCGAGTTGCAGGTTGCTGACCGCTTCGATCTTTTTTACCGTATCTTGAGATGATCCGGTGCCATTTGGCTCGAACGACCTACTGGGACTATTCAGCACAATGATAATTGACGGTAAAAGTATCAGTATGAGTCCCGCCAGGATCTTCATACCGATGGTAGTGCGGTTTAACATCTTAACCCCCTGTATTCTATACCTCTTTGACGAACTATTTGATGATTTGTAACTGCAATAACGCTACCGACCATCCCTTGTTGGGCTTTATGCAACGGCTTTAAGCTGGCCGGCTTCAGGAATGAGTCGTTCTAAATCCAGTAGAAGAATGAGTCGTTCATCGAGCCTTCCGATTCCTCTTAAGTACTTCTCATATGATTCGATGATCGATGACGGCGACTCGATCTGATCTGTCCCTATCCGCAGAACTTCGCTTACCGCATCGACGATCATTCCTACGGTTGAGCCAAGAACATCGACAACAACAATGCGGCTTGACTTTGTTTCTTCGGTCTGGGCAAGACCAAACTTATCCCGTAAATCGATTATCGGGATAACTTTCCCTCGCAGATTTATAACTCCCTTGACATGCATGGGCGCCCTCGGTACGTCGGTTATTTGCTGAAATCTAATGATCTCCTGAACCGAGCTGATATCGATGCCGAAAGCTTCGTTTCCTACTTCAAAAACAACTAACTGGTCTTGTCCTAAGGATATGTCTATTGCCATATCGCACCTCCACTGATTATCCGCTCTGAGTAATTAAGCTAAACGGCGATCGTCCATTTGCTAGTTAAACTGCGCCTGATATACTTATGAAGAGCACTTGGCCGTTTTCCCTAGTAAACGCCGTTGGAGCCATCACTGGGATATTTAATCGACCAATTTATGCTATGGGTTTAGTAGAAAATCTTAAGATTTGAAGGCGAGGGGTTTTGGGGCTCCCATATGGTTGTAAAGCAACCGTATGGCACTTGCATTAGCAAGGCAACTCTGGGATATTTATTAAGATAATAACGGCTGTTCTTCTGTTGCCGGCACGCCTGGTGTATACCGGGTAACCTAACTTCCGGCAAGCCCATAAAGAGATAATCATACCGGTGAGTCACAGCACATAACGTTGTTCGGATTGGAAAGTAGCTATGAACGCAGATAAAGACCGGAAAGGCACTGTTGTATATGTTGTTAAATATGTATTTATATGTGTATTACTGCTCACATTCCTCTCTCTAGCGTGCTCTGTTGGATTTGCGGTTGCAGAGCCAACAAACCAACCTCTGCAAGCAAGCGAAGCCAAGGTGCTGGAAAGCCAGCGTGCGATAAGTGATACAACCGATAGTGCCTTGGTTTCAAAAAGCGAACAAGCCAAGTCGGATAAGAAGATAGGTATTCCCTCGCAAGACCGGACTAAAAAGGAAGCCCCGGCTGATAGTGGTTACAAGCCCCGGGCAGATTCAAAATCCGATGGCCAGCTACATCTGGACTCGTACCAGGACCCCGCAAAGAAGAAAGAGGAATCGAGCCCGATCATCCAGGTTTTGCAAACGATCTTTGATTTCATCAAATACGTCTTTTACTTTGCCGTTGTCCTAGCCGTAGGGTTTCTCGCTATCTATGGGGTTAAGATGTTTACGACGAAATATAATACCCTTACGGGCGGTGGTAACGAACTGCTGAATGTCCTTGAGATACGGTACCTTGCACCGGGTAAAGCAGTATGCCTTGTTGAGATAGCCGACAAGGTGCTGGTTCTGGGGTTGGCAGGAAACAATATCAACCAACTCAGCGAATTTGTAGAGATCGAGCAAGTGCAGGCGCTTAAGCAGGCAGCGGCAAAGAAGCCGGAGGCGCTTCAGCCGTTCCAAGCCGCCCTCGAAAAACTCACCAAGAGATTCACCAATGCGACTACGAAAAAATCCGGGAAGCCCGTGCGGAAACGCCGCGAAGCCGCACCGCAAGAGGAAGTTCATTGGAGCGAGGAACTCCATTCGACCGGAGACAACATAAGAAAACTTCTGGAGGACATTAAGGAACAGGATACCAAAAAAAGGGGTTCACGGCAGAGCCCAAAGCGTGACAGAGGTGAAGAGCGCAAATGATCGGTGCTTCGCCAAGGACCAAGATGACGGTAAAGATCGGCCTTCTAGTCCTTGCAATCTTGTTTAGCGTTATGACGGGCTATGTATCAGCGGAAACGGCATCCAACGGTATTTCCGCGAATGGCATTCCTTTGCCTAAGCTCTCGTTTGGGGTCGACTCGGCAAAGGGGCCGCAAGATATTGCGGTAAGCCTGCAAGTTTTACTCTTGCTTACGGTGCTATCGCTGGCACCGGCCTTGCTGATTATGGTGACTTCTTTTACCAGAATCGTGATCGTGCTCGCGTTCATAAGAAACGCCTTGGGTACGCAGCAGATACCGCCGACCCAGGTACTCATCGGTCTGGCGCTATTCCTTACTTTTTTCGTTATGGCGCCCGTCTTTGGGCAAATCAACGACAACGCGATTAAGCCCTATACGGCAAAACAAATAAGCTATGATAAAGCCTACGACAGGGCGGCCGAGCCCATTCGGCAGTTTATGTTTAAACAGACACGCGAGAAAGACCTGTCGTTGTTTGTATACCTCGCAAAAATGAAGCAACCGAGAACGCAAGCGGATATACCCACCTATGTGCTTATCCCTTCATTTATTATTAGTGAACTCAGGGCGGCTTTTATTATCGGCTTTTTGATATTCATACCGTTTTTAATCATCGATATGGTGGTTGCAAGTGTGCTTATGTCCATGGGTATGATGATGGTGCCGCCCGTTATGATCTCCCTGCCTCTCAAGATATTACTATTCGTTTTAGTCGATGGCTGGCACCTTATAACGAGAGCCCTGGTAATGGGATTTAATTAAAGGAAGTGGAGAAACGTGACCGATTCGATAGCGATGGAAATCGGGAAAAGCGCGCTTATCGTGACCCTTGAGATCGCGCTTCCCATACTGCTTTTCAGCCTCGTGGCGGGTCTTGTTATAAGCATCCTGCAGGCGGTCACGCAAATACAAGAGTTTACGCTAACATTTATCCCTAAGGTTCTTGCGACCGTACTCGCACTTGCCATATTCGGTCCGTGGATGCTCCATGTACTTGTCGATTTTACGACTAATTTACTTGTCAACCTGCCTCACTATCTTAAGTAAGCAAGGAGGTATGCGTTGGATATATTCCAGCCCGATGTCAAACATATCTTAACATTCTTGCTGATCCTTACCAGGGTCTCGGGTGTGTTCTTCCTTGCTCCGGTTCTCGGCAGCCGTAATATCCCAACGCAGGTAAAAATCGGGCTGGCGCTGATGACATCGATTGCGCTCTTTCCCTTTATCCCAAGTCCTCAGATAGATAAATCGATTGATATGATTAACTTCACATTATTGATCGCTAAAGAGTTAAGCGTTGGTGCGGTCATCGGGTTTACCGCCAACCTTGTGTTTATGGGATTTCTGCTTGCCGGGCAAATCATCGATTTTCAAATGGGGTTTAGCATGGTGAATGTGGTCGACCCGCTCAGCAACCTCTCGGTATCCATTATGGGCCAGTTTAATAACCTGCTTGCGGTGCTGATCTTTCTGGCGATTAACGGGCATTACTACTTGCTCACGGCGCTTGCCAAGAGCTTTGAGATCGTCCCTCTTACAACGTTTGCGATAACACCGGGGGTCACGGAAAACTTCTTAGGGATGATCGTCAACATGTTTATAATCGGTCTAAAAGTCGGCGGCCCGGCGATCGGTGTTCTGTTTATGACCGACCTCGCGATGGGCCTTGTATCAAGGGCAGTGCCGCAGATAAACATCTTTATTGTAGGCATGCCGCTTAAGATAGCGATAGGATTTGCGACGGTTATCGCTATGCTCGCGTTTTTTTCCGCATATGTCGTCAAAATCTTCGGCCAAATGCCGGACCAGTTACTTGGCGCGATTAAGTAGGAGTTAGCTTTAATTAGGAGTAAGCATGGCCGGGGATAAGGACGGACGTACAGAGAAAGCGACACCTAAGCGAAGGTCTGAGGCGCGAAAAAAGGGGCAGGTTGCAAGGAGTACGGAGGTCAACTCCGCCCTCATTATCCTGGCGCTGTTTGTTGCGATACGGACGTTCGGGCAGAATATCTATACGAGCTTAAGCGATCTTATGCGGTTCTTTCTCTCAAGCCCGGCCTCATACGAACTCAACGAGAAAATCGTAGCCGACCTCTTTCTTAACCTTGCGCTTCTTTTTATGAAAATTGTCCTGCCGGTTGCCCTTGTTGCCCTGGTGGTAGGAGTTATCGCCAATATCGCTCAGATCGGCTTTATGTTCACACCAAAGCCGCTCATCCCCGATGCGAAAAAAATCAACCCCCTCTCTGGGGCATCGCGGTTGTTTTCAGGAAAGGCCCTCGTGGAGCTGGTAAAATCATCGCTTAAGATAATCGTTATCGGCTATATGGCGTACTCAGTTATTATGGGACGTTATGCCGAGATAGTGAACACGCTGGATATGGATATCTGGGATACGCTCTCGACGTTTGGTTCGATACTTTACGAAGTCGGAATGAAAATCGGGGTCGCATTACTTATCTTGGCTTTACTTGATTTTATATACCAGCGCTATAGTTTCGAGAAGAGCATCAGGATGACCAAGCAGGAGATAAAAGAAGAATACCGGCAGATGGAAGGAGACCCACAGGTTAAGGCACATATCAGGCGCAAACAGCAGGAGATGGCCGCGGCAAGGATGATGCAGGCGGTACCGACCGCCGATGTGGTTATCACGAACCCGACCCGTCTGGCAATCGCTTTGAAGTACGATACGGAGACTATGGGGGCTCCGAAAGTAGTCGCAAAAGGCCAGCGCTTGGTAGCGGAGAAGATAAGGGAACTTGCAAAGGAAAACAATGTGCCGATTGTCGAGGATA
The DNA here is from genome assembly GCA_002783345.1 of Candidatus Aquicultor secundus. Classification (GTDB taxonomy): domain Bacteria; phylum Actinomycetota; class Aquicultoria; order Aquicultorales; family Aquicultoraceae; genus Aquicultor_A; species Aquicultor_A secundus. The sequence continues at coordinate 17,847 of PFFU01000036.1, forward strand.
AGCTGCTTGCACAATCCCTCTTTAAAACCGTTGAGGTGGACAAGGAAATCCCCTATGACCTGTACAAGGCAATAGCCGAGATCCTTGCCTACGTATATCAGCTTAACCGGGGGGTCAGACAAGGCAACCCGAGGCCACGATAAAAGATGCATGGCGCCTCACCTGTCTGGTGCCAAGGGTTAGATATTAGACCGCAAATAATATAAAATAAACGCATAGACATACACACTAACAGCAAGACATCGTAGAACTAAAACCGGAATCGATATGGCAACAGACCAAGCAGTTACTACATCACGGCTCATACAGTTCAACAAGTATAGTGATGCTATACTTGCGCTTATCATAGCGCTTATAGTATCGCTGCTTATCATACCCATCCCGACCGCCCTGATAGACGGGCTCCTTGTTTTTAACCTGATACTCTCAATTGTCGTCTTGCTGGTTACCATGTACAACAACGAGCCGCTGCAGTTCTCGATGTTCCCGAGCCTGCTGCTGGTCACCACTCTCTTCAGGCTTGGCCTGTATATATCAACAACCAGGGCAATCCTCTCAACCGGGGCGGCCGGTAGTGTAGTCAACTCGTTCGGTTCGATTATTATCGGTGACAACTTCGTCGTCGGAATCGTTATCTTTATCATTCTGGTTATCGTACAGTTTATCGTCATCACTACGGGTACAGCCCGGATATCGGAAGTCACTGCCCGCTTTACCCTGGATGCGATGCCGGGCAAGCAAATGGCGATAGACGCCGACCTCAACAGCGGTCTTATCACTGAAGACGAGGCAAAGACGAGGCGGCGAAACGTTCAGAGAGAGGCCGACTTTTACGGGGCGATGGATGGTGCCTCTAAATTCGTCAAGGGCGACGCCACCGCGAGTATTATCATCGCGGCCGTGAACCTGATCGGCGGTTTTATCGTAGGCGCCACCCAGCAGAATATGGATCTTATGACTTCGCTTCAGACTTTTGGGCGAATCGCCATCGGCGCGGGTCTTGCCATTCAGATCCCGACCCTTCTTATCTCAACTGCGGCCGGCATTATCGTCACCAGGGTCGCCTCGGATAGCGACTTAGGCCAAGACCTCTCTAAGCAACTATTCACTCAACCGCGGGCTCTTATGATAACCGGCATTCTGATTATCTTTTTTGGAATGATTCCGGGGCTCCCTAAACTTCCCTTCTTTATCATGGGTGGATTAACCGGAGGGGCATCGTATTTTATCAACCAGTCAAGCCGGCGGGCGGCGATCGCCGAGGAGGAGCTCGAGGTCAAAGAAGAGGCGCCCGCGGTATCCGACAACTTAATAGATGTGCTGCAGATCGATCCAATGGAGCTTGAGATAGGTTACAGTCTTATTCCTCTTGTCGACCCCGACCAGGGCGGCGAAATTCTTGACAGGATAACATTAATGCGGCGCCAAATCGCTCTTGATTTGGGCTATGTGGTGCCGCCGATTAGGATTAGGGATAACATCCAGATCGCGCCTAGCGAGTACCGCATTAAGATCAAGGGATCGGATATCGCGCGGTCAAGCGTGTTTCTCGATCAACTGCTTGCGATTGATTCCGGGATGACGGTTGCTACAATTGACGGCACGGAAACAAGAGAGCCGGCCTTCGGTCTTACGGCATATTGGATATCGCCCGAGCGCCGTGAGGAGGCCGAGGTTATGGGATATACCGTGGTCGACCCGACGTCGGCCATGATCACCCACCTCTCGGAGATCACGAAGAAATATGCGCATGAGCTTATAAGCCGCCAGGATGTGCAGCAACTGCTGGATAACATCAAGCAGAGCTACCCTGTGGTTGTCGAGGAAGTCGTGCCCGGTGTCTTAACCGTTGGTGAGATCCAGCAGGTTCTGCAGGGGCTTCTTGCCGAGCGGGTATCGATCAGGGATATGACTACGCTCCTTGAGGCACTGGGCGATAGCGCACGAAACACGCGTAATATCGATATCCTCACAGAGTATGCACGTCAGGCGATCGGGCGTAGCATCTGCCACCAGCATCAGTCCGAAGACGGTAAGCTCGATGTCATAGCGGTTGATCCATTAATAGAAAAAGAGATCGTCGATTCAGTTGAGTATACCGATCAGGGCATTGTAATCTCGCTCGACCCGGCGCGGACGCAGCAGATACTTGAGAGCCTATCTAATACCCTGGAAGAAGTCCTGCGCCAAGGAAGATCACCGGTAATTTTATGCTCCACAAACATCCGGCGACCGCTGAGAAAAATTGCTGAACGCAAGCTGCCTAATTTAGCGGTTTTGTCTTACAATGAGATAGCACCTGAATTCGAACTACAATCTGTTGGGATGGTGAGCCTAGTTTGAAAATAAAACGTTACGAGGCAGCAAATATGGAAGAGGCCATCGCAAAGGTCAAATCCGATTTGGGTCCTGAGGCGGTTATCCTGCATACCCGCCGCCTGCAGAGGTCGTGGCCGCTTAACCTGGTAAAAAAGAACGCGGTTGAGATAACCGCCGGGCTTGATGTTAACTTGATGGAGCCAAAAGGGCGTGAAGTTGAAAGCAACGGCTCGGCTCCCGTTGAAACAACCGAAGTTCTTGAAGAAAGATTCGACCAGCTCCAGGTCGAAGTCGAAGAGATAAAATCAATCGTTAAAACTATTGCAAGCCAACTAACCGATCCCCTGTTCCAGGAGGTGCCCGCATGTTTCCTGGATATCTACGAGCGGCTCCTCCAGGCAAAAGTCGAGGACGAAGCGGCGAAAAAGCTCATGAAAAACGTGCAAGAGCAGCTCAGCACATCGGAGCTTGCCACCCCCGAAATCCTGCGGGCCAAACTGGTAAGCGAGATGGCAAAGCTCATACCGGTAAGCGCCCCCCTATCCCTCGAAGACGGCAAGAGAAAAGTAATCGCGCTTATCGGGCCAACGGGGGCGGGAAAAACAACGACTATCGCAAAGCTCGCGGCTCGCTACTGCCTCTACGAGGGGAAAAAAGCGGTCTTTTTAACCGCCGATACCTATAGAATCGCCGCCGTCGACCAGCTCAAGACATATGCCGAGATTATCGGAGTACCGATTGAGGTCATCTTTAATAGCCAGGACGTCCGGGAAGCGCTTGACAAGCACCAGGATAAAGACTTGGTCCTAATAGATACGGCGGGGAGAAGCCCGCTTAACGAGACCCAGATGGGTGAGCTTATGGGGTTGATGAACGTCTGCGCGCCGGATGAGATACACCTGGTCTTAAGCGTGACCACCAAGCTCTCGGACCAGATAAATGCGATACGAAGGTTCTCAGTGGTTCCAATAAACAGGCTGATATTTACCAAACTGGATGAGACAAACACACCTGGAACAATGTTTAACATAGCGCATAAAGCAAAGGTAGCTATTTCGTATTTAACCGTGGGACAGAACGTGCCCGAGGATATTGAGGTGGCCGAATCGCACAAGCTTGCCAATCTAATATTAGGAGAGCCGTTAGATGAACGACCAAGCTAAGAAACTTCGTGAGTTAGCGCAAAAGATTCGAGAAGAGCGAGAGCGGGCCAATCTTATTATTGATCCCATGGCAAGAACACCCGAAAAAGCCCCCGTTGAACAGAGTATCATTCCTGAGATTAAAACGCCCGCTGCCAGGTTAGCGACAAAAAGCTATGTGGACGTGGCGCCGGACGTAAGCGATAACGTTCCTCCCGCAGCGGAAGAAACCAGACAGCCCGAAGGCGAGATCATAGACATAACACCAGCCGTCAGGCCGTTACCGGTCGAACCGGAACCGCTTTTGCCAGTGCCCGTGCAGCCCCCACAAATTCAACCCGAGCCGATTCAACCCGAAAAACCTAAGCCTGTGCCAAAGATGGTGGTTGGCGTGTCCCCTACCCCGGCTCCAGCCGCATCGACATTTAGCACGAGGGTGATAGCGATAAGCAGCGGCAAGGGCGGCGTTGGTAAAAGTAATCTCGTTGCGAATCTTGGCATTGCGCTTGCTATGCGTGGTAAGAAGGTCATACTGCTTGATGCCGACCTCGGCCTTGCAAACATAGATGTGCTCTTCGGTATCAACCCAAAATATAACCTGAAAAACCTCGTTGATGGGGATAAAACAATGCAGGAGATCCTGGTGACCGGTCCCCACTCGATTAAAATTGTGCCGGGCGGCTCGGGGATACCCGAGCTGGCTAACTTAAGCGATGAGCAACAGCAAAAACTTCTTGAGAGCTTCGTTTCGCTCGAACGCGAAGCGGATATCACTCTTATAGATACGGGTGCCGGCATAGCCAAAGATATCATTTCGTTTATCCTGGCCGCACGGGAAGCGCTTATAATCACCACCCCAGAGCCGACGGCGATCACCGACGCATACGGGCTGATAAAAGTCCTAACGCAGCGAGACCCCAATGTCGATATAAAAATCGTGGTAAACATGGTATCCAGCGAAAAAGAAGGTCAGGAAATTGCAGGCCGGATAGTCATGGCGACCAGGCAATTCTTAAACAAGAGAATTGAACCCGTCGGGTACATCGTCTCCGATCCATCGGTCAACATGTCGGTCAGAAAACAACAGCCTTTTATTCTAGGCTATCCGGGCGCACGGGCGTCCAAATGTATTAAACAGATCGCGGCAAGCCTTGATCAGGTAAGCACAGACGACATACAAATCACCGGCAGAAACGGGCTTCGCGGTTTTCTTTCCAGATTGTTTGAAAGATAGGTGTGGCAAAAGTGAGAAAGCATAAAGTTCTAAAACCAGGGCTTCTAGTGATGGTCGAGATAAAGCCCGGCGAGAATTGGCCATTTTCAATCGGCTCGGTCTCGGAGGACCTTAAAAGCATAACGTGTGAGCTTTTAATTGAAAACCCCCGCACACTTGATATAAAAGAGGGCGATAAGCTACTTGTCGTCTGCTCGGTCGAGAACGGCATATTCAGGTTCCCTACCACGGTGATGGAAGTTGCGAGTGACCCCGTGTGGCTTACGCTTGCCCTTACAAGCAAGGCAACGCATATCCAGCGGCGTGAGTTTTTCAGGCTCTCAAGGCCGCTTATACGGGCAAAATACCGCCCGCTTAACGGCCCTGAGGATATCTTCGAGAGCAAACTCATCGAAGCTCCGGTAAAGGATTTAAGCGGAAATGGCGTCGCCTTTGTTGTCCCCATAGAGGATGAACTCCCCTCCGGCACGCCGATTCGCACGGAGATAGAGCTTGCGGGCGGGCAGCAGGTAAGCCTTGTCGGCGAAGTGATGCGTTGTATCCCGAATGAGCCTATAATCGGTAAAAGTTTACTGTGCATATACTTCTCGCTCATCGACGAGCGCGACAGAGACCGCATTATCGGCCAGTTATTTAGAGAGCAGATTGATCGAGCCGGAAGAAGGCGGCGTCTTCATAGGAGAAACTAAATGGCCAATGGTACCATTAACAAGATTACTATCCTGGTTGGCTTCCTTATAAGTTTAATATCCACCTCAATGGCGTTGCTTACCGGTGGTGACATCATCTTCATACTCCTCCAGCGCTTTCTTCTTGCTTTTGCAATAACCGCCGTACTAACATGGACTATGTTGACGGTAGTCAACTCAGTCATCATAAACGCCGCACGCAAATCGATGGTTGAAATAAGCAAGGAATTCGACAAGGGGGCCGCGGCAAAAGGACAGAACCTTGATTTTACTTCCCCGCCGCTTGATGATATGGATACGGCCCTCGCCGGCGATTCCGAGAAACCTGAAATAAAAGAGTTTGAACCATTTAAGCCCCGAAAGATCGAAACCGATAAGGGAGATAGCAGTCAGACAAACTAAATCGGAAACGGTGAACGATGAACGGGACAGTAGCTACTCAAAACAAATGGGTGCTCTATAAGGTTCATAACGATCCACAAGCAAAAGAAGACCTTATCGTTAGCAATTTATCACTAGTAAAATACGTTGCCGAGCGCGTTAAAGGCAACCTCCCCCCGGAGGCTGACAGAAACGACCTGGTAAGCTATGGGATATTCGGCTTAATCGACGCGATAGAAAAATACGATTTCAGCCGCGGTATCAAATTCGAGACCTACGCGATCCCAAGAATCAGAGGGGCCATCCTTGATGGGCTGCGGGCATTCGACCTCGCCCCGCGATCAATGCGTCAAAAAGCCAAACAATTAGGGAAAGCATTCTGCGAAGTTGAACAACGCCTTGGCAGAACTGCGACAAATGAAGAAGTCGCTAAGGAACTGGATATTGATATCGAATCCTTTAACAGCATGCTTGCAGAGGTCAGCCGTCTCCCCCTCCTATCGCTTGATGAGATGGTAATCCAGGATGAAGAAGGCGGCGTTACTCTCGGTGAGCGCATCGAAGACAAAAACTCATACGACCCCGTCGAATTAGTCGAACTCACCGAGATGCGGGACTTGCTGATGGCGGGCATTGATAGCCTGAGCAAACAAGAGCAAATGGTGATCGCCCTTTACTACTACGAGGGCCTTACATTAAAAGAATCGAGCGAGGTGTTAGGGCTGTCTGAATCGCGGATATCCCAAATACGAACCAAAGC
>PFFU01000086.1:0-1303 GCA_002783345.1 Candidatus Aquicultor secundus
ACACCCAGTTCGCCGCAGGCTCGCGCGTCAACTGCACCAGAGGTATATCGCTAAGTAATGCGTGATCGACTTTCCCGATGTAGATTTCGTAAAGCTCGGGTATTACCTCAAGGCGAACATTGGTGGAGGCCGAATGGGCCAGCTCCTCAAGCGTTTCTCTATGGGCTATCGGTGACGCAACGATTACGCGGTCGATATTGCGGGAGTGAATGAGAGGTATAAGGTCGTCAAGGGTACCGATAACACCGGCCCCATCCACGCTGCTGCCGACCAGGTTCTTATCTTTGCAGATAACGCCGACAACTTCATAGCCCCACTCCGCACGGTTCTTAAGCTCTCTAATAATCTCAAGCGCGGGCTCACCCTTGCCGACGATAAGAACCCGCTGCGTAGGCCATTTAATCTTAAAAATGCGGGCGGCGGCAATACGCCAGCCGCTCATAAAGAGTATCTGCAACAACCAGGCCAGGATAAAAACCGGCCTCGGGAATGAGAAAAACCTGAAGAAGAACGTTAAAAATACATTAAGGATCAAACCCAGCGTCGCGGCCTTGATGATGCCGGAGGTGATATCCCAGCTATCCCCCGCCTCTTCAACGTTGTAGAGGTCGTAAACGTAGAGCGCGCCTATCTGGGCCAGGGTGATAAAAAGCGCAAGACTGGTATACGCCTGGAAGTTAAAGCGCGGCAGGGCGCCTTCAAACCGCAGCAAAAACGCAACGATAATCGCCACATTGATTAGAACCGCATCGTTTATTATAGAAAAAATAACCCACTGTTTCCGACTCATAGTTGCCTCTTGCTCGCGGCCATCCGCAATCTACGTGCTCAACCCTACATCCAGGACCTGTGCCCAGGACGGCTAGCTGGTTGTAAGCACCTCCCGGTACGTTTCAAGCACCCGGTTAAACATTGTGTCCAGGGTAAACTCGCGCTCAAAGCGCTCTTTTGCCTGCCTGCCCAACCTCAAACGAAGCTCGTCGTCACGGAACAGTTTCTCTATCGCCTCGCCTAGGGCTTTTTCATCCCTTACCGGAACAACCAACCCCGAGACGCCATCTTTGTTAGCAAAGGTCACCCCGGTTGGCAGGTTGGTGCAAATCACGGGCTTGCCGCAGGCATGCGCCTCAAGCTGCACCAGGCCGAACGCCTCGCTCGACTCAATTGAAGGCAGCACAAACAGGTCGCAGGCATGGTAGTAGGCTGCAAGTTCTTCGTTTGAGAGGGCCCCGACAAACACCACTTTGTCTTTGACGCCGATATCGGCGGCAAGTTTCTTTAATTCCGGGCCAAGTTCGCCTTC
>PFFU01000086.1:1358-3264 GCA_002783345.1 Candidatus Aquicultor secundus
AGGAACGGAGAACTGGTGATCATATTAGGAGAGCTTACGATTATCCTATCCGCCCTGTCCAGGAATTTTTCAAGAAAAGGTTTGTAAACCTTAAGAAGAATCTTTTGCCGGATTATATCGCTGTGGTACGTTACGACCAATTTGCCGGGCGGGCGGGCTATCAGAAACGCGGTCTCTCCCGTTGGATTCGGAAAATGCAGGTGGTAGATATCGCTTTTCGATTTCTTAAGCGCCGGGATAAAACCGGGGGCCAGCGGCGTTGACCGAAGCCGCCCAAAACTCGCAACACGGATGACCTTTATGTCATCAACAAAATCGACCGCCGCCGCCAACTGCTCGTTCGCAACTAGAACCTCTATATCTACTTTGTCTTTGAGTCCTGCGGCAAGGGTGCGAACGTGATTTTCGACCCCGCCTATGTGGGGATAGTAAAGTTTGTTTACCTGTAAAACCTTCATCAAATACCGGCACAAACCGCCGTTTCCAATTCTCCCCTCACCATTTCGTTCTTTATAGTATCCGGCACATTATCCGGCAATTTCTATAACTTGTGCAGTTTTTCACCTGCATACCTATTATATAGGATGCCGGGCTATTCCGCCATTAAATAGGGGGCTACATTCCGGTAGCCCCCTTCCATAGCTCTGTCTATTCTCTGTCTATTATTTAATATTTAATTTGATATTTATTATTTAATATTACTTAAGCTCTAATCCTATCCGCCCATGCAATATCTCGGTCCCCCCTGTGCCCGAAAAGTAGACCGATATAGTGTAGTTGCCGCCCGGCTGTAGCCATGGATAACCCACCGGGTTTACACTAAGCCGGTACTTGCCGTCACAGGAATTGATCCGTATATCATACGTACCTTTCCCACAGGTAAAAGACGCCGAATTTTCGCCATCAGAGACGATGACCTTAGCTGTTTTATCAACAACCGCCCTGCCTTGCCCATTGACTACCTGGAACCTGATCGGGATTATCGAGGCCGCATCCGTGATATATCCGTGGCCCGGCACATCGCTCTTCTTCTTAACCGGCGGCAGCCACTTAAAGTTGTAACCCACCGTGAAGGTTTCCGTCTTCGATGCCTCATTGCCTGCTATGTCCGTCGCGTTAACGGTAAACCTGCACTCGCCGACTTTATCAAACTTAAGGCAAGCACCGTTTTGAATCGGTATGCCGTTAACAGCGGCGCTAGTTGAACTTATGCCCGAAACCGCATCAGTGGCACTGTAGCAGAAGGTTATTGGCTGGTTGATCAGGTAGAAGTTCCCAGAGCTTGATGGTGATGGCGAGATGCTCATATCGATTTCAGGTTTAGTGCGATCGACGTCTATAACAATGCCGGTTCTGAGCGGATTCAGTACCTGTTTGGATAATTGTTCGATTCCATTGTAGGCGTTTGAGGTGTCCGCATACCAATAGACTTTGGCATCCGGCCTGTTGGAGTTATCTCCGAAACTAATCGAGCGATCCCAAGCGCCAGAATATTTAGCGGTTATGTTCCATGCCTGCGCACTTACTGCGACAGCGCCAAAAATTAACCCATTGGTCGGGTTTCTAAATGCAAGATACCCGGGATTGGTGTCAGCGCTATTGTATCCTACAAGCCATTGACGAATATCACCTTGGCCCCAATCTGGAATAAATATCTCATCGCCAAGACCGGACTCCATAAACTGATAGGTCCTATCAAAGCAAACCATACCATCAATATAGTTGTATGCCATTATCCACTTCTTATTCTTATAGTAGCGCACTTTTACACCATCAAGCGCCATCTCACTAAACACCGGCCCATTTTCGATGATTTGCCCCTGGGGATCACCGAATGCGCCGGGTGTCGATGATCTAAAAAGCCCGTAAAACCAGTCCCAGGCGTAGTCGTCCGTCAGGCAATCAA
>PFFU01000086.1:3327-3731 GCA_002783345.1 Candidatus Aquicultor secundus
CTGTTTGCCATGTTTTCGCCTGGTTATCCAATGCAGAATACATTGCCCCATAATCCGGTTTTAGCGCGCTCGGATTATTAAAGTATAAATGGTAGTTTCTAGTAGAATATGGTTCAGCCTGCGCAAAGAAGGAAATCTTATAACTACCTGCCCCAATTACCTTAACCTGGCATGGTATTTCAATATCGTTTTCATCGGTTACACGAATATCCTCACCTTGCGGTTTTACTTTATCCGACGTAAAGGCTACCTCAACCGGCTCATCGACCCTTTTAAGCCCGATTGGTTCGGTTACGGTAATAATCACTTGGCTTAACCATGCGCCCCCGCCAGACCCAGATAGCTGGTGCTGTTCTTCGCAATACGCATCACCAGGCTTACCAGCAAGCAGTAGAACTACTGCA
>PFFU01000086.1:3782-9235 GCA_002783345.1 Candidatus Aquicultor secundus
TTACTCACTTGCCTAATTCTGCGTTTGTGCTTTTATACCTTTAAAGATTTTGAAGAATCTTTTTTTTGCTAGCTCTGTTGGGCTTAGAAGAGTAACGAGGTGTTCTCTAGGAGTAAAGTGCTTTCGCCGCTATTAATGCAGTGATTCAAGAAAAGTTACTGGATCACACTGCAAGCTTTTCTTCATATAGGTAGGGCCGCAATAAAAACGGCAGTGAAACCAGGACTAGCGGCATAAATAACTGACCCTGATAAGAGCTGGCGCGCGCTGCGAGAAGATAAAGAACAAAGCCCACCATTAAAGACGCGATAAAGATGCGGCATACCCGCTCTTTCTGATAGAAGGCCGCAACAATTGCCGCAAACGGAAGAATCGTGCTTATACCGAGAAATGTAATTGGATATGCAAGATAATTTGTGGCCAAGGACACGGAGATCATATTCCAACCGACAAAGAACGTCGATAAGCCCTCGCCGCTGGCCAACACTATACTCGTCCTCACAAGATACTGGTGTAGCGCATAGAGCGCAAGAAACGATATCAGGGCGATTCCAAAGGAGAGCCATATCTTGCGCTCCTTCGTTACTATCCCTGCAAGTAAACCCGCCGCTATCAGCACGCCCATGGGCTCGCGTGATAGTGCGGCCAGGGTAACCACCGCAGCAGCCCCGATATACTGTTTCTGAAAAAACAGGGCTACACCAATCAGCCCAAAAAGGGCCGCCCACCAATCGGGAAACAGGATATTAACCCAGTTGGCGCCCAGGTATAGATACGGCGCAACAAGCAGAGCGCTTAAGCCCGCCACACCTGCACCCGCAGTCCTATTTATTCCATAGAAGGTTAGAACCAAGGCAATAACGGCAAGCATGAGCGAGAGGTAGTAGATATTACCCCCATTACTGCCTGCAAATATCCGCCATAAGTAGAAAACCGTGGGCAATCTAAATGTTATGTATCCGCTCAACCATTCCTTCGTTGGGTCGTTTACCCTCTTGTCCCCTTTAACTGCATCAGGTAAAGCGTGATAATAATTTTCTCCACCAGTCATATTGTAATAGGTCTTTAAATAAACATATGCATCGTAGGCATAGCTCTCGTTGGGAGGGTTCATCGAAAGCGTCGATGTAAGCTTTTCGCTGCTCCCAGCTGATATTACAAGAAAATTAAGTGCGATAATCGCTATAAGAATATGTGGGAGCCATTGCTTTAGGGGCTGCCAACTCTTTTCAGTATAGGTTATTAGAACAGCAAATAACCCAGCTAGACCGACCATTGCTATAGTTAAAAGCAGTACCTGTGCCGAGTCCGGCGTGGGCGCAAGCGATGAGGGCGCAAAGAAAGGCATACTTGTGACTGCATCCTGGAAAACTGCAAAAAAGGTATCCGGGTTTGTGCTCGCCCATGTGGAGACAAATGCTTGAAAATTCTCCAGGCTAAATATAAAAGAAGCGGTTATACAACCGAAGAAGGTAGCTGCTGAACTTAAGGCCACGGATATCCATTGGTCCAGCCCAGGCGTTAAGAGTCGAAGAACTACTGCAAGCACCAGGGGCATTACTATGATTGGCGCAGTCTTAAAAAACCAGAAATTATAGACAAAAACCAGCGCCCCCAGGATGGTAAGCGCGATAAGACGTAGAGGTGAGAAGGTCGGTTTACCCTTCTTGGCGCCTTTTGCCTGAACTTTTAACTTATCTGCAAATAGCAGTACCCCGGAAAAAAGCAGGGCGAGCAGGGCGTCTAAAAAGGGTGGCAAGGCAACCAAGTGCTTCACCATGACCATATAAGCGAAAAGCCCCACCATAGCCGAGGCCGCAAAACGGGATAAAAAAGCCACCGAAGTTACTTGGCTTTGCCAATCAGTGGTAATTGGTGTGGGGGATGACAGGTCTTTCTTCCTAGGGGTTTGCTTCTTTGTCATAGGTTCTCACCATAAAGGTTCATTGTCCCTGCTCCCGGCAACATCGATGTACAGTCCTTCGCTCCCTACGTAGCTCGTCATATAGCTAATACTCAAACGAGATTGTAGTATAGCCGCAGGGAACCGTCAAGGTGGTGTACGCTATAAAATGCGGCAAGCTCCCTCTTTTTCTCTAAGGAAACGCTATGCGCCCTAGCTAGCTACGCCCTCGGAATGCGTGGAAGCAGATTTCTTGTTCTGCTTGGGTGGTAATCCTTTTAAGCGCCCCTTAATGGCATAAAAATACCAGTGCAGATAATTTGGCAACCAGGATATAAGCCGAAATCTCGACTGGCCGGCTGTTCTATCCCACCAGGTCGACGGTATCTCGCCTACCTTATATCCCTTTATAAAGGCCTTTACGGTAAGTTCCATGCCTAACTCAAACCCGCCGTTGCTCTCGATCTCTATTGTCGATAAAACCCGCTCGCCGTACATCTTAAAACTGTTACTGACATCATGAGTTGGTATGCCTGTTAGCAGGTGTAATGAGATGCCCGCCACCCGGGACATAGTCCGCTTGATAAGTGGGCCCCCGATCTGGCGGCCACCCTTCATGTAGCGGGACCCGCATACCACATCAAAACCGTCGCGCTCTATCATCTCTCTCATGCGCTCAACGATACAGAGATCATCCGAGAGATCGGCCATTATTACCAGGGCGGACCCATCGGTAGACCGCTTTAACCCGGTTTTAATGGCCTGCAGCGCACCCCTGCCGAACTCGTTTTTGATAAGGTTAACGGGATATGGATAATCGCCCTCTGCCTGCTTGACCACCGGAATCGTCGTATCCTCATCAAAATCGTAGACGATCCATATCTTACAGGGAGGCATAGCGTTTTCTCTAACTTCGTCGAGTGTCTTAATAATAGTTTCGCTCTCATTGTAAACGGGGACGACAATGTTGAGCGTTTTCTTAGATGCCACCGACCTCTATCTCCTGCTTGATCCAAGGAATAAGCTCATCTAATGCTTCCTCCAAGGTTGTCGTAGCTTCAAACCCAAGCACGCGTCGCGCCTTATCAACACTGGGAACCCTCTTTTGCACGTCGTAAGAAAATGGCGGGTCGCTTACATATCTGAACGGTGTATCCGGGCCCTTGATCTTCTTCCAAATCAACTCAGCAAGCTCAAGCACGGTAGTGGACCTATCCGTTGAGATATTAAAGTCCTCATTGGTTGCTTCGGGCTTTTCAATAGATAGTCTGATGCCACGGGCAATATCGCCGGCATACGTGTAGTGGCGAATTTGATTGCCCTGGCCCAAAATATGCAAGGGGTCCTGGCCCTTTAGCACCTTTTGGATTAAGTCCGGCACGACATGGCTCATAGCCAGCTTTACGTTGCCGGACATGACCTCGCTCTCTTGCTTTGCGCGCTTTTCTCCAAGACCAACACAGTTAAAAGGCCTTATGATGGTGAACGGAAGCCCGTACTGCTCGAACGCGCCTTTAGCAAAATACTCAGTGGCTAACTTCTGAAACCCATAGGTTGAGAGCGGTGGAGGGCATTTCAACTGGTCCCCCTCACAGCTAGGGTAGGTCGTGGTGCTCTCAAAGACCATTGAGGACGATATAACCGTCATCTTTTTCAGCTGTTTATTCTTGTACGCCCAAATAGCGGCATCAAAAGCGGCCGCCGTGAGGCGCTCGTTCTCAGCAATAAGGTCGTAGGCCAGTTGATGGAATAAAGAGATGCCCCCGATTATCGCCGCCCCGGCTACGAAGTGGTCGCAATCGGCTATCAACTCCTTTAAAAGGTCGATATCCTTGGCATCTCCTTCCACAAACGTGTAGTGGGGAGAAGAGTCAAAACTTCTCTTCACCGGTCCATATTTCGAATAATCATCAAGACCGATTACTTGGTACCCGGAATCCAGCAGTTCTCCTATTAGATAGCCTCCAATAAAGCCTGCTGCTCCGGTAATCAATACTTTCATAGTGTTATCCCTTGCCCGTAATAGTTCCAAACATCAACAATAAGCTTGCCTGCAAAATCTATATCCCTGTACTCATCATGGGGAGAGGCAAGTATTACTATATCTGAACGCTTAATCGTCTCATCAAGCGTATGGAAAGAATCATCTTTAATAAAAGGATCGGTGCAGAGGACTTCTTTTGCCTCAACCCCGAGTATTTTCCGCAGCTTATAGGCCAATGATTCACGAAAATCATCGTTATTGGCCTTAAATGCCATTCCAAGTATACCTATCACCTTGTCGCTAAGCGAGCCATGGGTCTTCTTTAGCTCCTCGACGATAAAGCTGGGCAGACCCTCATTGACAAGCATAGCGGCATGACCCAGAAAGAAATTATTTTTATTGAAGGCGGCTAGCTGAAGGGTATCTTTAAGCAAGCATGGCCCTGCGGCAAAGCCCGCACCTGGGAATCCGGCGGTGCGCGGGTAGTTATAGCGCATCGCATCAAAGATGCGATAGAAATCGAGGTTATACTGGCTGGCTATCATAAAAAACTGGTTTGCGGTGGCAAACTGTATATACCTCCATGAGTTGGTAAAGAGCTTCGCCAGCTCCGCCTCTATAGGTGTGAGCACCACGATATCATCATTAATCCGTGAGAATAGCTCGCTTGCCTCACGGATCGAGCGATCATCAAAACCGGATACTATCTGCGGCAAGACCTTAAGTTCTTCAATAGCTTTGCCCTGCGCGATCCTCTCCGGGCAAAACGTTATCGATAAGCGCTTTCCAGCACTATCGAGTATGCTCTTAACCTTCTCGGTTGTGCCTGGATAGACCGTACTACGAAGAATGATATGCTGGTTATCGACCAAATAAGGGGAAATTGTATTAAAGAAGTCGTTAATATCCGCAAAGTTAGGATTTAAGTGCCTGTCCACCGGGGTTCCAATCACTACCACCACATAGCGGCTGTTTGAGATCTGTGATGGGTCGTTCTTCGCCCATAGGTTATTACCGATAACCCGCTCCAGTATCTCCTGCGCCCCGTTCTCCATAAAAGGCATGTGTCCGGACATTACCTGCTGGACCTTAGCCTCGTCAAGATCTTGAACGGCGATCTTAAGACCGCTATCTGCTAGCACCAGGGCAAACGGGAGGCCTACATGGCCGCATCCCCCTACTACGCAGACATCATAGAGAAACGTCGCGCTTTCCTTATCCATCGTCTTGCAACCAAACCTTTCACGTGCTTGTTTGTTGGTTTATGGCTCTATTAATAACGTCGTGGCCGTTAGCACTTCAATTTTACTCTCTCTAGTAAGGATTTCCAAGTGCTTGATGGAGGTTTGATGGAGGTTTTGCCAACCCGAAGAGTAAAGATTACAATTAGCGGGGCCGTTTAAAGCTTACAGTGCAGTTTAAGTTCTCCCTCAACGAAGGCACGCAGATAATCCCTGCGCTCCAGGGAGGCTGCTTCAAAACGCAGGACCAGAACCGGTTGGGTATTTGAGGCGCGGATAAGCCCCCACCCGTCCTCAAAAATTATCCTTAGCCCATCAACGGTAA
>PFFU01000035.1 GCA_002783345.1 Candidatus Aquicultor secundus
GTTGGGGATATCCAGTTTAATATAAGCCCCGATACCGTTGTGCCTACAACGCCTAACACAGCCACATTTTCAGCGGAAGAGACCGATTTTACGTTTGAAACACCGCAGACGATCTCTACCACTCCCGACACCTACTATATCATCTACACACTATCAACCTCGGCGGATGCCAGCGGAAGCCCGACAATCGGCTCAAGGCTGGTTGATCAGAACTCTATCACGATCGATACAACCGGGGGCAATTCGGATGATATCGTCCAGAACTTCGCCAACCTGCAATCGCACGAGCTTACGCTGGTACAAACCCCGCACGGTACGGATACAAATCAAAGCCCGTTCTCGTCGACAACCAACTTGTGTGAAACCTGCCACGCGGTGCATCTCGCGCCCGATTTCGGCCCCGATTTCGGGCTGACCGGAAGCGACGCCACACGCCGCCTGCTTGTACAGCCCTACTTTGAAAGCCCCTCCGTGGTAAACAGCAAAAGTTCGGATATCTATAATGCGCTTTGCTTTAGCTGCCATGACGGTACCGGCGCCGGTACCACCGTGGAAAAAAATATCAAGGGCCTCTACAATTCCACCGACACGACCTATACAGGTCACCAGCTTAGGGTAAACGGTACGCTTACAACCGGCTGGAAAGCGCCGCCATCGGGCCAGCAATACAATACCGGGGTTAAGATGCCCTGCATGGTGTGCCATGATGTGCATACCGCAAGGTTGGGTAATTATAAGATGATCGCCGACAGCCTTTACGACTATGCGGTGCAAAACGGCTGGAACGACCCGGATAGCAACAACCGCATCACCGATAGCAACGAATCATGCCAGGTGTGCCATAAGAGCCCGACCGAAACCACACGGACCGTCGAGGTTATGGGTGTAAACATTGGAGCCCTGCCGACCGGGCCGTTTGTTGACCATACAGGTATTAGCAGTTGCTTAAGCTGTCATGGCTACTCCCACGCGCCAACAATCCCATCTTCTTAACCACCAAAATATACAGCGCTTTTAAGCGTGTCAATTCTACCAAGCCTCTGCTAAAATAAGAGAAGCAAGCACAGAATCAACACACAATTACATCCGCCCACAACAAAAAACACGGTGCATTTGCGCTGCTCACAAGGACGACATTAACACGGTAATAAACACAATAATAATTGTTACAAGGTAAATCTTGTTTTCCAGGATTTTCAACGCCCGGGTTCTGCTA
>PFFU01000180.1 GCA_002783345.1 Candidatus Aquicultor secundus
TACGTTCATTCTGACGAACCGCCGTATGCGGACCCGCTTGTACGGTGGTGTGGGAGGGTCGGCGGCGAAAGCCGCCCCCTATCCCGATTTTTATAAGATGCTTTTTGGAGAAATAAAAGCTGAAGTTGTAGGTTGAAGGGGGAGTTGAGCATGATTTTTAATGAGGACCAAAGGCGCGAGATAGACGAGTTGTTAAGCGGTAATATGAATCAGCCGGTGAAGGTGGTGTACTTTACGCAGGATCAACCAAGTCTTGAATTGCCCGTTCAGGTTGAGGTAACACCGTGTGAATATTGCACGGAAACCGAAGAGATGCTCAAAGAGCTTGCAGGCCTATCCGGTAAGCTTGAGCTTGAAGTTTATGATTATATAAAAGACAAGGATAAGGTTGAGCAGTACGGCATAGAAGGCGTGCCCGCGCTTGCTCTGGTTGGAGAAAAAGATTACGGGATCAGGTATTACGGTATCCCGTCGGGGTATGAGTTCTCGGCCCTTTTAGATGGCCTTATAAACGTTTCAAAAGGGGAAACCAAGCTTACCGATGATACCAGGCGGGCGCTTGCCGAGATTAAGGGACCGGTTCATTTACGGGTATTTGTCACACCCACCTGACCTTACTGCCCAAGAGCGGTCAGTTTGGCCTTTCAGATGGCTATGGAAAACGACAACGTAAAGGCGGATGCTTTTGAGGCATCGGAGTTTCCGGATATGGCAATGCGCTTCTCGGTAATGGCGGTGCCTAAGACGGTCATTAATGACAAAACTTCAGTGGAGGGTGCCGTCCCGGAGGCTGCAATGGTTGAGCAGTTAAAGCAAGCCGTAGGTGGGTAAGTCCAAAACCGGGGCTTTTAAGTGCCGCCATCTTAACGTGTACATTTTAAGAATCGGTGCATACTGGAACTCTTTTCGTGGGTATAAATACGTATACACGGGAAAGGAGTCAAAATGGAGGCGGCAAAACCAGTTTATGATGTTACACCTTTGATCCCCGAGAAAATGAGGGATGCGATACCGGTATATATCGACGCGATTAACGCGCTTCACCAGCTTAAAGTACCGTTTGTGGTTGCCGGCGGTATTGCAATGCTCGAGTATGGGCGCACGCGCGTGACGAAAGACCTCGATCTTTTAGTATACAAACAAGATGCAATCAGGTTGCTCGATCAGCTACAGTTGCTGGGGTTTAAGACCCAGAGGACCGACGATAACTGGGTATATCACGCATTTAAAGACGGGCAGATAATAGATCTGTTATTCGCTTTAGGAAAGGGGTTTCTGGGGGACCCGAATGGGGTTGTGTTGAGCGATGAGATGCTGGCCAGGGCCCGGCAGGCGAGCCTTGACGGTACGGTATTTCTTATGGCGTCCGTCGAAGACATCATCCACTCGAAACTCCTGGTTTCATGGAAAGCCACCAGGCAGGAGGACTTCCAGGATATTCTTTTGTTGATCAGGAACAGCAAGCACCTGGATTGGGATTACCTGCTGGATAATATCTCGAGATATCCGGTGAGGACGCTGGCGCTTTTAAGTTATGCTATTTCGTGTGAGATAACCGAGGATCATATCCCCATTGAAATTGCAACTGAGGTCGAGACGTTAAGCAAGCGTTTGTTCCAGTGGATGGGGCGGGTTGCCTAAGCCCCCCTATCTCGATAATCCGCTCGGTTCGATGGTCTAAACCGGTGAACAAGCCACAACCGTTTGGCTGCCAAAGTAGTGCAAGGGGTTTTTAATATCCGCCCTCATCTGGTACATTAATACTGTTGCTCGATTAGCAGTATCTGTAAAATAATGTTGCTTGATTATCAGTATCTGTAAAAACGCGAGGAGGATATACGATAGAGGAGCCTCTTAATTTAGATAATTTACTACCGTCGTTTAAACACCCGATCGTCCAGGAGCTTAGCATGCTTTTTGAGAGGGCCGGCAAGAAGTTCTACCTGGTGGGTGGGACGGTACGGGATGCATTACTCGGTAAGTTTCACGAAGACCTCGATTTTACGACCGATGCCATCCCCGATGAGATCATCGCAATTGTTAAGGCATGGGCCGATAATCTCTGGTTGATTGGGATTCGGTTTGGGACGGTCGGCTTAAGCAAAGGTCACTTAAAGATAGAGATAACCACCCTGAGGAGTGAGGTATATGCGGATCAAACCCGCCACCCGCAGGTGAGCTTTGAAACCGATATCTATTACGACCTCTCACGACGCGACTTTACGGTAAACGCGATGGCGCTCGAGCTTCCCGAGGGACGGTTGATCGACCCGTTCAACGGTCAGGAAGACCTCATTCACCGGGTGCTTCGTACCCCGATGAGCCCCGAGCAAAGCTTT
Organism: Candidatus Aquicultor secundus; assembly: GCA_002783345.1. Taxonomy (GTDB): domain Bacteria; phylum Actinomycetota; class Aquicultoria; order Aquicultorales; family Aquicultoraceae; genus Aquicultor_A; species Aquicultor_A secundus. Next base: position 2,340 of record PFFU01000180.1, read on the forward strand.
ACCGACGACCCGTTACGCATGATGAGGGCGGTTCGCTTTGTCTCGACAATGGGGATGCATCTTTCGCCGGAGGTCGAAGAGGCGATAACCCTTTATAGGGGTGAGCTTGCCAGGGTATCGAGCGAGCGGATACGCGATGAGTTCTCAAAGATTCTCACCGGGCGCGACCCGGTAAAGGCGTTGAGATTACTCTTAAGCACAAGCTTGAGCAGCGAGTTTGTTCCTGAATTGTCGAATCTAAAGATAACCCAGGACCCTGAGCACCACCACAAGGACGTCCTTGAGCATACGTTTACGGTCGTCGAGCGGGTAGAGCCCGATCTGGTGCTTCGGCTTGCGGCGCTCTTTCATGACATAGGCAAGCCAGAGACTAAGGAAATCATCGAGGGCAAGGTAACGTTTTACAATCATGATGCCGTCGGCGCCTCCATCGCAAAGCGCCGGTTGCGCGCATTGAAGTATCCCGGGGCAATTATCGATGGGGTTACCGGTCTTATTTACCTTCACATGAGGGTGTATACATATAGGATGGGCTGGACGGATAAGGCCGTGCGCAGGTATATCAAGGATGCGGGTGAGCTGCGGGATAAGCTTAACGAGCTGATTCGCGCCGATTGTACCACTAAGAATCCGCGCAAGATGCGGGACGCGCTTCAGGTTTTCGATGAGCTGGAGGAGCGCATTTTAAGCCTTGAGGAGGCCGAGGAGACCGCCAAGATCAGAGCGCCGATCGACGGCCACGAGATTATGCAATATCTCGGCATAAAGCCCGGGCCCCTGGTCGGTGAAATATTAAATCTGCTCCTTGATGCAAAGCTTGAGGGAGAAATCAATACCAAAGAAGAAGCGTACGCTATGGTGGACAGGTGGGCCGGCGAGCGGGGGATCAAACCTTAAGCCCGGGCGGTATTGATGAGCTATGTGTCCCGGATCAGAAACCGGCCTTACATTATTCCTTGGCTAAAAATGCATTAATAGATAACTTGATTAATACGATAAATGCTGCCAGCGCTACGGCGAACAACGTATAGGACGTATTAATGCCCGTAAAAAACCCCGGAATCTTTATTGAAGTTATCTTTAAATAATCTTGAATTTTGTAAAAAGCGACGGAGCCCATCAGGATAAAAAAAGTAGAGTGCTGTGCGCTTGCAAAATTATACTTAAAGAAGATCCAAAGATACACTGAGAAATATAATAAGAGCACGCTTGCCATATATGCTACGAGATTAAAATTAAAAACATACTTAGATAATCCCAATGAAGTTAAGGCAAGGTTAACCAAATACATAAACACATAAGAACATACCAGGGTAATGATGCACTCTACATATTTGGAAATCACTACGTTGTTTTTTGAAATCGGTAGTGATTTTAAGAACTTAAAAGCATTGTCTTTATCCTCCATATAGCAGCTTTTGCCAACAATTTGACTGAACAAAAGGGCCGGAACCATAAAGAGCCCGATCGCCGCGTACTTAGGTCCATCAAGTATTGTTAAGAACCCAAACATCGACATAAGTAACCCTATGAGTACCTGCCTTGCATTGAAAACGAGATCCTTAACTATTAAGTTCAGCATGAGCGGCGTCCTCCTCGATTAAAAATAACAATATGTCGTCTAACGCAGCGGCCCTAGATACGACCTTACTGCCATTAAATTCCTTAGAGCAACATGCCAAAAGCTCGTCCAGGTTGTTTATGATCGCGGTATTATTCCTGTAGAATTTTAAGTGCCTCTTTACGCTTTCTGGGATATCGTCAGCAAACTCCAGGCTTTTGTAGTTTTCTAGGATGTTCTTTTTTGAGTCGCTCAGGAGAATTGTTCCATCGTTTATATAAGTAACGTAATCTGCAACCTTTACAATGTCCTCAGTTATATGCGAGGAAAAAAACACCGAGCAGCCCTCGGTATTCACGATGCCCAAGAGTATGTCTAACACTTCATTTCTAACTACAGGATCTAACCCAGATGTAGGTTCATCAAGGACTAGAAGTTCTGGATGGTGGGACAACGCCAACGATAACGCAAATTTTACGCCGGTTCCTTTGGAGAGCTCCTTTATTCTCTTGTTTAAATCTAATCCAAATTTATTTACCAGCTGATGAAAAAACGAATCGTCCCACTCCGGGTAGTATTTTTTTACGAATTTATAGATTTTGTAGGCGGAAACCTCGTTGTAGAGGTTTAACTGTTCTCCTACGTACCCTATAATTTGCTTGGTTTTAATCTCGTCTTTTATGTTGTCCATTCCGTTAATTAATATCCGACCGCTGTCAAAGGGTATTATATTGAGGATGGACTTGATCGTCGTGCTTTTTCCCGCGCCATTGGGACCGATAAACCCCATAATACTACCGGTTGGCAATTCGATGTTTATGTCTTTTAAGGCAAACTTGTCGTACTTTTTGTTTAGATCTCTAATATGCAAAATCAACCTATTATCCACAGACCCACCTGTTCTCTAAGATTAATAACGCTTCCTATAATTAACATAGCCCACAATGTTTGGCGTTTAACTTTAAACAGTATGTTGAGCTTTGCTCTCGATTATACTCTCAAGAGAGATGCTCTAACTTTCATAGTTTAGTATTTATTAGTCAACCCCGAGTTTTTTTCTAATTCGTCTTAGGTACTCACGTGCGGTAGAATCCGATATGAATAGTGCTTCGCCTATTTGCTTAGAAACCAACCCTTGGTTATAGAGAACCAATACCTCCGCCTCTCTTTTTGATAATAGGCATTGCTTGCCGGTATCATAGCGAGTATCCTTTTCTGCCTTACCGTTGCCATTAAAATACAGTACTACCAGCTGAATCTGACTTCGAATACCGAGCTTTTCATATATGTATGATAGGTGACGCCTAACTGTATACGGCGATATACAGAGAACAGACGCGATTTCGGAGACGTTATATCCAAGGCTTAGAAGGTTAGTTATCTCTTTTTGTCTGCGTGTTAGTTGTTGGAACATAGATTCTTCACGCCTCCTCCGTCACAGTATTGATTCAAGAGTCGCCGGTCGCTTGAACC
>PFFU01000066.1 GCA_002783345.1 Candidatus Aquicultor secundus
TGCCGGCGTTTAGAATGACAATTGTCGGCGTTTAGAATGACAAGTGAAGGATAGGGTGACAATTTAAGCCTCAGAATGACAAACGAGAGCTAGATTATTAAGCATAGACTAAGAAATATGATAAAGCAGGAGTACACTATGGTAGATATGCAGGTTGTTATGGAAAAAGCGCAGATACTTACGGAGGCGTTGCCGTATATAAAAGAATATCATGGCAAGACGGTCGTAATTAAGTACGGCGGCGCGGCGATGGAGCGCGAGGATTTAAAAGAAGTGGTCGCGACGGATATCGTGCTGATGAAATACGTCGGCCTTAATCCGATTATCGTTCACGGAGGCGGCCCCGAGGTTTCCAGGCATATGAAAGCCCTGGGGATGGAGGTCAAGTTTGTAAACGGCCTGCGCGTGACCGATAAGGAAACGATCGATATCGTTAAAATGGTCCTTGTCGGCAAGGTCAACAAGGAAATCGTCTCGCTTATCAACCGCCACGGAAAACTTGCGGTCGGCTTGAGTGGGGACGACGGCAACCTAATCGTTGCAAAGAAAAAGCAGATGACCGATGTCGACCTTGGCTACGTGGGAGAGGTTGCTAAAATCAACAAGGAAGTGCTCGAGAACCTTATCAAGGACGATTTTATCCCCGTTGTGGCAACCGTCGGTGTAGGTGAAGACGGTATGAGTTATAATATTAACGCCGACAAAGTTGCAGGTGAGATAGCCGCCGCACTCGAGGCGGATAAAATCATCTTCTTAACGGATGTTGACGGTCTCTATAGAGATTTTGATGATAAGGAATCGCTAATTTCTGAGCTTACGCTGGATGAATGCGAGCACAAACTCGCCAACAATGAGATAAGCTCGGGCATGTTTCCAAAGGTTGAAGGGTGCGTAACCGCAATTAAATCGGGAGTCAAGCGTGCGCACATTTTGAACGGCATGGTTCCGCACGCGCTCCTGCTCGAGATATTCACCGACCAGGGCGTCGGAACGATGATCAGCAAGTAGTGTGGGTTTGAAAAGGACAGAGCCCACGAGAGTGTCATTCTGAAGGAGCGAAGCGACTGAAGAATCTAGCGTGCAGAAACCTTCTTCTTATGTAGGAGTGTCTAAGTTTAGACATCTCAGTGATAGAGGTCTGTGAGTGCTCTCTCTGCTAGATTCTTCGGCTAACGCCTCAGAATGACAATCGGTTACTACTTTGCTTAGCTGACAGCTGATAGCTATAAACGAAAGGCATAACGATGAACTTAAATGAACTGAAAGAGTTTGATGATACGTATCATATGAGCACGTACGGACGGTTGCCGATTGCTTTTGTTAAAGGTAAGGGCACTAAGCTGTGGGATGATAACGGGAAAGAATATCTCGATCTCTTAAGCGGTATCGGCGTGACCAACGTCGGTCACTGCCATCCAAAGGTCGTAGGTGCGATAAAAGACCAGGTCGAGATGCTTATGCATGTCTCCAACCTCTACTATACCGAGCCGCAGGCAAAGCTTGCTAAAAAGATAAGCGAGATATCTTTCGGCGATAAATGCTTCTTTGCAAATAGCGGCGCCGAGGCCAACGAGGGGGCCATAAAACTTGCGCGGCGCTACGCAAAACCCAAAGGCAAGGACGCCTATGAGATTATCACTGCGCTTCGTTCGTTTCACGGCCGCACCATGAAAACCCTGGCCGCGACCGGCCAACCCGATAAACAAAAGCCGTTTGAGCCGATGCCGCCCGGTTTTAAGCACGTGCCGCTTAACGATTTCGAGGCACTTAAAAATGAGGTAAGCGACAAGACATGCGCGGTCATGCTCGAGGTCATCCAGGGTGAGGGCGGTGTCTACCCATGCGATTATGACTACCTGAAGCAGGTACGGGCGCTGTGCGACGAGCGCGACCTTCTGTTGATATTCGACGAGGTCCAAACGGGAATGGGACGGACCGGTACGATGTTCGCTTACCAAGCGACAGGTGTCGTACCCGATGTGATGACCCTTGCAAAAGGCATCGGAAGCGGCCTTCCTATCGGTGTTCTTGTAGCAAGCGAAAAGGCTTCAGTGTTTAAGCCGGGTGAGCACGGCTCAACATTCGGCGGCGGTCCCGTTGTTTGTGCCGGTGCACTGGCGACCGTTAACGTCCTCGAAGAGGAGAACCTTGTCGAGAACAGCCGTAAGGTCGGCGCATATTTCAAAAACAAGCTTGAAACCCTTAAAACCAAAACAGGCATGATAACAGAAGTGCGGGGCGCGGGCCTCATGCTTGCGATAGAATTAAACGAGGAACAGGCGCGAAACATCGTGCTTGATCTTTTAAAAGAAGGCATAGTTGCAAATAATATAGGCACTACTATAATTAGGTTCTTACCGCCGCTTTGCTTAACCGAAGCCGAAGTCGATACGGCTATGGCTGCGATAGAGCGGTTAGTACTCGAGCGTTCGGTTGTATAGACTAATGCTATAAAGCAAAGTAATAGGTGCAAAAAGGTGTAATAAGGTAGATTTAGGTAGATTAATAAAGCTTGACGTGAGCTAATGTAATCGGATGTGCGGATTAGTTGGGATTTTTAAGATCGTAGGAGTCGATAATGGCGAGTCTAAAAGGGAGAAATATCCTATCGCTTAAAAACTACAGCCAGGACGAGATATACCAGTTGCTGGCAAAAGCGATGGAGCTAAAACGGCTGCAGAAAAGAAACGAGCCGCACCGTATACTTGAGGGAAAAACCATAGCGGTGATTTTCCATAAGCCGTCCAGCCGCACGAGGATATCGTTCGAGACGGCCGCCTCCCATTTAGGCGCGCACCCGATATTCTTGCGCGATGACGAGGTAAAACTCGGCGAGCGTGAACCGATCAAGGACATGGGCAGGGTGCTCTCGGGCTATGTCGACGCCGCCGTAATAAGGACGTTTAAGCAAAGCGATGTCGAGGAGCTTGCCGAATATTCCACAATGCCGATCATAAACGCATTAACGGATGGTTACCATCCGATGCAATCGTTGGCCGATCTCATGACCATCCTTGAGAGCAAAGACCGGCTCGCGGGCTTAAAGCTGGCCTATATCGGAGACGGCAACAACGTGGCGAATTCGCTCATGATCGTTGCCGGGAAACTTGGGATAAATATGGCCGTAGGCTGTCCGAAAGGATATGAGCCCGACCCCGAGGTAGTTCAGTTTGCGACCGGGTCCATACGCAACATGAACCACGCGATAACTATAACAAATAATCCGCTTGAAGCCGCAAAGGACGCAGACGTTATCTATACGGATGTATGGGCCAGCATGGGACAGGAAGCCGAGCGCGAGGAGCGCTTGAAAATATTTAAACCTTACCAGGTAAACAGCGACTTGATGGAGGTCGCAAAGCCGTCCGCGATATTCCTGCACTGCCTACCCGCCCACCGGGGCGAGGAGGTAACGGACGAGGTAATAGAGAGCAAGCAATCCCTTGTCTTTGAGCAGGCCGAAAATCGCTTACATACGGCAAAAGCCGCGCTCGCTTTACTTATCCGGTAATAAAATTCGGTGGTTGATTAAATGAGAATAAAACAAGAGAGACTAAGCGCGATTAAACAGATCATTGAGACGATGAATATATCAACTCAGGAAGAATTGATTTCTGAGCTTGAAAAGCAAGGCTACGACGTTACCCAGGCCACGGTCTCCAGAGACATAAGCGACCTGGGGCTGCAAAAAGTAAAAATAATCAAAGGAAAAGCCGCAGTATCCACGGGAAGGCAGATCTATTCGCTCCCCGAGATAGAGCGCCTGCGCTCTTTACTCAACGAGTTTATGGTATCGATCGACAAGACGGATAATCTTGTGGTCGTAAAGAGCCACCCGGGTACGGCACAGGCAGTGGCGGCGGCGATTGATGCGGTAAAGTGGCACAATGTCCTCGGCACCGTTGGGGGCGACGACACAATCCTCGTCATTACCCGCACAAGCGACGTAGCCGACTTTATTGTCGAGCGCCTTTCAAAATTACGTGAAGAAAAAACGCTATAATAGCGCAAGAAACAAGTAGGAGGAGTTTGTGGGACAGGTTGGAAGCATACGGGAGCCAAAAGACAGGGTAGTTTTGGCCTACTCCGGGGGACTAGATACCTCGGTTGCCATAAAATGGCTGCAGGAAAACTATGATTTAGAGGTAATCGCGGTCGCGGTCGATGTCGGTCAGGGGGGCGACCTCGAAGCCATTAAAGAAAAGGCGCTTAAAATCGGCGCCGTCCATTCCGAAATGGTGGACGCGAAAAAAGCCTTCGCTGAGAAGTTTATCGCCCCCGCACTCAAAGCGAACGCCCTCTATGAAAAGAAATATCCGCTGGCCACGTCGTTATCGAGGCCGCTCATCGCAAAAATATTGATCGAAGCCGCCGAGGGAACCGGGGCCGTCTATGCCGCGCATGGCTGCACAGGCAAGGGCAACGACCAGGTGCGTTTCGAGGTAACGATGCGTGCGCTTAACCCCGATATCACAATCATCGCGCCGGCCCGCGAGTGGGATTTTACCCGCGAGTCCGCAATCGAGTACGCGCAGAAGCATAACATCCCGATATCTATCACCAAGAAGAGCCCTTACAGTATCGACGAGAACGTCTGGGGCAAATCGATCGAGTGCGGAATCCTCGAAGACCCTTGGATCGAGCCGCCGGCGGACGCATTTACTTTGACCGTTGACCCGATGCAGGCCCCCGACGAGCCGACGTATGTCGAGATCGAATTCGAACAGGGCGTGCCGATAGCTGTCGACGGTCAAAAGATGAACCTCTTAAGCCTCATCGAAAAGGTCAATCAAATCGCCGGTTCAAACGGGTTCGGGCGTATCGATAAGGTGGAAAACCGGCTTGTCGGTATCAAATCACGCGAAATCTACGAAGCCCCGGCCGCGCTAACCCTGATCATGGCGCACCGCGAACTCGAAGATATGACGCTTACGCGCGACCTCATGCACTTTAAATACGCCGTCGAAGAGAAATACGCCGACCTTATCTACGACGGCCTCTGGTTCGGCCCGCTTCGCGAGTCGCTCGACGCGTTTATAAACGAAACGCAAAAAGTAGTAAACGGAACTATCCGTTTGAAACTTTACAAGGGTTCATGCCAGGTAGTAGGCCGCAAGTCGCCGAATTCCCTCTACGACCGCTCGCTTGCAACCTACGAAGCCGACGACACTTTCTCCCACAAAGCCGCCGAAGGCTTCAATAAGATATTCGGCCTGAGCCTTGAAACCTGGGGTCGGAAGTATAGGAAGTAACCGGTTAATAGATGAATGGGTGAATGGGTTAATAGGTGAATGGGTTAATAGGTTAATAGGTTAATAGGTGAATGGGTTAATAGGCTAATAGATGAATGAGATGTGGTCGAGCGAGTGGGTTTTAAAGAAA
>PFFU01000176.1:0-584 GCA_002783345.1 Candidatus Aquicultor secundus
CACGACGTGGTCGCTTGTTCCGGCGGTGATATTCCCGCCGTCTACGGCAGTCTGAGCGATATCCAGCGTATCCGGCTTATCCTGGATGGTCAGGACGGCGCTGCCCATAACGCCGAAGGGTGTAACGGTATCAGGGTGGCACATAGTAAAGTAACCAGCATCCACTATATTTGATTTGACAGTGGCGCCGATATTGGCGGTATTCGATAGGTGTGCCGTAACAAACAGCGTCTCGGTCGAATCACTCGCGATTTCAAAGGAAGAGAAGGGGAAATCTGCCCTACCGCCTGAAAACGTAGTTGATGCAAGCTCGATGTCGACTCCCGGATTGAACACACCGTTTGCGTTGCTGTCACGCACCAACGCGACAGAGGTCAGGTCGGAATCGAATGCGGTCCCGACCTCATCGATGCGGAGACCGTTAATCACGACGCCGTCCCCAGCGGGCGCATAAAGGTTTAACGTATCCAGCAGTTGATTTTGCGAACCCTGATCGGCGTTAAAATCAGGCGGCGGCGTGTGGGAAACCTCCAGCGATTCGGCAGATCCGCTAATGGCCGGCAAATTAGAGTTCAGGTTTGCAA
>PFFU01000176.1:611-5991 GCA_002783345.1 Candidatus Aquicultor secundus
AGAAGATAGCTTGGTGCCGTGGTAATAACCTGCGGTGACGATAAGGTGATAGTTACCTGTCCGCCGGTAAAAGTGCCGCTTCCGGTTTCGGTATCGGCGCCATTGATGACCCCGTTGCCGTTGAGATCGGTAAATATTTTTACCGCCGTGATGGTGTTATCCGGTATCGTACCGAGCTTAGCCACTTTTATTGCTGTCAGCGAAGCAGTGCCGTAATCTGTTGAGAAACCCAGCTTTTGCATGGTAGTATTGCTCTGGCCCCGGTGTGCAACGGTTGCTATAGCGGTGCTGGTGACGCTTACGGTGTCGCTGGCAATGTTGGGAGTATTCGAGCCGTAATTCGTAAAAGCCGCCACCTGGTAAGCGCCGCTGGCGCTGATTGAGTTCTGATTAACTATGTTTGATCCGGCGGTAACCGAGGTATTCGACGAGCCGGATATATCATAAACCACGAGCAGGCAGGATGGGGTCGTTGTTATGGTCTGGGGCGTTACGGAGAGCGATGATGACCCGCCGCTAAACGTACCGCTTCCTATTTGCGTATCCCCGCCATCGATGACCCCGTTGCCGTTGAGATCTGTAAATATTTTTACGCTCGAGATATCGGAGTCGGACGCCGAGCCGGTCCTGTCGACCGTCACCGAGTTAAGCGTTGCCGTTGAGAAATCGGTGCTAAAGCCGAGTTTTTGCATGACGACTCCGGCCTGTCCCTGGTGGAGGGTATCGGTCGCCACCGGCGAGTTGGTGACGGTAATCGTTGGGCCCGGGGTTCCCGTATCCGCATTAATCCCGGGCGTAACGGTTGTGTTCCAGTTGCCAACCGCGTCGCGGGTAAACACAGAATACTTGTATGCTATGCCGTTTGTTAGCGGCCCGATATCGGTGTAGGTTATGGCGACAGGGGTTGTGGTATCTTCCCAGACTTGCTGGGCCAGCGGATCGCTCGGCCCCGTTGGATAGACGCCGTCACTGCGGCGCATAATCCTTATCCCTAAGAAATCGGGATCGGTCGGGTTGGTCCAGGACAGGTCGGATTGGGCATCGTCACCATCGCTTGCAAAAAACCCGGTTGCCTGGCCGGACGGCGTGGCATCGATGGTTATGGTGGCGCTTGACGTATCACTTCCCTGGAGGGTATTAGTGCAGGTGATCGCGGAGACGGTTCCGGTAACTGAAACATCGGTGGCTGTACCGGCTACGTCAAAGGCCACTAGGTACTGGGCGGTGGTTTTACCGATATCGACGTTAAGCCCGGAGAAGGTGGCGGTTGTGCCGGCAATTGAGCCCGTGCCGAGGAGGGTATCCGCAGAATCCCACTCGTTGGGTGTGCTTCCGTTATCTTTGAAAAGCCGGACGTTGGTAACGTTGCTAGAGATAAAGTCGGCATTGCCGGCGAAGGTAAGGTCGGTAACCGTATCGATGCCTGAATTCGTGTTAAGCGTGAAGGTGTCGAGCGCGATGTTCGTTGAGGTTTTTGCCACTGTTTTGTTTGCCGGATCGGTACCGTTCGCTTCGTTTGTGATCGCATACCTGTCGAACGTAAAGTCAAAGGGAACCGATGATGCGCTACTTAAATTTGTCGTAAGAGCCACCCCACCGTCGGCGTTTGCCCATGTCGAACCGTCATACGTCATCGCCCACAAGTCGCTGTTGCTGTCACCTATGGTAACCATCGCCTTGTTTTCGCCGGGCTGCCGGTCGATATTGATGCAGGCCAAGTAGCCGATAGCGTGCCCCGGGTTCCAATCGGTCTGTATGCCCCAGCCCGAACCGTTCCAGCGCGACCAGTGGATGGCATTGGTGGCGTTATCCGCATAAACGACAATAGCCCACGGCGAGGCACCGGTTCTTACCCAACCGGCCGCAATCGGCATTTCACCCATCACGCCGGCTAAGTCATACATGGAGTTGTCGGCGTTGGCCACCGGGTTTATCCAGGCTGAGGTTGCTCCGTCCCAGATGGCGTACTGCATATCATCGCTCTTACTGTCCGCTGATACAGCGGCGATACGGTCTCCTCCGGGTTCTGGCGCAAGCTGCATGATAGTCGCCTCATCCTTCCAGGTGGGAAAGGCGGTAGGCGCTCCCCATGCGCCACCGGCCGGCTTTGTTACATACCGGGCGGCAAGTTGGTTATTAGGGGTGTTATTCCAGCCGAAAGCGACCAGGAGGTCGCCGCTGTTCTCATAAGCCGCATCAAAACATTTGGTGTCGCCGGCTGCGCTTGCGTATGCGAGGTTGGTCTCTAGGGCCGCCGATTGGTTTCCCCAGGCGTTTCCGTCCCAAATAATGCCTTTCAATGTGTAGCCGCCCGTACCGTCGTTAATCGCGTAGAGAAGGGCGATTTCGTTGCTGTTCGGCCTTGAGGCAAGCTCGATCCACTCGACGTTGGTGGCTTCATCCGCGGGGAGGGTGTTGGCGGCGGCCGTCCAGGAGTTCCCATCCCATATGCGGTATTGGGGATTGGTGCCGGTTGAGTAGACGACCATCGCGTGGCCTGAGGTATCCTCATAGGCGACATCAAAGCTTCGCCTGCTCGCAAAGTTGGCGTTGGCCGTACTCACGTTCCATTCGTTAGACCAGGCGGAGCCGTTCCAGCGCTGGATATAAAGGTTGCTGCCCGCGCCGGCGTTTGTTGTCAACGTGCCTGCGATGTTCTCGATTCTGTTTGGGGCCGCCTGGTTTATCGTCCAGTTTATTACGGTATTGGCGGCCTGTGTACCCGCCGGCGCCCCGGTAGCCGACGTTTCCTGATCCCATAGCCGGGCTTGTGGGGTGGCGTTTCCCGATGCTCCGTAAACCATACGGCCATCTGTCTTGTAAGCAAAGCTGGTCGTCTTAAAAGCAAGGACCAATATCGCGGCCAGAATCAGCGGAACAATTATTAACGATAGCTTGAGCTTTGTTTTGTTCCGGCGGCCTTTTATTCGTGCTCGCATTAACCTACCGCCTCACTTTCTGAGGCTGCTTTTCGTAATGATTCCGCGTGCTGTTGACAGTATTCGTAGCAGAGGCTTTTCTATATGCTTTTTTAGCCTTGCCGGGCTCCTCTAAGATTGTGTAGATATCGCCGATTTTTTTGTATACGGCGGAGCGGGCGGGGCTATTACCGGGGAGCGTTTCTAGAGTAGCACGCCACTGCGTAAGGGCCTTGGCGTAGAGCCTCCGGTTTGTATACGTTTCGGCCATCTGGTAATGGAATTGCACGACGCTTGGGTCTATCGTTGTGGCACGTTTGAAGTAAGCTATAGCATCCGCCGACCGGCCGAGTTGGTTGGATAGTTGACCGGCCCGGTAGAGAGCCCCGGCGTCATGTGGCTTTGCCTTTACCAGGGTCTCGTTTTCTTTAAGCGCCGCTTTAAGATCGCCGACCTGGGCGTAGCTTGTTATAAGGACGTTTCGCGCTTCCTGATCGCTACCGTTATTCTTCAAGTAGGCAGTCAGTTTTACGATAGCGCCCCTAAAATCGCCGTTGCGGTAGGCTTTATATGATTCTTCTTTTAACTGTGGCGTCGGGGATATGTGCGAGCGGGTGCCAAGGACGTAATATGCCGTCCCTATCGCTGCGGCAATAAGCAGAAAAAATCCTAAATATTTTACTACTAACCATCTATTAAATAGGCGCTTGGGTGGCTTAGCAAAGGCGCTCGTCACTGATGCTCACCGGCCTGTTCCGTATATGTTCTAGAACTATTTGTAAAAATGTTCGTAAAAATAGTCTTTTAAAAGCTAAAAGCTAAAAGACTAACGAAATAATTACTACCAACCTAATAATCATGACTGCTACAGCCGAAATTATGCACTAAGTAACCGCTTGGTTTCCGATTTTGAGGGTTCTGACATAAAAGCTTGAATTCTAAGTAATATACCAGTTAATGGCCCATTTTACAAGCCGTGCAAACTACACGGTGGGGTTAAAAGTTTAGGGACCGCGCGCCTATCTAGCTATGGTAGGGTCACTGTATTATGGCAACTCGTGCAAACGCCGTCCATCCCGCGCTGCGTGATACCCGACCTGAGCATGCCGGGCACTGAGCCCGATGAGTGCGGGAACTCGCTCGTGCCGATACGCCCGTCCGCCGGGTGGCATTGCTGGCAGGTAGGCCCGGTACCGTTAAACTTTACGTCTGCGTAGCCGTCAGGCGTGGTGGTCGAGCCCTGCGAAGAGGAGCTGTGGCCGGCAACCCGACCTGTCTTTGAGCCGAAGAGCACCGTCTTTAAATCCGTGCTCGGCCCGAAGTTGGCATTGTGGCATGTGGAGCACCACTGGCTTATGGTCTGCGTTGTTTCTCCAACTACGGGAGTATAATATAAGTAGTTCTTGTTCTTTAGCGGATTCGGATCGGCTTTTAGCAGCTTATCCGAGCTTAAGCCCGCCAGTTTAGTTGTCTGCTTATCGTGCGCTGAGTGACACTCAAGGCATCCCCAGGATTTGGCGTTTTTACTGTACGGTATATCGGTATCGCCCGGCGCCGTCACTTCGGCCCGGCCCGGGTCCGCACCGTGGCCGTTTTGGTCGAGGGTGACCTGCTTGCTTGCAACGCCGCCGATCCCGTGGCAGAAATCACAGGTCTCGTTTCTTGCGTTAACTCTGGTCAGGTCATACGTGCCGATCGCCAGGTGCACCGCATGGCATTCTTTGCATTTGTTGGTCGTGCTGGTATAGTTGCCGTGCGGTCCCGCCGTTGCCGTATCGGTGTATTGCAGGGGGTAATTGTACCCGCCGAAGAATATCTGCGCCGCGGCATATCCTGAGAAGCCGGTGATATTGGTGTAGCCAATATCAAACGTGTTCATATTGGGAACCGCCACGGTGCTATCGGTGCTGAAGAAGTACCGACCGCCATCGGCCTGCTCCCATTTGCCGAGATTCGTGTAATGGTAAATAGCGATATCCTGCATACCGGTAAGCGAGCTGTCGCACCGCAGCACAAGCATGAGCGCCGGGTTGAACGGCTGGGTTGCAGTAGTTGAAAAGTCGTAATAGAACCTGCTTACTACTTTAACACCGGACGGTTTTGGCGCACTGCGGATGGTAAATGTTTTACCCAAATAGGCCGCACTCGGCGGAATAATGAGCTTTACCGTCGCGTTGGCGCTCTCGATAGTAGTCGTTGTGCCGGTCGTATCGACCGTAACGGTTATGTCAACCTTGGTTGCGGTCGCACCCGCGCTCTTTACGCTCTCACCGGTCACGTTTTTCGCCGAGACCTTGTACCAGTAGTCGGCCGCAGACGGAACCGCGTTTACGAAATGCGGTTGGGTCGGCGTGGTCGTGCCGACCGGGCTATAACTGCCGAACTCGGTGTCGGACCTATAGACATCATACTCGGCAACGTGTTCGCCGGCCGGATTCGTATTCCAGTCGAGCGCGTATTGC
>PFFU01000176.1:6031-8641 GCA_002783345.1 Candidatus Aquicultor secundus
TACGGGCGCAATTGTATGCAACGCGCTCGCAAGCGATGGGACCGGTCCGGATGTTGATTCAAGTGAAACGTAATCCGGCGGGGTCACGCCGACGCTACCCGTCGAGTCGACCGAGGCGCCGATGGTTACACCGATATTTGCGGTGCTAGAAATCGAGTACGTTACGAGCAACTTTTTGGGCGATGTGGGTGAAATCGGCGCAAGCTTGATGTTATCAAAGGTAACGCTTCCGCCGATAAAGGTCTTCGCGCTTGAAAGCTGCCAATCCGCCAGGGTAATCGAGTTGCTGTTATCCGCATCGTACCAGAGCTTAATCCCGTTTGTTGCGGTGTCGCTACTGGTTGCCGTACCCGTAAGGTTGATTGAAAGCGATGTGAGCGTGACCATATCCTGTGGCACCGAGAGGTCGAGCACCTGCATGACATGGTTGGTCGTCCCGACGACCACGTTACCGCCATCAACCGCCGTTTGTTTGATTACAAGCGTATCCGGCAAGTCCGTAATCCTTATCGATGCGCCCGAGAGGGTGCCGAAACTGTTGGTGTAGTCCGGATCGGCCGCCTGTACGCCGCTTTGGGCGGTATCGGTGCTAAAGGTAACATTGCTGTTGATAATAGCGCCGACTTTAGCCGTTATTGAAAGATCGTATGCCACGAGCACGGTCTCGGTGGTATCCGGGTTGATGAACAGCCCGCCCGGTATGGTAAACCGGGCCATCATCCCCGGGGCCGTGCTGGTCGAGACAAGCACGGTGTCGGTAGACGAGTCATAGATGCCGTTGCTGTTTTTATCCCAGATGAGTTTGACCGCGCTTATATCGGAATCCTGCACCCCCGTAAGGGCGACGTTAATACCGGTAAGGTTTACACCGTCTCCCGGATCTGCGTGAAGCGCAAGCTCTTGGCCCGGGGTATTCGTTGTACTTTGCTGCGCATCGATGTTGGGCAGTAAAACATTTGAGACGGTGAGCTTATCCCCCGACAAGCCGATCATCCTGAGTGTCGACACCAGCGGCGCTGCCGCCGAGACGGTATCCGGGCTTGAGACGACAACCGATGAAGTCGCATCCAGACTTGTTCCGATATTGACCCCCGTCTGTGCGGTGGGGGAGATATCCATGGTGACGTAAAGCCGCTTATGCGCCGGGTCTTTTACATCCAGGTAACTATCCAAGTTGCTAAAGATTGCCTGCTCGCTTGCAACGGTAGCAGTGGCTATTAACGTATCACCAGTTGCGGTAAAGGTACTATCCCCATCATCCAGCCATAACTTTATCCCACCGGGTTTGATATCGGTTGCAAAGCTTGCCTGCGGCGTTGTTGTCGATGCTTTTGATAGCGTTATCCGGCTTACCGTTGACGAATCGTTGTCTACGGAGAGGTCGAATATTTGGATAAGGTTGTTGTTCGATGCCCTCGATATTTGTTCGCCGCTAACAAGCAACTGCGCCACGTTTAAGGTATCGGCTTTATCGCTAATCGTTATCGCGGTTCCGTTAAGCGCTGAGAAGTCGGCAACGAGATCGGGTGAATCGACCTTAATATCGCTTAACGCCATATCGGGATTGTAGGCGATGTTGCTCTGAAGCGTTTTGCCGATCGACGCGGTGTTCGATACATTAAACACCGCGAAGACCGTTTTGGTTGAATCAACCGAGATCGGAATATTCAAGTTAGAGAACGTCACGCTTTGTCCCGTAAGAGGGGATGACGTGGTTTCGGTATCTAGCGCCGGTTCAAACGACCCGTTGTCGTTACTATCCACGAAAAGTTTAACCAATGTGATATCGCTCGCCGGTGCGCTGCCGTTTTGCCGTAGGGTGATCGTATTTACATTTACGCCGTCTCCGCCGGCCGGATCATGCAAGTCGATCTTTTCGGCCAGTACGTTGGCGCTTCCTTGTTCAACGGTCGCCGTAGCCACTGAGCTATGCGATACCTGTAGCGTCTCGGTGGCGTAGATAATCTGCTGCGCGTTTGATGTGGTCGGTGGGATAAGGTTTACATTATCCGGGCTTGCCGCTGTTGCCGTTGCTATCGTAGACCCGAGCATCGCACCGATAGTCGCGGTAGGCGATATCGAATAAGTTACAAATAGCTTCTTCGTCTCTCCTTGAGCCAATCCTACCGAGATCGGGAAGGTTGCAGATCCTCCACTAAGCGGCGCGGACCCGATGACGGTATCGGTCGTATCGAACGTGCCGTTCTGGTTGCTATCGAGCCACAATTTAACCTGGGAGACGTCGGTATCCGTACCACCTGTTCTCTGTACCGTAACGGTTGAAAGCGTTGCCGCGTCGTAGTTTAGACTATCGAATGAGAGGTTAACCGTTTGTATCAAGTTATCCGCCGAGGAACGAGAAACCGTTGCCGTTGCGGGAGAAGTCATCGAAAGAGAAATGGTATCGGGTGCATCCAAGACGGTAACCGTTGCGCCGTTTATAAGGTTGTAGTCGGCTACAGTATCCGGCAATAAAACCGAGATGCCGTTTGTGGCAAAGCTTATGGAGCTTTGTATGCTTTGCCCGATCCCTGCCGAGTAGGAGAGATTATAGCCGACAAGCAGCGTCTCGGTAGAGTCCGGTGCAATATTGAGCGCCAGACCGGAAAA
>PFFU01000077.1 GCA_002783345.1 Candidatus Aquicultor secundus
TTTTCTCGCTGAGCGGTATCTCGGCGACCGTGCGGGTTTCGCCTTCAGGGATAAAGATCGGGTCGTAACCAAAGCCGCGCTCGCCATGCGGTTCAAAGCCGATGTGCCCTTCAAAGGTGCCATCGGTTGAGGTTATCCAACCATCCGGGGTCATAAGAACGGCAACGCAGCGAAAACGCGCGGTGCGTTGCGGCTCCGGGACATCATGCAGCTCACGCAGCAGCTTGGCGTTGTTTTTATCGGCGTTTCCCTCTTCACCGGCATAGCGGGCGGAGTACACGCCGGGTTTGCCGCCCAACGCATCGACCTCAAGGCCCGAGTCATCGGCAACCGCAGGTTTTCCAAATGCATCAACGAGAGCGCGTGCTTTTATCAGGGCGTTATCATAAAAGGTCGAACCGATCTCCTCAACCTCCGGCCATTCCGGGAAATCCTTATAGGTGTAGACTTTTATATCGTTGGGATCAAGGATTTCAACGATTTCCCTGATCTTGCCTTCATTCTGGCTAGCTATGATGAGTTCCAACATTTGTCGATAGTTCCTCTCGTAAAATCCGCTGTTGCAGTTGGATAAGCTCCGATGTTCCCTTCGTAGCGAGGGCGATAAGCTCATCGAGTTCATCCCTCGTAAAAGGGTACTCCTCGGCTGTTCCCTGAACCTCGATAAACTTGCCTGAGCCGGTCATGACCACGTTCATATCGACCTGAGCGCGACAGTCTTCCTCGTAGCATAGGTCAAGCATGGGCACATTGTCGATAATTCCAACGCTTGTCGCCGCCACGAATTCAGAAAGCGGCAGCTCTGCTAGCTTGCCCTCCTTTACCAGCCACCTCAGCGCATCATAGAGCGCGATAAACGCGCCGGTAATCGAGGCGGTCCTTGTGCCGCCATCGGCCCGTATCACGTCGCAGTCGATCCAGATCGTCAGCTCATGAAGCGCCTTGAGATCGACCACGGAGCGCAGAGAGCGCCCGATAAGCCGTTGTATTTCATGCGTCCTGCCGCCAACTCTGCCCTGGCTGGCCTCGCGGTTCATTCGTATTGAAGTAGATCTCGGGAGCATACCGTACTCGGCGGTAATCCAGCCTTTACCCGACCCGCGCAGCCAGTTCGGGACCTTCTCCTCGACTGTGGCGGTGCATACTACCTTGGTGTTGCCCATCTCTATCAGAACCGACCCCTCGGCATGCGGAAGGAAATCCCTCTGGATTATAACCTCTCTCATCTGATCGGGCTTTCTGCCATCAACGCGTTGCATCAGTGTTGTTCTCCCCTCCAAGCAAAATCTGCATGTTATCTTCGGCCACAATAATCGGCCCATCGTAGAGCGGATAAATATCGATAACTTGAGCTCAAGCGCTACACCGAGCGCATTTATTACTACAGGCGCAAGAAAGCCTATTCAACCCTCTCTTTTAGCGGAAGGCTTACCCTTTCTACCGATTCAATCTGTTGGCCAAGGAATTTGGCGCCCAGCTTGCGAAACGTGTTCTCGTCCCCGCTCGATACAAGCTTAAACGCCGGCGTAAGTTCATCCTCGCGCAAACTATCCTTCCTGGTCAAAAACTCTTTTAGTTCGTGCGCGGTTTCCTCCGCCGAGCTGATGAGTTTTATGTCTTTGCCCACAACGCTCGAGATCGTCTCGGAGAGGAGCGGATAGTGTGTGCAGCCGAGAATCAGACTATCGATACCCGCACGCATTAAGGGCTCCAGATACCACTTTACGGCTTTCTCAACACGCGGGCCGGTCAACTCGTTTCTCTCAACGAAATCGGCCAGATCGGGGCATGCCAGCGGGTTCACCTTAACGCCCGCGTCGATGGATTTAATTGCGCCGGGGTACGACCCACTCGATATCGTCGCCTGCGTACCTATAACGCCGACACGCCTGCACCGCGTCGCCTGCACCGCTGCTCTCGCACCCGGCTCGATGACCCCGATGATCGGTATGTCGTAATACTGCTGCGCCATCTCAAGCGCAGCGGCCGATGCGCTATTACAGGCAATAACGATAAACTTTACATTGTTATAGAGAAGGTAATCTATAATTTCAAAGACGAATCCACGTATTTCAGAGGTGTTCCTCGGCCCGTAAGGAAACCTGGCGGTATCGCCAAAATAGATGATTTCCTCATTCGGTAGTTGCTTTGTTACCTCTTTCACGACGGTCAGGCCGCCCAGTCCGGAATCGAATATGCCGATGGGCCTATTATCCATGTATCCTCCAAGATGCGTTCGGTAGTTCAAATAAGCATGCCTCAATCTATCTAATTATAACGCTAACCTGAGAGAAGTAAACGCGTGAGTCGTACCCAAGCGCATTGGCGTAAACCTCAAAGTAGTGTATATCCACACAAGAACAAGGATAAGCAAAACCTTGAATAATTATTTGTATTATTTATAATATATATTGTTATATTTTATATGGGGGCAACGGCGCTGGGCGCTCCACGGGCTGCAAACCCGTCGGCTGGTCCTAGAAAGATCGGAGGAGGGTTCGAATCCCCCTTGCCCCCTCCATTACTCCACGGTTTTACTTTAGCTGGGCGGCGGCTAGGCAGCCTCGCCTTTTGATTTGTCCAGCAAAAACTTCGCCACCTGCTTGTCTGGCGTCAATTATTGAAAATTCCTTCAAGAGTGCTAGATTTAGTAGATATCAATTCTATAAGAATCATCCCATGAGCCTTACATGTTTGCCGTTTTCGGCTAAGGGATTTTAATGAGACCTACACAAATGGCCATCCTTAGCTCGGCAAATATAACCTATCGATGCCGAATTTGGTGAAAAGCCGGCTTCTTTAATAGCTTGATTCCATGTGCCGAAATGCTCTGCTACTGTGCTTGGGCTTAGCCATCCCTTCTTTGTAGTAAAATCAACCTGGATTGGTCTGCGCCCATACTCACAAACAAAACCTTTGATGGCATCCAATACCTTTTCTCTTGAGAACGCTCTACCCGTCGCTTCTCTGAAGCAATCCTCAGAACAGTACTTCCTTACTGATTTAACCAAGGATGGTTTGCGGTAAAAATCCTTACCGCAATTATCGCACTTTAGATTTGGAACAGCCTGTTTTCGCCGCAGTTTGTTTCCAAAAGAGGCAGAGCAACTCCTTGAACAGAATTTTGCGCTGCCTCGTTTTAGCTCCCGTGCAGGAGCCGAAAAACTTCTCTTACAGTTTAGGCATGTGGTGTAATGAAAGGTTTGCATATTCAATATTATAACGAACATATGTTTGTATATCAAGCGGGATTTGTAAAAAAATAATAGCCACCTGAAAAGGCGGCTATTATCCATTATGTGGAGGCGGTGGGACAGCTACCCTAACGTTTCCGAAAGGACCGGACTATGTCTTCAACCGCAGAGTATTTATGCGGTTGCAAGGCGTATAGTAAGAGCCATAGATTACCGGTAATTTATGATACCGACAGGACTCCTACATAAGTCTCTACAGGGCACTTTTAAACTAAAAACCTAGTTTCTAGAGAGTACCCCTCGGCGTTGCCATACTCGTCAGAGTTTAGGTTTCACCGATGTAAGCCTTGTTTTCCATGTAGCGTTACCGCTACAGGCGACTCCATTTCTGAATCGAACCCACGTCCTAAAGCATCTCCACAGAAGCATCTACGAGCGTATCCTGCGCTTAAAGGTTCGCTTGCGGCGTCCCCACAGGCGGGGTAAGCCGGTTGCTAGCCCATGAAATTTTCCTTAAACCCTTATGGGTGTCCGGGTAAGGTAAGCCCACTGCAATGACGCCGCTCTAGAGTCGTGGGCGCACTCTAGTTTGGCGAGCTGCAATTAAGCAGCTAAAGCGTATTCGCTTGTATTGTTGACGTTTATATTTTCCAGATAGTTTTACGAGTTGTCTGAGCTCGGCTCGCTTCTCCTGCCGAAACAAAACCTCAGTCGAAACCTGTCGCCCCCATATGTAGATGTCAAAGTGCATTATTGCCGCGTGATATCAACTCGATTTTTTTGATGTAATGCGCGGTGGATTTGATATCCTGAAGAATAAGTATAGAGAATCCGGCGTCTCTTGTAAATGAGCATTCGCCTTTATGCGCGGCCCTGGGTGCGCTTGCTTACTAGCCTTTTTGACGTTCGCGCAGAGCGCGTTCTACCTCGCGTTTTGCAGTACGCTCGGCGATGTCTTTGCGCTTATCGAACAGTTGCTTGCCCTTGGCGAGACCGATCTCTATCTTGGCCCTACCGCGACCGTTAAAGTAGACCTTAAGAGGAACCAGGGTGTAACCCTTCTCCCTCGTCTTGCCGATTAGCCGCTGAATTTCTTTCTTATGCAGCAGTAGCTTGCGCGGCCTTTCGGGATCGGGTTGGGTGAATCTATCCGCATGGCTGTACGGGCTTACGTGCATGTTAAATACCCAAAGCTCGCTGTCCTCAACGCGTGCATAACTATCCCGCAGATTGAGCCTGCCGGCCCGAAGCGACTTCACTTCGGCCCCCTTAAGCTCGATCCCGGCTTCGTACTTCTCGTCTATGTAAAAATCATGAAATGCTTTTCTGTTTGTTGCTACAACCTTTTCCGTCCTCATAATATGACAATTATATCACGATTATGTGACGGCTATATCACGCTACACCGCTACAATATCGCCGACTAATCTCTACCCAACCAGGACAAAATCGATTCTGCGCTCGCCGATGACAACGTTGGTCACCTGGACCGTGACGGTTTGGCCGATCTGGAACATGCGCCCGGTCCGTTGCCCGATAAGGGTAAACGTGCTTTCATCATAGGTATAGTAGTCACCCTTAAGACCCCTGACATGGACGAGACCCTCGGCCGTATTTGGAAGCTGAACAAAGAACCCGTATCCGGAAACGCCGGTAATGGTTCCATCGAATACCTCCCCCACGTGCTCCTTCATGAGTTCGCAAAGCTTGACGTCAACAGATTGGCGCCCGGCGTCGTCGGCCTCGCGCTCCATAAAGGAGCTTTGCTCGCAGATGTCGTTGAGGTTATCGACCATGTTAACGATACCCGGCTCGGAGAGGTCCTGGTCGATCGTTGCCTTAACCAACCGGTGAACGATCAAGTCCGGATATCTCCTGATGGGTGATGTAAAGTGGGTATAGTGCTGGGACGCCAAGCCGAAATGGAGCGTGCTTGACGGCGTATAGACCGCGCGCTTCATAGCTCTCAGCAGCAGGTTGTTTATTAAAAGTTTTTCGGGTCGATCGTGGGCATACGATATAATTTGCTGGATGACCCGGGGGTGGGCGCCTTTTAGTTTGCGCACGGGGTAATGCAGGTTCTCGATAAGTTCCTCGATTTGCACCAGCGCCTCTTCGTTTGGCTTGTCGTGGACTCGATAGACCATAGGCGTATCTTGCCAGTACATAAAGCCGGCGACCGTCTCGTTGGTTACGATCATGGC
>PFFU01000090.1:0-5141 GCA_002783345.1 Candidatus Aquicultor secundus
TCAGAATGACAGGCAACAGCAGTCTGTGAGTGTTCTCTAGATTCGGAGTTTATCCTGAGCGATAGCGAAGGACCTGCTCAGAATGACAATTGTTGGCGTTTAGAATGACAATTGCTGGCGTTTAGAATGACGGAAAAGAACGTTCAGAAAAAGAACGTTTAGAATGACACAAGGCGATGGGCGGGGATTATGGGGCGTTGTTTAAGGAATATGGCATCATGAAAGTTAAAGATATCGGTGAGTTTGCGCTTATAGAGCGAATTGCAGAGATCGTGGAGCATGCGGATGAGCGTGTTATTCTGACAATCGGGGATGATACGGCGGTTGTAAAGCCGACCGGGCTTGATTACACGCTGCTTACGACGGACCTGCTGGTTGAAAACGTTCATTTTACTTTAACCTCGATATCCCCTTGGCAGTTGGGGTATAAGTCGATCGCGGTAAATTTGAGCGATGTGGCCGCGATGGGCGGGCTGCCTGACTACGGCGTGATTTCGCTTGCGGTGAATCCCGAAACCGACGTTGTCGTAATTGAAGATCTTTACAGGGGAATGGCGGACATTTCGCGAAGATATGGATTAAGGATTGTCGGCGGCGATGTAACGAAATCCGATACTTTGATAATAAATGTGGCGCTTGTCGGGGAGGTCGAAGAAGAGAACCTTTGCAGGCGAAGCGATGCAAAAGTTAACGACCTTATCATGGTGACCGGTGAACTGGGGGCATCTGGTGCGGGATTGCGCCTGGTCTTAAACCCCGAGCTGGAATCAAGGGTGAAAGATGCGGGGCGGTTGAAGAAAGCGCACTTTTTGCCCGAGCCGCGCATTAAAGAAGGCAGGATTCTGGCGCAATCGGGTGTAAACGCAATGGAGGATATAAGCGACGGCCTGGCGAGTGAAGTCAAGCACATTTGCGAGGCGAGCCTTGTCGGGGCACGACTCTATATGAACAAGGTGCCGATCGCGAAGGGCGTAGA
Organism: Candidatus Aquicultor secundus; assembly: GCA_002783345.1. Taxonomy (GTDB): domain Bacteria; phylum Actinomycetota; class Aquicultoria; order Aquicultorales; family Aquicultoraceae; genus Aquicultor_A; species Aquicultor_A secundus. The sequence continues at coordinate 977 of PFFU01000090.1, forward strand.
AAAAGTGGCCGAGCTTACCGGCGAGCGGGCGATAGATATCGCGATAACCGCCGGCGAGGATTACGAGCTTGTTTTTACGGCCCCCAGGGAACAGCGGGAAGAGATCGGGCGCCGCCTTGCCGATGCCGGAGCCAAGGCTACCGTGGTGGGTGAGGTCGTGGATGTCTCCGGCGGGATAACCATCGTTGACTGGACGGGCACCGTGCGCACGCTTGACGTTGGCGGGTACACGCATTTTTAAGCTAAGGGGCGCCTAAGCGCTCGGGTTGTGAGGGATATGGGCGTTAAAAAGGTTCTTGCGATAGGCGGTTCGGACCCGAGTGGTGGTGCGGGCATACAGGCCGATATAAAAACGTTTGTCGAGCTTGGCATCTACCCGTATACCGCATTATCCGCCGTAACCGTTCAGAACAGCCGGGGCGTGTCCTCGTACGAAATCCTGACGGCGAAGCTCCTGCACGATCAAATCGCATCTCTGCTTGCCGAGACGGATATCCACGCGGTCAAAACCGGCATGCTTGGAAGCTCTGAAAACATGATAGAAGTCGGTAATCTGATCGCCCAAAAAGCGATAGGCTTTACCGTAATCGATCCTGTATTACGGGCCAACAACGGGAAGTCGTTGGTATCGGAGGCATCGCTGGCGGTCCTCAAGAAACGCCTGCTCCCCCATAGCTTCATGGTCACCCCGAACTTAAGCGAGGCGAGCTGCCTTACCGGTGTGACGATAGTGAGCGAGCACGACTTCCTTAAAGCCGCAAAGATACTCAAGGATACCGGTGTCGCCTGGGTTCTTATAAAGGGCGGTCACCTAGAAGGTACTATGGCCGTCGATTTACTTTACGATGGTGAGCACGAATACTATTTCGAGGCGAAAAGGGTGAGACGTGAGAACGTGCGCGGAACAGGATGCATGATGGCCTCGGCGATCTGCGCATACCTGGTGCACGGGTTGGAGCCCGACGAAGCCGTCGATAAAGCCAAGGCGTATGTCTACAACAAGATAAACAAAGCGGTTTTGCTGGGAAAGGGCAGCCTGCAGGCGCTTCATTTTGCCAATAGTACTAGTAATAGTACTAGTAATAACACTAATAGAGGCACGGACGAGCAGAAAACGGCTGAAGGGTATGCGACCACGGAGGCCCATAAATTTATAGAAGGTGATGCGTGTGAAAATAGGGTTGATCAGTGATACCCACGGCTATGTCGACGGTTGGCGGAAAGCGGTTGAACTATTTGGCGATGTAGAATTTGCAATCCATACCGGGGATATCTTAAGCAGCGGGCCTTTTAACCCCAGGCTCGAATCCTATAATCCGCTCGAGCTGGCCAAAGCTATAAACTTCGCGCTGTTTCCGACAATTTTTGCTAAAGGAAACTGTGACGCCGAAGTAGATACGTTCGCCATAGCGTTTCCAATCCAGAATCCCTACGCTTTCATCTATGCCGAGGGCTTAAGGATAATGGCGACCCACGGCCATCTTTATAATGAGGATAAACTGGTTGAAATGGGACGCAGGTACGTTCTCGATGTTATCGTCAGCGGCCACACCCATGTTAGGGGTATTAAGGTAAAAGAGGGGATTGTGTTCGTTAACCCTGGAAGCGCAGCGCTCCCCAAAGGTGAGGATGAAATCACGTCTGTCGGCATCATCGAAAACAGAACGGTACGCCTGTTATCCCTGGATGATGGGGCAGAGCTTGACCGGATTGAGTTCTAGAAAAGCGCTTTAAATGAGACCTTGACGCAAAACAAAAAGCCCGCGCTTTTAGAGAAAGACCGGGCTTCAAATTCCTTGTGGGACTAAACGACACGGGTTACTTTATTAGCCTTAAGGCACTTTGCGCAAACATAAACGTTCTTCGGCGAGCCGTCGATGATCGCGCGAACTTTCTGCACGTTGGCGTTAAACCTTCTGCGCGTTAGCCTGTGTGAGTGGCTTACAAGGTTCCCTGCCATGGGGCCTTTTCCGCATACAACGCATTTTCTAGCCATCTCGATCTCCTCTGTAAAATAAAATCAACACCGCAAAATGTTACCATTTATCCGGTTATCTGGCAAGTAAAAAAGTTGACAGTAAAAAAGTTGACAGTGTAAAAGTTGACAGTAAAAAAGTTGATAAGTGAATAGGGTGTGGGTAAAGAGAGTGGGTAAGAGCGAGTAGCGAGCAATTGTCATTCTGAGCGAAGCGAAGAATCCCGGGTGCACCCACAGCGACTGCAACTTACCAGCGTCTAGGCGTAGCTTAACTATTGTAAGAAGAAGGTTTTTCCCCGGACCCACACTCCCAACCCTCATCCCACTCACCCATCAACCAATTCACCTTTGTTATTGTTTAATCAATTTTTCTCAAGGGTAATCTTATCGTGTCCGCTTTGTTTTCCCGAGAGGAGGTGACCAGTTTGACGAAACAAGAGATTATCGAACGGCTTAATTATTTGCGCGCAACGGAACTTTTTGCCATTCAGCAATATATGAACCACCACTACAGGGTAAAAGGCATGGATTTCTCTGATATTAGGGACATCGAAAGAAGCATAGCACTCGTTGAGATGAAGCATGCCGAGATGCTTGCCGAGAGGATTAATATGCTCGGCGGCAACCCGATAACAAACCCTGCACAGGTATCCCAGCTAAAAACAAGCCAGGTTAACACCTCTGAAGACAGTCGGGGAATGCTAATGGCAGACCTCGAGCTTGAGAGAGGCGCCATTCGCGATTACACCAAGGCGATTCAGGATATCGGCGATGGCGACCCCGGAATCAGGAAGATGCTTGAGGATATCCTTATCCAGGAGGAAGAGCACGCCGATACGTTCGGCACATGGCTCGGCGAAAAACAGGCTTATGCGATAGGCGAGCTCAAAGGGGCCGCCTAATCGCGATATACACATAATCAACCGCTAAAAAGCGTTGCATCTCGCAACGCTTTTTACTTTTGGTGCGCCCGGCATGGGCGCACGTACTCGAGGAACATCGATTATGCTATAATTTCTGTCAATAAGTGTATAATTCTTAACCGGTTATTGCATCTCCCTAATAACTTGGGTAAAAGCGTTAAACTAACAACAGATACAAGTATACCAGTAATAGTGACGGTTATAGTAAGGTAGTTGAAATGCTCGTACAAAGCAATGTCCTATCATTATTGAGCGCCTCGGTTTCAGCCCTTAAAAAATATGAAGACGAGGTAAATCGCTTAAACGTCTACCCGGTTCCCGACGGGGATACCGGAACAAACATGCTCCATACCATGCAAAGCGTGATAAGCGAAGTTTCTAAGGCCGCCGATCCGTCTATAAAAGGCGTCTCAAAGGCCGTTACCTACGGGTCTCTTATGGGGGCGCGGGGCAACTCCGGGGTTATCTTATCCCAAATTATTAAAGGCATCTGCGAGGAAGCTAAGAGAAGCGACAGGTTCTCTTCGGATACGATGATACGGGCGATTCGACGGGGCTCCGATGTCGCCTACGGGGCCGTCACTAAGCCGGTTGAGGGCACGATGCTTACGGTTATCAACGATATGGCGAAAGCCGCCGAAAGCCTCTCGGGGAACGGGATACGGCCCATCGACCTTCTCGAGCGCGTTATCGAGGAAGGGCGCAGGTCGGTTGAGCGCACCCCCGTTCTGCTGCCGATCCTTAAAGAGGCAGGCGTCGTGGATGCCGGCGGATACGGGCTGGTCGTGCTCGCCCAGGGGATTTTGTCGGCGCTAAAAGGCGAGATTGTAGAAAGCGGGATGAGCGAAGAAGCGAACCGTATCACGGTCGTTGAAGAAAACGCCGTAGAAGAGAGTATCGAGTACGGCTATTGCACCGAACTGCTGCTTAAAAGCAACGGTATCGACATGAAAGCGCTCGAGACGCAGCTTGACCCGCTCGGCGACTCGATGCTCATTGTCGGGACGCCCGAATTGACGAGAATACACATTCATACAAACGACCCCGGACGTGTCCTGTCAATCGCAACCGGCCTCGGCAGCGCAAACGATGTACAGATAAACAACATCGTCGAACAGTCCAAGCAGCGCAATCAGGCGATCAAGAACGAGTCAAGCCACAAAGAGGTCACCGGGGTTGGCGTTATTGCGGTTGCAAACGGTGAAGGTATTAAAAAGATCCTCTTGAACCTGGGCGTGGGCCGCGTCGTCAGCGGCGGGCAAAG
>PFFU01000090.1:5160-5403 GCA_002783345.1 Candidatus Aquicultor secundus
GATATCGTTGCCGCCGTGAACGCGATGCCCAATAAAGAAATCATCATCCTTCCCAACAACAAAAATATCATCCTGACGGCCCGGCAGGCGGTCGGCTTAACCGATAAAGAGGTATCCGTCATACCGACCGGATCGATTCCCGAGGCGTTTTCGGCATTGCTTTCATTCGATAGCGAGGCCTCTCTTGAAGACAATATCGAAGGGATGGAAGAGGCGTTCGAAAACGTTAAAACGGGCGAGGTC
>PFFU01000090.1:5433-10563 GCA_002783345.1 Candidatus Aquicultor secundus
ACCGGAACAGACCTGATTGCAACCGCACTTGCCCTTATCGAGAGCATGCTCTCTACGTCCGACGAGGTCGTGACCATCCTGGCCGGGGAACTCGTCAACGACAATGAGATCGATTTGCTCTCTGAAACCCTCGAAGAGAAGTTCCCCGACGTCGAGCTGGATGTGTATAAAGGCGACCAACCCATCTATCATTTTATTATCGGTATAGAATAAAATACGGATAAAGCCAAAGCCCGTGAAGGAGCCCATATGCCGAAAATAGCGATTGTTACCGACAGCACGGCCGACATGCCGCTGTCGTTTTATAAAGAAAACGATATCACGATGGTGCCGCTTATCGTCCGGTTTGGCGAGGATACCTACAAGGACTGGGTCGAGATGCCGCCCAAGAAGTTTTATCCGCTGCTCAAGCAGGTCGACGTCCTGCCCAAAACATCACAGCCCTCAGTTCAGGATTTCATTGAAGCATATGAGAAACACTCCGGCTGCGACCATATTATATCGATACACCTTTCATCAAAGCTGAGCGGCACGTACCAGTCCGCTTATATCGCGGCCCAGAACGTGGGCACGCCGGTAACGGTCATCGACAGTAAGCAGGCAAGCGTGGGCACTGCCGCCATCGTAAAAGAACTTATAGCTGCCCGCGATAAAAGGCTCGGTCTCGATGAAATGCTTAAGATCGCAGACGACCTCATCGGGAAAATGACGCTTTTGTTTTACGTGGATACTTTAAAGTATCTGGAGATGGGCGGGCGAATCGGCAAGGCGTCGGCACTCGTCGGGTCAATCCTGAATATAAAACCGATTCTTACCCTTGAGGACGGCGTTGTTGCGCCGTTTAAAAAGGTAAAGGGGCGCAAGAAGGTAAACAGGGAACTCATCGAGGCATTGAAGGCGGCGAGCAATGGCAAACGTCTCAGAGTATGCCTGATGCATGCCGACGCTCCTGAAGCGATAGAGGAACTTGAAGCCCTCATGCGGCAGGAGAGATTAAACTACGAACTATCAATAAAGTCAGAGCTCGGCAGCGTTATCGGCACATACACGGGGCCCGGTACCATCGGCATCCTGTTCTACCCGATCGACGAGCAACCGGCGACCCAACTTACATCCGGCAAGCGCAATCAGCAAGGCTACGACCCTTGCTGATAGTGAGGTCAAGAGACCGGGGTCCTGGGTCCAGAAGAAACTGGTGAATAGGTGAATGGGTGAATGGGGTGTGGGTCGAGAGCGTTGGTTTAAGGAAGAGGGTTGCTAGGGTGTCATTCTGAACGAAGTGAAGAATCTCGGGCGCACCAACAGTAATTGTCACTGATTAGCGTCTAGGCGTAGGAAGCCTTTATAGATGAAATGGTTGATAATAATTGTCTAATTCGCAGAACAAGAGCAACAATACCACAGCACTTAACCAACCCGTCTCAAAGGTAAAATTCGTAGGCGGGGTTACCGTGGGTCACCTGAAAAAGCTGGGGATTGAGACTGTCGGCGACCTCTTGGTTCATTTCCCGCACCGGTATCTCGATCTTTCAAGGATGCGAAAAATCGGCGAGCTGAAAGGCGGCGAGAGCGCCACCATCATCGGTGAGGTGCGCGAGGTAAAGAGCCGGCGCAGCAAGCGGGGGATGAGCGTCGTTAACGTATCCATCTTCGACGGGACGGGATATATCACCGGCACATGGTTTAACCAGCCGTTTATCACAAAGCGCCTGAAAGAAGGTATGCAGGTTACCTTTAGCGGCAAGATATCGTATAAATACCGGCAGTTACAGATAGACAACCCGTTTTACGATATCCTGAGCGAAAACAGCGCAGAGCCGATTCACTCTGGACGAATCATCCCTATCCATCCGGCGACGCAAAACCTTACCACCAACACCTTACGACGAATTATTAAGAATGCCCTGGATGAATACGGGGAGGTTCCCGAGCCGCTGCCCGCAGACCTACGTAAGCGAAACGACCTTCTCCCAAAATCAATTGCATTAAAGGAAATCCATTTTCCCACAAGCAGGGGTGCCCTGGTAAAAGCCCGCGCCCGGTTTATCTTTGAAGAACTCTTCCTCATGCAACTCGGCCTTGCAGCGCGCAAGAAGCATATCAAGACGCAAACAAAAGGCATCGCCCATAGACGGGACGGTGATCTCATTCGGAGGTTTTACGAAGCGCTGCCGTTTGAGTTGACAGCCGATCAAAAGAAAGTAATCGACGAGATACAAACCGACATGGAAAAGCCGATTCCTATGAACCGTCTCCTGCAGGGTGAGGTCGGCTCGGGGAAAACTATGGTCGCATTGGCGGCTCTGCTTACCTCCGTGCAAAGCGGCTACCAGGCGGCGATGATGGCGCCCACCGAGGTTTTAGCGAACCAGCACTATTTAAAGCTGAAGGATATGCTCGCAAACCTCGGCGTCCAAACGGCTCTGCTTACCGGCACGCTTTCCCGGAAAGAGCGCGAGAGACTCATACAAAGTGTGAGAGACGGCGATATCGATATCATCATCGGCACCCACGCGATTATCCAGGATGCGGTCGATTTCAAGCGCCTCGGTGTTGCGGTTATCGACGAGCAGCACCGTTTCGGCGTGCAGCAGCGCATCACCTTAAAAGAGAAGGGGTATTTCCCCGATATCCTGATCATGAGCGCAACTCCTATCCCGCGAACGCTCTCTTTAACCCTCTACGGCGATCTTGACGTCTCGATCATCAAAGAGCTTCCGGGGGGCAGGAAAGTGGGCGAGCACATCAAGACGGTCCTGTTAAAGGATACCCAGCGGGATAAAGCCTACGAGAAAATCCGAAGCGAGGTCGGCGCCGGCAGGCAGGCCTATATCGTCTGCCCGCTCATCGAGGAGTCGGATAAGTTGGAAGTTAAAGCGGTAACGGAAGAGGCAGACCGCCTTAAGAATGAGATCTTCCCGGATTTAAACGTCGGCCTCATACACGGCAAGCTCAAATCCGCCGAAAAAGAGGAGACGATGCGCCAATTCAATGCCGGGGAACTCGATATTCTTATCTCGACAACGGTTATCGAGGTTGGGATCGATATCCCCAATGCTACGGTCATGCTCGTCGAGGACGCCGATAGGTTCGGCCTGGCCCAGCTCCATCAGCTTCGCGGTAGGATAGGCCGCGGCGGGCACAAATCATACTGCATCCTCTTTGCGAGTATGACAACGGACGAGGCAAACCAAAGGATGGAGGCAATCCGCACCGTCAACGACGGCTTTTTACTTGCCGAAGCGGACTTAAAAATACGCGGCGAAGGCCAGATCTTCGGCACGCGTCAATCCGGCCTGCCCGATCTAAAGCTGGCAAAACTTACCCGAGACATCGAGATCCTGTCCACAGCCCGCAAAGAAGCCTTCACAATAGTAGACGCCGACCCAACCCTTGCAACCAAACAGAATCTGCCGCTGCGACACGAAGTCAAAGCAAAATTCGGCAATTCTTTAGACTGGCTGTTCCAAGCATGAGGGTTATCGCAGGCAGTGCAAAAGGACGAAAACTACATGCGCCAAAGGGACAGGCAATACGGCCTACTTCCGATAGGGTTAAAGAGGCCGTATTCAATATAATCGGCGGCCGTGTCAATGACGCTAACGTATTAGACCTTTTTGCAGGAACGGGCGGGTTTGGTATAGAAGCACTTAGCAGAGGTGCAAAAGAGACCTATTTTATAGATACGAGCAACGAAGCGGTTCGTCTGATCAAAAAAAATTTAGAAGCAACAGGGCTAGGCGATACGGCGATTGTAATTAAAGCCGATGCCAATAAAGCGATAAAAAGGTTGGTAAAGGATGGTGCTAAGTTCGATTTGATTTTTCTTGACCCTCCTTATAGAATTAGCGTATCCTTTTTAAATGCCATCCTATTTACACTGGGGCACCATGTGTTGCAATCCGATGGCTTGCTTGTTTTGGAACACTCGGCAAAAATCGAACCAAGGGCCGTTGAAGGCCTCGATGTAGAATCCACGCGCGTCTACGGGGACACGGCCGTAACGTTCTATAGCAAGAAAGATCAGAGGGGTTTGCAATGACAATAGCAGTTGTTCCGGGCAGCTTTGACCCAATAACTGCCGGTCACATAGATATTATTAAACGGGCTGCCGAGATTTACGATGAGGTGGTTGTCGGGATAGTCGTCAATCCAAACAAGCGCTGTCTTTTCTCCCTCGATGCGCGTGTCGATATGGTCAAGGAGGCGATCGGCTGGACGGATAAAATCAGGGTAGATGCGTTTGACGGCCTACTGGTTGAGTTTGTAAGAATGCACGATGCTCGTGTTATCATAAGGGGGCTAAGGGCGGTCTCTGATTTCGAGCACGAATTCCAGATGGCCCAGCTTAACCGAAGGTTAGACCCAGAAGTAGAAACAATCTTTGTAATGGCCAGTCCAGAATATGCATACTTAAGCTCCAGTATCGTTAAAGAAATCGCGCGATACGGGGGCAACATAAATGGACTTGTACCACCCAACGTAGAAAAACTGTTGCGCGATGCACTGGCTTAGCCAGGGGAGGTTTATAGTATAGATGGATATAATGGGCCTAATTGACCGGCTAGAGGACGTGATAGCAAATGGGCGAAAAATACCTCTGTCCGCGTCTGTAGTGCTACAGGAGCATAAATTATACGACATAATAGACGAACTAAGGGCGGCACTTCCGGATGAACTAAAACAGGCTCGGTGGATTGTCAAAGAACGACAAGAAATGATCGATGAGGCCGAAAAAGAAAGAAACCGGATCATCGAAGAAGCCATGATTCGTGCGGAAGCCATGGCTGATGAGAGGGAAGTGGTGAAGCTCGCCGAACGAAGGGCACACGAGTTAATCGAAGCGGCGCAGGCAAGAGAGCGTGAGATCCGCCTCGGCGCCGAAGATTACGCCGATGAGATGCTTGCCAACCTTGAAGTAAATCTGGGCAAACTTCTCACCGCCGTACAGCGCGGCCGCGACCGGCTCCAGGGACGTCTCGAACGTTAATTCGCTCATATGTAAAGCTATTATCTTTTATATATTTATTCACCAGACAATCGTTGATATACTAAACAGTTAAAGTTCTTGTGGTAATCATCACAAGAACTTTTTATATGGCTGATAGGCAAGTTGTAATAATAAAACCG
>PFFU01000038.1:0-3758 GCA_002783345.1 Candidatus Aquicultor secundus
TCCATGGGTAGGAGTTTTGCGTGATATTGCTGGACTAGGAGCGCTCGCATAAAGAAGCAACGAGATGCGCCTACTAAACGTTGACAGTAACCTTATCAACAGTTTACTTCCATTTTTTTCGTGCTTAGTGTATAATACCCCGTATAGTATATTGTGAATATGCTGGAGTATCTACCGTGACTTGTCTTGTTGAGTACGGAGGTGGTTAAGGTCGGCGGTTTGGCGGGTTGTAGTAAGCGCATGCTAATGTGCTAATGTTTACCGCAACCATGCCGATTAAGAAGCTAGAGATGCTAACTACCAGCTCAGACATATAATTCGAAGATTCTAGCTATATGTGTTGATTGGATTATAAGAATTAAAGGAGGTTACTGGGCGTGAGCGAAGCTGAAAAGCCTAAAAAAGCAACGATAGTTGCTTGGAGCGATGATCTGGACAAGGTTTACCCGCAACTTATACTGGCGACTACTGCAGCCGCCTATGACGTTGAAGTTACCGTGTTCGTTACCTTCTGGGGCCTGTTAGCGTTCAAGAAAAAGAACGTTGGAATCACAGGCAAGGACTGGATGACCAAGATGATGGGATTCATGAAGAAAGGTCATACCAGCAGACTTAAAATATCCCAGATGAATATGGGTGGCATGGGCACCTGGATGATGAGGCAGATATTTAAGCACGAAAAGGTCGCGAGCCTCGAGACTTTGATCGAGATGGCCATGATGTCGGGCATAAAGTTCATACCGTGCCAGATGACCATGGATGCTTTTGGATTAAAGCAGGAAGACTTGATTGACGGTATGGAACCGGCCGCGGGTGCGTCAATGGCCATAGCGTCGGCTCTTGATTCGCAAATCAACTGGTTCATTTAATTAGTTAACCACTGGTTCATTTAATTAGTTAACCAGATATTAATCAGATATTAATCAGGCATAAAATAGTAAATTCTAAAACAGCCGGGAAACCGGTGCCGGAGAACACATAATGTGTAGCCGACACCGGTCTTTATTTTTCCTTGCCAGTTCTTGTTATTTCTAGCCCTCGACGTCTTGGACTTGTATTTCGAAGCGGAGTGTTTTACCGGCGAGAGGGTGGTTAAAATCAACATCGACGTGATCGGGTTTAATATCGGTTATGACGCCTACAAACATGCTGCCGTTATCGCTCATGGCCTGAAGCTGCATGCCGGCCTCGGGTTCGACGTCTGTGGGTAGGTCTTCTCGCGGGACGTGCATAAACCGCTCTTCGGAGTACTCCCCGTATGCCTCCTCGGGCTCTACAACGACCTCTTTCGTGTCGCCGGCGTTAAGCCCCTCAAGGTTTTTTTCAAGCCCGGGGATTATCTGTCCCTCGCCCTGGACATAGACGAGTGGCTGGTCTGGATTTGTCTCATCTACGAGTTGGCCGTCGACGTACACTTTGTAATCCAACGTAACGGTTGAACCACTTTTAATTGGCATATCTTACCTCTCCTTTTAAACCGGTGGCTATAAAGAATGGGGTTCAATCCGAACCCCGCATATCAAAAATTCTTTATACCGATTTGCAGATTTTTTTAACCATAACTGTAATCAAGCCCCATGTAAAGGGGTGTTTAAGCGCCGGTAGGTGGGGCTAGGAGAGCCATCGCCTCATCGACGCTTTTTACGATGACGCAGCTTTCCTTTTCGCGCAAGATGTCGTAGATAGCCTCGACGTATTCGCCGGGATTGACGAGCAGCAGTTTACCGCCCGACTCGGTTATCTGCCTGCAGCAATCGTCGAGGGCGTGGAACCCCGCGACGTCCATGAAGTTTAATCTACTTATATCAACGATTATTCCCCTGTATCCCTCAGAGATCAGGGAGCTGATAGCGGCATGAGCGAATGATGCGGTAAACGCATCACATTCGCCGGCAAGCACAATATGTGGGATACCATCAGTGCTCCTGATACTTATTCTTAATTGGAATTGCTCTTCAGAGTTGCTCATGTTCACCCCTCATGGTCTTAATGTATCTTAACTGGCGTTATAGTGCAAATAAGGGCGCTGGTGCTTATGGTTTCTGGTTTGACTTACCTGCCGGTACAATTATGTAAGGTTCGCCACATAATCTTGTAATTATAAGGTATTCCTGAGAAAATCAATGTAGTGGTTGTTTGGTATTGAGGAGATGGTACGATGGCTAAACGCAAAGAAAAAGGCAAATCAATCGGAAAAGTTCACCAGAGCAAAGCAAGCCCACGGGCAGTACAGCAGCAATCGACAAATAAAATGATGCCATGGTTGATCGCGGGAGCAGCTGTCCTGGCTTTGGTTATTTACGTAGCTCTTTCGAGTTCTTCGGCATTGAGCCCAAATAGTGGCCAGGTAAGCCAAAATGCGCAGACATCGGTTGCGCCGCCGATGAGTGGGGTGGAGGATTTTTCGGCTGGGCAGGTCGATGCATCTAAAGCAAAACTGACCACTTTTAAAATGGATGAGCTTGCGGGCACCGATTGCGTGCAAACGATTATGACCGAGCTTGTTAAGCTGGGAGGCATTGGGAGTCTTAAGGCGGATTATTCTAACAGGCTTTTGGAGGTGCAGTACGATCCGTCCAAGGTGACCAACGCCAAGATCATCGATGCCTTGATTAAGGGCCAGCACCCGGGTCAGGTCACAGCGGAAAAGATAGTCGAAAAGAAGCCTCCCATATATGTTGGCGGAAGCATTGTCGAGGAAACTGGTGCAGCCGCAGGTGCAAACAGCAGTACCACCGATACCGGAGGTGCTAAGTAACTACGAGTTCGTAGGGTTTATGCAGTATAGAGCCATAAGAAAAAGCCCCGCCGGATAGCGGGGCTTTTTGGCCCGATTAGCTATTCGATATTTTCAAAATCTCCTCCCGGGACATCCCGTATGGGCAGTGCAAAATTGCTCGACCTTAGCCAAAAATCCAGCCGCCGTATTCTTCAAAGTAGTAAGCGGGGTCTTCAAGGTACCGCTTCGAGTAGGCGAGAAGATCGTAATGCTCTTTCTCTTCATAAAGCATGAACCTGAAGAACGTTTCCACCTTTTCGTCTTGTGGCACAGCCAGGGCACGTTCGTAGAGTTCGTAGCTTTTTGTTTCAAGCAGCATCGCCACATCGTAGATATCCAGGTCGTTGCTGTTGAGATTGACGTTTTTCTCGGCTTCTTTCATCCGTGCCTGGGTCATTACGCGGATTCTATCCGTAAGTTCGAGGCCGCATTCGGCATCAAAATCGAACCCGCCTTTGCCAAGGAGAGAGTCGTTGAATTCTTCGATTTTTCGAACGTGCTCGATTTCTTCATCGGCCAGAAACTCCAGGACTTTTTTTGCGAAGGGGTCGGTTACTTTATCGATGAGCTGACGGTAAAATGTTTCACCGTTTTTCTCAAATTCAAATGCGATCTGTAATGCTTCGCAGTACGCTTGCTCCATTAGAACCATTCCTTTCTCAAGTTTACATAAAATTTAGCTGTTATTTTTAACCAATGCAAGCAGGATTATATTTGAACAGGGTTGCTTTAGTGATTTGTTTGTATTATTCCCCAGGTGGTGGGGAGTTAAGCATCTGGGGAAGGAGTGAGTTTATGCTTGGATTTTTGGATGTGGTGAGTGCTGGGGAACATGGTCTTGGGGCGGTACTAGGTGGTTAGGGGTTGTGTTCAGCAGCCCGGCCATGCAGGTGGGTGTCCTTGTCTCGCCTCAAAGTTCGCGACCTGCCTGCGCTTATCGCTTATGTGGGGTAAAATCCTATCCGGCCCTAAAGGGCCA
>PFFU01000038.1:3795-5021 GCA_002783345.1 Candidatus Aquicultor secundus
CCTATCCTGCAATACCACACAGCCCTGAAGTGGGATTAAACATTAAAAGAATTAAAAGCGTCAGCCATAGTGCGTCCCTATCGAACGTTGGCTTTATCCGGAGACAAAGGGGAGTCTGGCGTTGTTCGCATCTTCAAAATGCTACAAACATCATACAGTTATACAAAGTGGCTCTTACACCAAAGTATTTTGCGTATATAAACAACGTCCCTTAAGTTACACATCCAAATATCCGCCCGCGTCGACCATATCCATCCGGCCATCCGTAAACTATAAATCCCCGATCTTGGGAATAAAGGGTAAGTAAGGGAAGGCATGCTTATTTACTCAGCTACGGTTATGCGCATGCTCTAATGCTATTTTTGACCCTGCAGTCAAAAATAATTGACCAATTGGTCGAAAAGGATATAATTAAATTGACCAGCTGGTCGAAATAACTAGCGTATAACCAAACCTGATATGCAACTGGATGGTTCGCTGAGGCCATTGATATCGGAGTAAACCGCAAGAGGAGTAAACCGCAAGGTCGGCAAGGAAGGGCATATGCCTGATAAAGATGACAACGAGAACTTCATAGAGCTTTTTGAAGAGGACTCGCGTCCCATGACGAAAAGCGAGCGTACGCGTCTGAAGATAATGGCGAGCGCCGCTAAGGTGTTTGATGAGAAGGGTTTCGATAAGGCGTCGATTCAGGATATCGCCGATGATGCCGGTATCGCAAAGGGAACCATCTATTATTACATCGAGAAAAAAGAAGACATCTTGGTCTCCATTCTCAAGTTCGGAAAAGCCCGCCTGTTCTCGAAGATAGAAAAAGGCATGGATAAGGCGGAGACCGCTTCAAAGAAAATCGACCTTATTATTCGCAATCATATGAAAACAGTAAAAATCGTTGGGCCGATAATCCCTTTTTTTGCACATAGTCTGGCATCGACGGATTCGGCTACCAGGGATGTTATGGCCGGTTTTCGTGAAGAATACCTGCATCTGCTTGAGTCGATAATCGAAGAGGGGATTAAATCCGGGGAATTCAGGCAGGTTGACCCCGGTAAGGCGGCGCTCGGTATTTTGAGTCTGGTGGTCGGGCAATTATTGCAGGCCAAGTTATTTACCGGAAAGCTCAACGCTAAAGAAATCGCGGACAACACGATGGACATCGCTTTAAACGGGCTGAGGAGCAGGCATGAAGACTAAGGCTATCGCCGTTGGTGTTGCGTCATTGCTTA
>PFFU01000038.1:5044-10371 GCA_002783345.1 Candidatus Aquicultor secundus
AAGCAGGCACAACCTTTGTCGGTGAGAACATCCCAGAAGCCTGTGGGTGTAGTGAAAGACGTAAAGGTCGAGCCGGGGGATTTTGTTAAGCGGGGCGATGTGTTGTTTACGGTTGACGATACGCTGGCAAAGCAAAACCTGAAAAAAGCCCAAGCCCAGTACGATACCATCGAGGCGACACTCGATAGTCTTGGCGCCTCGCGAAGCGATATTTCAAGCAAGAGGGCCGATTTGAACCGGGCCGAGGCTACGCTGAAATCAAAACGCGCCGAGGCCAAACAGACCTTTGCGGCAAAATATACGGAAGGCCAAACAAAGGTGGCCGGGTTAAAGAGTAAGCTCGCATCTGTGACGGCGGGTCTTGCAAAAGCACGGGAAGGGCTCTCGTCGGTAACTCAGGCGGAAGACGCCGCACAGCAATCGCTTGCTGCCGCACAGGCGCTACCCGATAGCGACCCCGCTAAGCCGCAGAAGGTCGCTCAGGCGAAGGGGATGCTGGAAGGCGTTCTGCAGAAAAAGGCGCAGCTCACGGCTACCATAGGGCAGATGTCTACCGCAAAAGCAAAGCTTGCCAAAGGGATTGGCGCTGCTACGGCGGGGCTCGCGCAAGGTAAGCAACGGTTCAACCAGGGCTTGGCGAAAATGGACCAGGCGCAGGCGAAAAT
This sequence comes from Candidatus Aquicultor secundus, assembly GCA_002783345.1. Lineage (GTDB taxonomy): Bacteria > Actinomycetota > Aquicultoria > Aquicultorales > Aquicultoraceae > Aquicultor_A > Aquicultor_A secundus. Next base: position 5,710 of record PFFU01000038.1, read on the forward strand.
CGCCGAGGCAAGGACGAAAATATCCGAGGGTGTTTCCAAGCTCTCGAGGAAGATAGAATTGCTCAAACGAAGAAGAGACCAGGCCGAGGTGGGAGTGAGGATTGCGAGACAAGCGCTGGATGCGACTACGGTACGTGCATCAACATCCGGCAACATCACCGCCATCAGGATATCTGAGGGTTCGGTGGTGTATCCGGGACAGACGGTTATGTCGATTGTGCGCACTCGTACCTTGAGGCTTGCTATCTATGTCCCGCTGGATGAAGTCGGTACGGTTAAAAACGGCGATTCCGTTGATGTGGAAGTCGATGCCGCCCCGGGGCAGGTGTTTGAAGGCAAGGTAATCGGGGTGGGTGGTAAGGCGACGTTTGCACCCTCGAATATGACGACGGATAGGTTGGAGCTTGTGAGGGTGGTCAAGGTGATCGTCGAGGTCGTTAATAAGAATGGCGTTTTAAAGGCAGGTATGCCCGCGGACGTAAGCGTGCATTAATAGCTTCATCTATTAAGGACTGTTATTAGTATCTTAACCTGTATCTTTGGAGGGTGGACTATGAATAAAAAGGTGGCCGTGGTTGTTGTTGCGCTTGTAGTGCTCGGCGTGGGTTATGTCGGGTGGAATTCGTATACAAACGGCGGCAAATCCGCGAACGGTAGAATCGAAGGGTCGGGCACGATTGAAGCTGCCGAGCTAAACATCGGCTCGCAGGTTGCCGCTGAGGTAACCGACGTTAAGGTGAGCGAGGGAAGCAATGCAAAGAAGGGACAGGTCCTGGTTGTGTTGGATGATAGGGTATTGAAAGATCAGGTTGCGGTCGCAAAGGCGGGAGTCGATGCGGCAAAGGCCGGGGTGGACGATGCCGACACGTCGAACAAGAGAAAGATAGCCCAGGCGCAACTCGATCAGGCGGAAGCAAGTCTTAGCATCGCCAAGACCCAGCAATCGTATGCGGTCGTAAAATCCCCCGCTGATGGGGTCGTGCTCAGCCTGCCGTTCTTGGTGGGCGAGATGGCAAGCCCTGGCGCCACGCTTGCAACAATCGGCAAGATATCCGAGCTTGATTTGACCATCTATGTGGACGAGAAAGAGCTGGGTAAGGTAAAAGTCGGCCAAAAGGCTTCGGTAAGTGTGGATGCGTATCCGAACGATGAGTTTACGGGCAAGGTTTCCGAGATCGCGTCCGAGGCCGAGTTTACACCGCAGAACGTTCAGACCAAGGAGCAAAGGAGCAACCTGGTATTCGGCGTGACGATCAAAGTCGACAATCCAAAGGAACAGTTGAAGCCGGGAATGCCTGCAGATGCAGTGCTCGACTAGGGTCGAGAACGCGGGCTAAGATTTTAAACTATGAGTAACTATATTATCGAAACGGATAATTTAATAGTGGAGTTTCCGAGTGTTCGGGCGGTTGATGGTGTGAGTATTCGGGTTGAGGAAGGCGAGATATTCGGCCTGGTGGGGCCGGATGGGGCCGGGAAGACGACCACGATACGGGTTCTGGCGACCATCCTGAAGCCGACGTCTGGGAAGGTCTTGCTGATGGGTAAGGATATCCTCCGCGATGCGCGGGCGGTACGCGGCAAAATCGGCTATATGTCCCAGAAATTCAACCTGTACGGGGACTTGACGGTCGAGGAAAACCTACGGTTTTTCGCCGATGTCTACAGCCTGTCCGAATCCGAGCGGCGCACCAGAATGAAGGAGCTTCTGCATTTTGCACGGCTCGAAGAGTTTACCAGCCGGCGGGCCGATTTTTTATCCGGAGGCATGAAGCAAAAGCTGGCGCTCGCATGCACCCTTATTTACGAGCCGACCATCCTGTTCCTGGACGAGCCGACAACCGGCGTCGACCCGGTGAGCCGCCGCGAGTTCTGGGCCATTCTCTCCGAGCTTCGAAGCCGCGGCATCACGCTCTTTGTTTCAACGCCTTATATGGACGAGGCCGAGCGCTGCTCGACAGTTGCCTTCATGGATAGCGGGAGGATCGACGTGTGCGATACTCCGAAATCGATCAAGGCATCTTTTAGCGGCGAGGTGGTAGAGCTTATCGCGAGACCGCAACGCGAAACCCAGAGGCTGGTCAAAGACTTGCACTATGTGCTTGATGTTGAGATTTACGGTGAGCGTTTGCAGCTTACCGTGTCGAACGCCGAGGATGCGGCCGAGAGGCTAAAGCATGACCTCGCGGGCAAGGTCGAGCTGGTATCCGTTATTCCGAAGGCGCCGACGATGGAGAGCGCATTTATTGAAATGATTAAGAAGAGCAATAAGAGCAATAAGAGCGGTAAGAAGAGCCGGGGGTAACCGCGATGGAACTGATAGAAGCGATTATGAAAAAAGAAATAATCCATATCCTGCGGGACCCGCGGACGCTGGGGATTACGCTGTTTTTACCACTCTTCCAGCTCTTGATGTTCGGATATGCGTTAAGCCTGGATATCAACCATATTTCAACCGCCGTCTATGACAGCGACAGGTCGGTTATGAGCAGGAAGTTAATCGAAAACTTTTCGAGCTCGGGGTACTTCGATATAAATGCAAGACCTAACACGGCGGATTTTACCAAGCGACTGGATTCGGGACAAATCAAAGTAGCGATTATCATCCCAAAGGGCTTTGAGGATAAGGTTCGCTCCGATGGGAACGCCAGGGTGCAGGTGCTGGTCGACGGGTCCGACCCCAACTTTGCGAGAGTCGGCGTTGGCTACTCATCGGTAATAATCAACAGGTTTTCGCAGAACGCGACTGCCGAGTCGCTCTATAAAAAAGGCATCGTCATCAGGCAGGGCGTGCCGCCGATCGATATCAAGGCGAGGGTGTGGTACAACCCCGAACTGAGAAGCGTAAACTATATCGTCCCCGGGCTGATGGCGCTTATCATGATGACGGTTACGACAATCAGTATTTCAGTTGCGGTCGTGCGTGAGAAGGAGAAAGGGACGCTCGAGAACCTCATCATGTCCCCGATCAGGAGTTCTCAGCTTATCATTGGCAAGATAATCCCGTACGTGGTCATCGCGTTTTTTGAGGCGGCGCTTATTACGGGGGTCGGGATGCTGTGGTTTAATGTGCCGATGAACGGCAGTTTCCTGCTGCTGTTGGGAAGCCTGATCATTTATGTAGCCGGTACGCTTGGGATGGGCCTGGTGATTTCGGCGGCGACCGATTCGCAACAGGTGGCAAGTTTTACGTCGTTTATGGTCACATTCCTACCCGCGTTTTTACTCTCGGGGTTTGTCTTTCCCATAAAAAGCATGCCCGTCGTACTGCAGTTTATCACATATCTTGTTCCGGCCAGATATTTCTTGGTGGTTATTCGCGGGATTTTCTTAAAAGGTGTCGGTATTAGCGTGCTGTGGCCTAATCTGGTTGCGCTGGGGGTTTTCGCCCTCCTGATGATCACGGTCGCCTCGCTGCGCCTGAGGAGGTCGTTCGCATGAAGCGCGTCCTGATGCTTGCCAAAAAAGAGATCATCCAGTTGTTGCGGGATAAAAGGATGCTGCCGCTGGTCTTTGTGGCGCCGTTACTTCAACTCATTCTTTTTGGATATGTCGTGCAGACGGAAGTAAAGGATATCGGGATCGTTCTCGTGGATCACGACCGCACAGCCGAGAGCAAGGTAATCGCCGAGAAATTTACCAACGCCGGTTATTTTAGGATCGAGAAGCGCGTGGAGAGCGAATCGTCAATGCCGGGCCTTATACGGGCCGACAAGGCGACGCTTGGCGTTATCATCCCGCAGGGCTATCAGCGTACGATAAAGGCCGGCCGCACGGCCGAGATCATGCTTGTCATTGATGGCTCGGACGCCAATACCGGCGTCCAAGCGCAGCAATATGCATCGCGGATAATCGCCGCCAGGTCGCAGGAGATTATGCAACGCAAACTCAGTGCGATGAAGGCGATAACCGCTCGAATAGCAACCGTTGAGCCGAGGGTTAGGGTTTGGTATAACCCGGACTTAAAGAGCGTAAACTATATGGTACCGGGCTTGATCGGGCTTATTCTAACCATCATTACCACCATTATTACTTCGGTTGCAATCGTCAAAGAAAGAGAACGGGGAACGCTCGAACAGCTTATCGTCACCCCGGTAAAGCGCTGGGAGCTTATTATGGGCAAGGTGCTCCCGTTTGTCACTATTGCCTTTATCGAGGTCGGTTTGATTATGGCCGTCGGCATGCTCTGGTTTAAGGTGCCGTTTAGGGGAAATATATTCCTGCTGCTGGCGTTATGTCTGGCGTTTTTGTTTACGACGGTGGGGCAAGGGCTGTTTGTGTCAACGATTTCGCGCACCCAACATCAGGCGCAGATGACCGCCTGGTTTTTTATGATGCCGGCGATGATGCTTTCCGGCTTTATCTTTCCAATCGAGAACATGCCGAAGGCGATCCAGCTTTTAACATACGTTATACCGCTGAGGTATTTCCTGGTTATCGTGCGCGGCATATTCCTCAAGGGCGTGGGGATGGAAGCGTTATGGGACCAGGTGCTGGTGCTTTCACTGCTTGGGGTTTTGATTTTTGGCGTGAGCGTATTGCGATTCCAGAAGCGGTTTGCTGATTAAAACAGCGAATAGCGAGGAGCGAGCAGCGAATAGCGATTAGTTGTCATTCTGAAGGAGCAATTAGCAAATGGTGAACGGCGATTAGTTGTCATTC
>PFFU01000107.1:0-453 GCA_002783345.1 Candidatus Aquicultor secundus
CATCGCACTTAAAACACGCGTTGGATCTGATCGACCAGGGCTTATAGAGCTGGGGAGGCACAGGTGATACATGCGGATTACGCCGCCTCCGGTCGTCCGCGCTATGGGAATCCTTTTCTGATTGGAATTGCTATGAAAAAGTAATTCCGGTACAATAAGGATGATTACCGGAAGGGGAGTAGCTACCCGCATTGCGGGTTGGTCGTTTCGACAATCCCGGCAGAAATGCCCGGACGGCCAGTTGATTACAATTTGCGAGACCTTCAATCGTTTGCGATTGAAGGTCTTTTTTTTGCAAGAGAAACCGAGCGCTCAAGCTCTTTGTTGCGAAATAAATGCAGAATAACTGATAGGAGAGATATAATTGCCAACCACATATTTGCTTTTTGGGGTATCTTTAGTAATCATACTTGTCGCGTGCGAGTTGTTTAGCAACGGCGTCGAGTGGTTCGG
>PFFU01000107.1:480-1358 GCA_002783345.1 Candidatus Aquicultor secundus
CATAGGCGCCATCATCGGATCATCGTTTATGCTGGCAACCCTGGCCATGTTCGTTGTCGGCATCGGCATTATCATCTTTTCGCTGACGAGAGGCCGCTCCCGTGAAGTCGATGCGCACATCACCGGCATGTCGCGCGATCTGACTTACTTTTTAACCAGCTACGGCCTGGCACTTACCGCAGCCATCGTGCCGTATCGCCCCATCAAGCTTATGTTGGCCGTTACGCTCCTCGGCATCTACGTAAAATACTTCCGCAGCACAATCGAGGATTGCGGCGAGGCGGGCTGCAACCTGAAACCGCTTTACTTCCACAGAGAAGGGCTACCTCCAAGATGGAGGTTTATCGCGCTGCAACTGCTTGTTTCGCTCGGCATCATTATCTATGGCGCGCACCTTTTTATTGGCCAGGTGGTAACAATATCAGAGCAATTCGCGATCTCCGCGCTTGTTTTATCCCTTCTCGTCACTCCGATCGCAACCGAGCTGCCCGAGAAATTTAACAGCCTTATGTGGGTGCGGAAGAACAAAGATACGCTCGCTATGGGTAACATTACCGGCGCCATGGTGTTTCAAAGCTGTATCCTGCCATCCTTCGGCATCTTCTTTACGCCCTGGCACCTTACCGAGCCTGCGGTCGTGGCTGCGGCCTGCGGGCTTGCCGCCAGCGTAATAATGCTCATCGGCCTCAAGGTAAGAAAAAGGCTCCACGCGGTCCAATTGCTATTTAGCGGCCTGTTCTACTTCGGATTTATCGCCTACGTAATCCTTCTTGGCAGGTTTGGGGAGGGCTTCGTAGTCAAACTCGGTGCTCGCTTATTGCACCTGTAAACACAGGTTATTGCCTGTAACTATGCTATATTCGGCTCCGGGTTCTATT
>PFFU01000107.1:1400-3106 GCA_002783345.1 Candidatus Aquicultor secundus
TCTTAGCACAGTGAATCAAAGCTTAGACATACTCAGTGACAGAAGTACGTGAGTGCCCGCTAGATTCTTCGCTTCGCTCAGAATGACACAATAATTATGGTGTTCTGGCACTAGGTTATTTTTATTTAATCCCGAGGATGCTTAACAAAGCGTGCGCGTTATCCGGATACAGGTAGCCAAGCACGACCACTACTGCGATTATCCCCGGTGTAATGAGAAGCTTCTCAACCATCCCGTTCGTTTGCAGGCGCAAGAACTCGAATGGGGGAAGACCTATATGAAACGGGAGGGGGAAGAAGAGCGGAACGCCTTCCTTGGTCAGCATATCCGTAAACAAGTGCGAGCCGAATGCGATCATAAAGCTTAAGAATAGGATATTACCGTCGATGCCCGGCCCAAACGGCAGCACCGTAAGAAGCGCCCTCATACCGATGCCAAACAAAAACATCCCAAGAAACGAGTGCGTAATGTGGCGATGACCCCCGATAAACACCGGATGCACGATCCGCGACAAACACCCGCCGGCCGGCATCTTATCCCAAATCGTACTGCCCTGCTTATCGATGTCGGGGGTAAGGCCCCCGACAAGCGCCATCAGCAACGATAGCGTCGCGGTCTCAAATGTCATGTCTTTTACAGGAAAAAGTATAGCCGCCGAAGCAACCGCCCCGACAGCCGCAACTTCATGCGTGCGTCCTAACATAGCAACCCCTTTTCATCTCAAGTACATCGCACGGGCGGGGGTAATTAGAACTATATTCTATCAGTTATGGGCAAACCGTGCATATCTTTGCTTGAATCCAGCGAGAAGTTGCAAGCAGCCGTCATCAATCCGCTTGCAAATAACCACAGAAGACCGCGTTTTTTGTATAATAACAACTGGAGATATTTTGCTCAGAGGTTTCGAATTTGAAAACTTCCTTAGAAATCTCAAGAGATACGTTTTTGTGAGGTAAACGCTATGGAAAACCACAAAGCTAAAACTCAAGATACTGATGCTGCAGATACTGATACTGCAAATATAAACGATACAAAGAATGGGGCGAATGAGGTCGAGAAACAAAAGAAAGCCGACGATCTCCTCACAGAGCAAAAGCGAAAAGACCTTTTACTTGAGCAGGAACGTATGCGCAAGTGGATAGAAGAAGACGAGCCTCCGCCGGTCAAAATGTCCTGCAAGCTCAGCCAGCACATAGTGGTAATGATACCAAGAAGGATTAATTGCTTGACAAACGATTAGCAATCGAAGATATCCTCTAAGGTAGAAGCCGTCCTCTGTTTCCACGCAAAGCAAAGTCGCGATGTTTTAGCTATTCAAGCAATGCTTGGTTAGATATCTTACAATAACAGTCCATCGAATTTGCAGTCCGAAAGCAATAACAGTAAGATAGGTAGGTAGCTTAAGATAGTATAAGCAGATAAGGGCACCAATGAAATCCTCGTTAAGAACATTTGTATTTGGCTTTGTATTTATCCTGCTTGCGCTGTTTACCATACTCACTATCTATGTCTACAGTCACCCGGCAAACGCTTTTGACCTTAACGCGGCGAAGTTCTTCCAAAACCAGAAATGGGCAAGTTTTCTTGTCACAACCAATGCGATATTTAAAGCATCCGCCTTCAGATTGATTTATGTCATTATCCTTGGGATTTTGGTCCTGAAGAAACGCTATGCGCTAAGCGCCCTCGTCGTGGTAGCACTGGCT
>PFFU01000118.1 GCA_002783345.1 Candidatus Aquicultor secundus
TTATTTAATAATGCTCGTAATCCTACCCGCTCCAACTGTTCTGCCGCCTTCACGAATTGCAAAGCGAAGGCCTTCCTCCATAGCGATGGGGGTGATAAGCTCGATTGTCATCTCTACGTTGTCTCCCGGCATAACCATCTCGGTGCCCTCCGGAAGAGTGGCAACCCCGGTTACGTCCGTTGTCCTAAAGTAAAACTGCGGGCGGTACCCGTTGAAAAATGGGGTGTGCCTGCCGCCTTCTTCTTTTGTTAGAACGTAGGTCTTGGCGGTAAAGTTGGTGTGCGGGGTGATGCTTTTTGGGCGTGCCAAGACTTGCCCGCGCTGAACCTCGTCTCTGCCGATACCGCGCAAAAGAACGCCGATGTTGTCTCCCGCCTGGGCCTCGTCAAGTAGCTTTCTAAACATCTCTAAGCCCGTGACAACGGTTTTTCTGGTCTCGTCTTGCATGCCGATGATCTCGACCTCTTCGCCGACTTTGACCTTGCCACGCTCGACTCTACCCGTTACAACGGTGCCCCTGCCCGTGATGGTAAAGACGTCTTCTACCGGCATCAAAAAGGGTTTTTCGATGTCGCGCTCGGGGGTGGGGATGTAGGAGTCGATCGCTTCCATGAGTTTCATGATGTTTTCTGCTTCTGCCGGGTCTCCTTCGAGGGCTTTTAATGCGGACCCCGGGATAATCGGGATATCGTCGCCCGGGAACTCGTACTCGTTTAGAAGATCTCTTACTTCCATCTCAACGAGTTCGAGTAGCTCCGGGTCGTCTACCATGTCGACTTTGTTTAAAAAGACAACGATGTAGGGGACTCCGACCTGGCGGGCTAAAAGGATGTGCTCTCTGGTCTGGGGCATGGGCCCGTCTGCTGCACTTACTACCAAGATTGCGCCGTCCATCTGAGCGGCACCGGTGATCATGTTCTTTACATAGTCGGCGTGCCCCGGGCAGTCGACGTGTGCGTAGTGGCGGTTTGCCGTCTCGTACTCTACGTGGGCTATTGCGATTGTTATGCCTCTTTCACGCTCTTCCGGAGCGTTGTCGATTGAGTCAAACGAGCGAAACGTGGCTTGCCCTTTCTCGGCGAGCACCTTGGTAATAGCGGCGGTAAGCGTGGTCTTGCCGTGGTCCACGTGACCGATCGTGCCGATATTCATGTGCGGTTTGGTTCTTTCGAACTTAGCTTTGGCCATAAACGT
>PFFU01000119.1:0-1051 GCA_002783345.1 Candidatus Aquicultor secundus
AGCTTTGTCTCAAGACTTGGCAGAAGCTGCTCCGGAGAGACATAGTCATACATAACCGCATAGCCCGGGCGCATGATCCGGGCGTGCTCGAGGCCTGGAACAGAGCGTACTAGTTCTTCTTGCGCTGCGGGCGGAAGACTTGTCGATAATCCCTGAATATAAAGCTCGGCTCCGTCGGCCGCCTGTGGTTGTAAAAATACAGGGTGTCCTGGTCGGTCTGCACCGTGGAGCACTTTGTCCTCTATTGATGGACAATAGCGAGTGCCTATGGGACGAGATCCGTCTTTAAAGAGCCGGGATTGTTGAAGGTGGGCGAGCACCGTTCCGCGTGTCGCCTCAGTTGTTCTAGTTTTGTAACATACCAGGTTATATGGGGCAAATTGCTCCGTCCAGAACGAAAATGGCTCGGTGCGCTCATCCGGTTCCTGTATCTCCATCTCCGACGTATCCACGCTTGCCGCCGAAACTCGGGGGGATGTGCCTGTCTTAAAGCGGCCCATTGCGAACCCCATAGCTTCCAGGTTCCGCGATATTTCCGGCGCGGCGATCTCGCTATAACGACCCGCTTGTTCCACGACATCGCCGTAAACTACCTCGCCTCGCATGAACGTACCTGCGGCAAGCACCACCGCCTTGGCTTCGAACGTCTCAGAAAACACAGAAGTGACTTCGAGGGTTTCTCCGTTGGGCTGTATCTTCTTGATTAATGCCTGCCTGACGTGAAGATTATCTGTTTGCTCGAGTAAATATTTCATTAAAAGCTGGTATTGCCGCCTGTCCACAATTGTAAACGGCGACTGAACAGCCGGGCCCTTCGCGATATTCGATCGCCTGCTGTGTAGCGTGGTACGGTCGGCAAGACGCGCCATCTCCCCGCCGAGAGCGTCTATCTCCCTCACCAACTGTCCACGACCGGGGCCGCCAATAGAAGAATTGCACGGCATCCAGGCCATGGTATCAAGACTAATCGTTAAAAGCAGCGTCCGTGCACCCATACGAGAAGCGGCAAGTGCCGCCTCACATCCTGCATGTCCCGCCCCTATTACTATCA
>PFFU01000119.1:1078-23645 GCA_002783345.1 Candidatus Aquicultor secundus
GACAAACCATCGGTGCCAAATACCCCTGCCACAAGAACATTTGGCGCAAGTGCACCGGGCTGAGGGTTGCCGGGCTTAAGCATGTTTGCTCGGTCTGTCTTAATTTATTTTCCTATACAAAACTGGCTGAATATTCTTCCGAGGACATCATCGCCAACCGTCTCTCCTGTAATTTCTCCCAGATTATCCAGCGCGTCGCGCAGAACGGTCGCTATAATTTCTTCCGGCCGCCCTGTTTTAATAAGCTCCATCGCCTCATTAACCCCGGCTTGTGCGTGCTTTAAGAGCTGCTCGTGGCGCGCGTTTGTAACGATAGCCGAGCCGGCCGCATCAAGGCTTCCTGCAAGAAGCATCCTTTCAACCGTCTCTTCCAGCACTTCGATTCCGTCCCCGCTCAGCGCAGAAAGCTCCACCCTGGCCTTAAATCTATCGGGTAATGCGAGCTCTTGCGCCGACCATGCCGGCGGCAGGTCGGATTTGTTTACCACTAGAATCAACAGTTCTCCGTCAACCTCATGAAGGAGCCGCGTGTCTTCAGCCGTTATCTGCCGGCTTCCATCCACTACAAACAGCACGATTTCCGCCGATCTTATGGCTTCCTGTGCGAAACGCACGCCGATCTTCTCGACCTCGTCCGAGGCCTCCCGAATGCCGGCCGTATCTTGTAGGACCAGCGGAATTCCTTTGATGGTTATCGTTTCCTCAATGACATCCCGCGTGGTTCCCGGAATCGGTGTTACGATCGCACGCTCTTTTCGTAGCAGTGCGTTTAAGAGGCTTGATTTTCCAACATTAGGTTTTCCTATTATTGCCGTTCTTACGCCTTCTTTGATCATCCTGCCCCTGATGGCGGTTGTAAGAAGTTGCTCTATCGCATGATTTGTCTCGTTAAGCAGATCAAACAATACCGTAGCGGGCAACGTCTCGATGTCCTCATCAGAGAAATCGACGGCGGCCTCTACCTGCGTAAGCACATCGGCAACCTTCTCGGCCACCCCTCGTATTTTTTCTGATAGGCCCCCTTCGAGTTGGCTTACGGCGGCTTTTAGCGCTGCGTCGGTCTTTGACCTGATGGTATCGATAACCGCCTCAGCCTGGGTCAAATCAATGCGGCCGTTTAGAAATGCGCGTTTTGTAAACTCTCCTGCCTCTGCCGCCCGCGCGCCGGCGCTAAGCACCGCACCCAGTGTTTTTCTAAGGGCCATAACCCCTCCGTGGCAGTTTATCTCAACAACGTCTTCGCGGGTATACGTATAAGGGGCCCTCATTATAGAAACAAGCGCCTCGTCAATTTGAGAGCCGTCTACAGGATCAACCACCGAGGCCAAAAACATGCTGTGGCTTTGCAGCGCGCCAAGCCCCGCCCCTTTGCGCTTTTTTACTACCTTTTCGGCAACAGATATCGCGGCATCTCCGCTGATGCGGATGATGCCGATTCCCCCCTCGCCGACTGCTGTTGATATTGCCGCTATCGTGTCGTTCCCGTAAAACATCATTTTCACCACGTCATTAATATTAAAACATTCTATGTATAAAAGCATTATGCGCATGCAACAAGCGCCAACGTGAACGGCCAAGTGTTAATTATTAACTAACAATTGTTAACTAAAAGTTAGCACTTCATCCCGGCCCTTTTTCTAACTAAAAAGCACCCGGTCGGATAGAGCCGGGTGCTTCGATTATATAATGAACCTTGCCTGATTAAGCTTTATGCTTTCGGCAATATTTTTACCAGCCGATCCGGCTCCTCACCCTGGCTCTCGGTGAACACCTTGTCGTTGTCTTGTAGCGCGAGGTGAATCATCCTTCTATCATAAGCGTTCATGGGTCTTAATACGACCACTCGGCCCGTGCGCACAACCTTTTCGGCTGCTTGCTTCGCCATTTCCTCAAGACTCTCCGCCCGTCTTTGCCGGTAATTCTCGATATCGACCAGGAGTTTCTTCTCCGCGCCCGCTTTTCTTAGCGCAACATTGGCTATCGTTTGAATCGCGCTCAGTGTCTCACCGCGCTTTCCGATCAACAACCCGAGTTCGCCGCCCGTGATATCTATTTTTATCGCGTCGTCGGTTTCGTGTATCGCGACATCTCCGTCGACACCCAGGTGTTCCATAATTTCCTTGATTAGCGACTCTATCGTTTGAACACCCTTATCGATGACGGATACCCGCACCCTGGCCTTCCCGGCACCGAGCCTTCCAAAAAAGCCCTTGCTTTCTTCTTCTAGTATCTCCACTTTCGCGTCAGCGCGATCAACGCCTAGCTCGCTAAGTGCCACCTTGATCGCCTCTTCAACCGTGCTGCCTTCTTTTTCTATAACTGTTGTCATTAACTAACCTCCGACGTTTTTGCAAGCCTTAGGGTTATATATTGCTGTGCTATGGTCCAAATATTTGTTGTTACCCAATATATTAAAACACCTGCCGGCAGACTCCATGCAAAAAATACCATAAGCGGCACCATGTAAAGACCCATCTTTTGTTGTTGAGCATCGGTCGCCATCATTTTCTGAGGCAGATAGGTCGTAACCGCCATTAAGATAATTAGAATCAGGTACGGTATGAACACGACCACACCGTGCGCTAACGCCAAGCTTGGCTTGAGGCCAAGCTGCAGACCAAGCGATGTTGCATTTAAAAGTTCTTTATTGCTCAGCAACATTCTAAACAGCGCGAAAAATATCGGCAACTGTAGAATCAACGGCAGACACCCACCAAAAGGATTTACCTTGTTTTCCGAATAAAATTTCATCATCTCTTGCTGGAGTTTTTCTTTGTTGTCTTTGTATTTCTCCTGCAACTCCTTCAGTTTCGGCTGGAGTTTTTGCATTTCATACATCGATTTGGTTTGTTTAATTGTTAGCGGAAGAATAAATATCCTCACCGCGACGGTTAACAATATGATCGCTACGCCATAACTGTGGACGTACGCGTTGAAGAAAGTTAGCGTTGCCGCGAGTATATCTATCAGGCCTTGCCAAATGCTGCCCAAATTAAAATGCCTCCTTAATTACTTTACTGGATCGTAGCCTCCGGGAGAAAAAGGATGGCAGCGCAATATGCGGCTCGTAGCCATAAAGCCCCCCTTAAAAAAGCCATACTTATCGATGGCCTGGAGCGCGTAGCTTGAGCACGTGGGATAATACCTGCACGATGGCCGAAGCATGGGCGATATAAATTTTTGATAGAGTCTAATCAATGCTATCGCTAGTTGTTTCATCTCTTTTTTCTATGAGCCCTACTCTCAAAAGAATATCAATAAAAGCCTTTTCAACCTCGTGAAAAGACTTTCCTTTTATCGGCTGCCTCACTATAAACACTATGTCATACCCTTGTTTAATCTCGGCTTCGTTATGTCTAAAAGCTTCCCTTAAAAGTCGTTTTATTCTATTTCTGATTACGGCAGAGCCGACTTTTCGCGATATCGAGATCCCAAGGCGGAGCCCTCTTTCCCTCTTCTTTAAAAAATAGACTACGAGGTACTTATTGGCCGCAGATTTTCCGTTGAGGTACACGTCCTTGTAGTCTTTGCCGGAAGTTATCCGTGCTTCCTTGCGCATGTTAACCGTTTTACGCCGACAATCTATCTCTATTTTTCCGGCGGCGGTTCGCAATCACTCTACGACCGGCCTTAGTCCTCATCCTGATTCTAAAGCCGTGCGTCTTTTTTCTTTTTCTCGTGTTTGGTTGATAGGTCCGTTTCATCTTTTCTCCTTATATAAAAAAAGAACAGCCATAATTATATTGTTGCCTGTATATATATGTCAAGGTAATCTCTTTTGAGTAGATTTTTATATGCGACAACACGGGTAACGAATTCCCTGTCGTTCTCCGTTGAAGGGCTGTGGATAATGTTGATAACTTTATTTTCATCCATCCTGCCTGCCCTTATAGCTCGCTTGTTTACTTCACAAATATGCGTCTGTTATAATTTATCACATGATGATACTTATTAAAACTGCTGGTTAACAGTATAATTATAGACGTCGTTTATGGGCTACTTTTATCTTCCCTTCAAATATGTGACTCAAGAGGTTTTTTCAGTGAAAACCTCTAAAAATAAAAGTTTTCCACAGGAATGCGCTGTTTTTTCTTTGCAACCGTCTCTTGAAAAGTTAATATTTGGTTATCACGTCGTCTACTAGGTTTTCAAGAAAGCGGGTAAATCCGTTTTCAACACTTTTCCACACATGTGGAAAGAGCTGTGGATAACTTTTAAATTATTGCACGTTTTCGCCCTTTCAGGGAGCATTGAAAACCTTATCATTTTTTAGCGGCCGGTGTGATAAATATAAAAACTAGCTGCACAGAGAGGCCTTGCTCTGCTGGTTTTTATGAAGGTGTTGTTGATAACCTAGGGGATAAATACGGCCCTTATACCAATAAAGGATATTGAATGGAAAACTATTTTCAGCGGTTCGTCGATAATTTGGAACAGGAGAGGCTGAAAACACCCGCTTCAGGGCAAGAGGCGACGTCCCCGGAAAACACGCCTGCTATGGAAGTTCAAGAGCGGATTGCCGCACGCCTTGCGGTATATGATTCCCTCATGGCTGCGCCACGCATCATCGAACTCGGCGCCGATGATTATGATGAGTTTATAAATCTGTTGGCCACAAAGACCTACCAGTCATCTAAAGAAATCGGCGGAAATATACCGTACACGGTACTTCGCGAAATTATTGAAAATCTCATACACGCTTATTTTAAAGAGGTTGTCATAAGCGTGCTCGATAACGGCAACACCGTAAGGATTTCAGACCAGGGCCCGGGAATAAAGAATAAGGAAAAGGCATTTGAGCCGGGCTTCTCAACGGCAACCTCGGAGATGAAACATTATATAAAAGGCGTTGGCTCGGGCCTTCCTATAACCAAGGAGGCTCTCTATTTTCTCGGTGGTGCGCTCACCATAGAGGACAACCTGGACCACGGGACGGTTATAACACTAAAAGTACCCGGCGTTCAGCCCGTGCCGGATGAGGCGACAAAGGCACAAATCCCCATCAGCTTTGACTTAAATAAGCGCCAGAAGCAGGTTCTGTTCCTTGTTATGGAGTTCGGATCCGTCGGTCCCTCGAAGATAGCTAGTGAACTTAACATCAGCCTTAGCACGGCATACCGAGATTTGATATACTTGGAGGAGAAGTCGTTAATTTCCGCGGACGAGCAGGGCAAAAGAGTTCTTACATCCATCGGCATCGAATATTTGGATGACATTTTAAATTCATAGGTGGGATTTTCTTGCAAAACCAGCTTGATATTATCTGGGGTCAAGCCCTTAAAATAATAAAGAAACAGCTTAACACACCTACCTATAAGGCCTGGTTTGAGAATACGAGTCCCGTGCAGATCGAGGCGGAAGAATTAATCATCTCTGCACCAAACCCGTTTACCAAAGAGTGGCTCGAAACACGCTACAGCAGCCTCATTGCCGATGCGCTTTTTCAAGTTCTGGGCGAGGAGATACAAATAAAGGTTGTTGCCGATGAGGCGGAGCAACTCTCAATAGAGCCCGAAAACACCCGGCACAAGAAGGGCGAGATGAAAAGCCAACCGACAGCACTTAACCCCCGCTACACATTTGAATCGTTTGTTATAGGCGGGAGTAACCGGTTTGCACACGCTGCGGCATTAGCGGTGGCTGAAGTACCTTCAAAAGCCTATAACCCTCTCTTTATCTACGGGGGTGTGGGGCTTGGAAAGACGCATCTTCTACAGGCAATAGGCCACTATGTTATCAATCACCACCCCGGTTTAAAGGTGCGCTACGTATCCTGCGAGAAATTCTTGAACGACTTTGTCGCATCCATTCGCGACAAAGATAAAATTTCAGGTTTTCAAAAGCGTTACCGCGATAATGACATCCTGCTTGTTGATGATATCCAATTCCTTGAAAACAAAGAGGGGACGCAGGAGGAATTTTTTCACACGTTTAACACGCTACACGAGGCGAATAAACAGATAGTCCTTTCAAGCGACCGGCCGCCAAAAGACATTGCAACCCTTGAAGACAGACTGCGCTCCAGATTTGAGGGGGGACTAATTACCGACATCCAGCCGCCGGATTTAGAAACTAGGATCGCGATTCTTCACAAAAAGGCCCAGATTGAAAAGCTGTCTGTTTCGAACGATGTCCTCGAGTTTATAGCTTCTAAAATACAATCGAACATCCGCGAACTCGAAGGCGCGCTTATCCGAATCATCGCGTTTTCGTCGCTTACAAAGGCGCCGGTAAATATAACCATGGCCGAAGATGTCTTAAAGGACATTTTTCCAAACCATGCAAGCCGCCCGATCTCTGTTCAAACAATCCAGGCGGAAGTATGCCGATATTTTAATATTTCGAAATCTCAGCTGGTTGGAAACAAACGCTCGCAATCGGTCGTCTACCCCCGCCAAATCGCCATGTATTTGGCTAGAGAACTTACCGATCTCAGCCTTCCGAAAATAGGGGAAGAGTTCGGGGGAAGAGACCATACAACCGTCATGTATGCGAACACCAAGGTAAGTAAGATGATTAGCACACAGCGGGAGGTTTATAACCAGGTTCAAGAACTAACAAATCGCATAAAACAAAAAACATAAAAAGGTATAAAAGTTGTTGATAACTTTGTTAATTATTATGGCAGCACGATTCGCCTAACATTTTACACAACTTATTTGTTAAGTAATTAACAATAAAAATAACCGCTCTATGAGCGCTTATGGCGGTTATTAACACAATTAACAGCACTTACTATTACGACTAAGCATACTTTATATTCTTTTATAGAAGGAGGCACATGTGAAAATAAGTATAACGCAGGGTGAATTAAATACCGCCTTGCAAACTATACAAAAGGCGGTTTCATCGAGAAGCATTTTACCTATCTTGTCAGGAATTCTTTTTGTTGTTGAAGATGGGTATCTCAACCTGTGTTCAACAGACCTCGAGTTGTCTATGAAATACAGGCTCCCGATTAGCGCAGAAGACGCGGATGCAGCGGTTCTTCCGGCACGCCTTATGGGTGATGTGGTTAAAAATCTTCCCGATGCGAAAGTAGAGCTGGACATCGACAACAAAAGCGGCAATGTAAGGATTACGTGCGGCTCGTCGCTCTTTAGCTTAAAAGCATTTTCCGCGGAGGATTTTCCGAAATTTCCGGAGACGAAGGCGGAAAAAACGATAAAGGTTCCGGGAAAAAAAATTTCCTCGGCGATTAGACAGGTTATGAAAGCGGTATCAAAAGACGAGACCCGCCCGGTGTTGTGCGGCATATTGACGACAATCGATAAGGGAAGGCTGAAGATGGTAGCTACCGATAGCTATCGGCTTTCTATAAACGAGACTGCCGTTGACGGGGCTAAAGCTGATGATATGAAGGTGATCATCCCCGCACGCTGTATGGATGAGGTGTCAAAGATTTGCGGCGATGAGGATATTGAGATAGGGCTTGCTAAAAATCAGGTATATTTTAAGATGAACGATACCGTTGTGGTTTCAAGGCTTATTGAAGGAAACTTTCCGCCGTACCAGCAACTGCTGCCCGACAATTGTGAGACAAGGGTAAAGTTGATGAAGGACGACTTCCTTGCTTCTCTGCGAAGGGTTTCTTTGTTGGCTCAGAACAACGCGTTAATTAAAATAAGGATAGATAAGGAAAAAGTGCAGCTTTCGGCAATGACCGCGGACGTAGGATCGGCGGATGAAGCGCTTCCGGCCGAAGTCGCAGGAGAGGGGATGGAGATCGCATTTAACGCCCAGTATTTAATCGACGGGCTCAACTCGATTTCCGAGGAACAGGTGTATCTGGAGCTTAACAACCCGCTTAAACCGGGCCTGGTGCGACCGGCAAAGGCACAGGATTTTATTTACCTTGTTATGCCGGTTCGGATAGGATAATCGCGTGAATGCCATTGCCGTGCGGCCGGGGACACGACTCGAACAGCTATTAAAGCATGCAGGCTTGGTATCGACCGGTGGCGAGGCAAAGATACGTATTCAAGAAGGGGAAATAAAAGTAAATAACCAGGTCGAACGAAGAAGGGGCTATAAATTAAAAGAGGGAGACGTCGTAACCGTAGGGAATGATACCGTTAAGGTTACCATTAAAGAATAGAAATGTATGTAAAAGAGTTACAGCTCGTTAATTATAGGAATTACTCCAATTTTAGCGTTACGATACACGAAGGACTGAATTTTATAATCGGCAGAAACGCCGCCGGAAAGACAAACCTGCTCGAAGCACTTTATTTCTTAGAAAACGGAAAATCCCATAAGACAAGTACCGCCCGGGAACTCATCAAGTGGGATGAGGAGTTCGCCATAGTAAAATCAACGGTTCAGCGCCTCGAGCGGGAACTTTTAATCGAGGCGTCTATCTTTAAGGATGGTTCAAAACAGCTTAAAGTAAACGGCGTCGCAAGCAAAAAAGAGCAGATGAAGGCACGCCCCATAATCACCGTTATTTTTACTCCGGACCACCTGAGGATAGTAAAAGAAATGCCCGAGACCCGCCGGGCCTACCTCGACGAGATACTCGAGAAAACAGGGCCGGGTTATTCCTACTGGCGGCAGCAGTATTCCAAAATTCTTAAACAAAGAAATATGCTTCTGAAAAAAGTCTTCGTCGGCAGGATGAAGGCCGATGTCATCGATTATTGGGATAAACAGCTTGTCGGAGCCGGTTCACGGATAACGATAGCCCGGCGTGATATCATCTATAAGCTTGAAGAACGAGCGGATCGGGCATATAAAAACATAACGGAAAGTGATGTCAACTTTTCACTTATTTATGAAAATCAACTCCTAAAAGAGGGGATAAAAGACGGAGAGACAGAAGAACACTATTTGTCGCTTCTAAAAGAAAAAAGAAAGGCCGAAATAGAGCGGGGGCAGACCCTGGTCGGCCCGCACCGAGATGACGTCGGCATATTTGCCGCAGGCATCGACCTTCGAACTTTCGGGTCACAGGGAGAACAGAGATCCGCTTCCCTTGCGCTTAAAATGGCCGAACTTTCAATTATTACGGAACTTACCAGAGATTATCCGGTCTTATTACTGGACGACGTTATGTCGGAGCTTGATAGGGCGCGACGCGAAGCGCTCCTGAAGTATATTAACGATGGGGTCCAGGTGATTGTAACCAGCACTAATGTTGAATATTTAAAAGAGATGGATATAGATGCGTCGAACATTATTAAGATAGGCTAAAATAAAGATAATTATGGATAGGCCGGCATGGGGGAGAAACAAGTACATGTTGTATGGGCTTGGCGAAACGATTCGAGAACTAACCTCAAACGAAGAGATGAGGGCAAAACTGGAAGAGAGCAAGGTTCTCTCTCTGTGGGCGCAGGTTGTTGGGCCCGCGATAAGTGACAACGCGGCGCCGGAGAAGATTAAAAACGGCATCTTGTATATAAAAACGAAGAGTCCTGCATGGGCGCAGGAGCTAAAGGTTCTGGATTCCAAGATAAAAAAACAAATAAACGCGCTTCTTGGGTCGCACACGGTTCATGAAATTAGATTTATCCACGGCCCGCTTATTATAAAGGATAACAATCAAGATAATAACGAAGACTCACCCGATATCAGCTCGATAAAACTTACCCAGAACGATTTAGAACACATAGAAGAGCTGGTGGGGGGCCTAGAGCCGGCCGAGTTGCAAGAGCGCGTGCTTCGTCTCCTGGTAAAGAACAAAAAGCTTGAAAGGTGGAGGCAGAAGCAACTGGCGTTGCGTGAACACGGACGGTAATTATAAAGGCAAATCGTGGAGGTTGAAGGCGGATAGACCCACAAAAACACTTAAAAATGTGTTATAATTGTGAAGTTATAAAACGGCTTTACCGGCCGTTTCTTTGCGTACACACCCTAATAGTTGAGAAATGAGGGAAAATATAGTGAGCGTTACATATACCGCTAAAGACATAACGGTTTTAGAAGGATTAGAGGCGGTAAGAAAACGTCCTGGAATGTATATCGGCAGCACCGGCCCGCGAGGCCTCCATCACCTCGTGTATGAGGTGGTCGATAACAGCATCGATGAGGCGCTGGCCGGCTATTGTAAGAACATTGTCGTAATGATAAAAGAAGGAAATATCATAGAGGTAAGCGACGACGGCCGGGGCATCCCGGTTGGTGTTATACCGAAATATAAAAAGACCGCGGTCGAGATAGTTTTAACCGTTTTACACGCCGGCGGAAAGTTTGGCGGCGAGGGATATAAAGTATCGGGCGGCCTTCATGGCGTAGGTGTTTCGGTTGTGAACGCCTTATCCGAAAGCCTTACCGTTGAAGTTAGTAGGGACGACAAGGTATATCGGCAGTCGTTTGCATATGGTAAGCCGACGACCGCGCTTGAAGAGGTAGGAAAATCCAAGAAAACCGGTACAAAGATCACCTTTTTGCCGGATAAAACCGTATTTGAAGAGCTGGATTTCAGTTTCGATACCATCCGCCAAAGGATGCGCGAGATGGCCTTTCTTAACAAGGATTTGAAAATCGATCTCATCGATGAACGCGTCGAACCACACGAGATGGTAGAGTATAAATATTCCGGCGGTATCACCGATTTTATTAAGCATCTTAATAGTACGAAAGAGCCGCTTCATAAAAAGGTCATCTACTTCGAGAGCAGCGATGGCGGCAGTCAGGTGGAGGTTGCAATGCAATACAACACCGGCTACATCGAGAGCGTGTTTACGTTTGCCAATAACATCAACACTCACGAAGGAGGAACGCACCTTTCGGGATTTAGGTCCGCGCTAACCAGAACCATAAACGACTACGCAAGAAAGAAGGGCCTCTTAAAAGAAAAAGAAGAGAACCTCTCCGGCGAGGATATTCGAGAAGGGCTAACGGCGATAATCAGCGTAAAGCTGCGCGAGCCCCAGTTTGAAGGCCAGACAAAGACAAAGCTTGGAAATACCGAGATAAGGGGGCTCGTTGAGAGCACGGTTGGAAGCAAACTCGACGAGTTTTTGGAAGAAAACCCCGCAACGGCAAAGCTCATCATAAGTAAAACCATCCAGGCCGCCCACGCAAGGGCCGCCGCCCGCAAGGCGCGCGAGTTGACCAGGCGAAAGAGCCTGCTTGAGAGCACGTCTCTTCCTGGAAAACTTGCCGATTGTTCGTTGACAGACCCATCGCTCTCAGAGATATATCTGGTCGAGGGAGATTCGGCGGGCGGCTCGGCAAAACAGGCAAGGGACAGGAGTTTTCAGGCGATCCTGCCGCTTAAAGGAAAAATATTAAACGTCGAAAAGGCCAGGCTGAACAAGATACTGAGCAGCGAGGAGATATTAGCTATCATCACCGCGCTCGGAACCGGTATCGGCGAGGACTTCGACGTCGGCAATGCACGTTATCACAGGGTCATAATTATGACCGATGCCGACGTTGACGGGGCGCATATTAGAACCCTCATCTTAACGTTCTTCTACCGTTATATGTTGCCGATGATCGAGTCCGGCTACGTCTATATCGCGCAGTCACCGCTCTACAAGATAATGCATGACGGCTTAACAAAATATTTTTATAAAGACAGAGAGCTTGAGGAATATCTCAACAAGCTCAATAAAAACCCGAACGTGCAGCGCTATAAAGGTCTGGGAGAGATGAACCCCGAGCAGCTCTGGGACACGACGATGAACCCGGAGAAGAGAACGCTGCTGAAGGTAAATATGGAAGACGCCATCGTGGCCGACGAGATTTTTTCCATTCTTATGGGGGACAAGGTCGAGCCGAGGCGGGATTATATAATAAAACACGCAAAAGACGTGCGGTTCCTGGATATCTAAGAGTTAGTTAGAAGGAGAATCATAGAAATGGTAGATGCCTTAGCAGGCAGAGTAGAAACAATTGAAATAGAAGACGAGCTTCGAAGCTCGTATATCGACTATGCGATGAGCGTCATTGTCGGGCGGGCGCTGCCCGATGTACGCGACGGCCTAAAGCCGGTGCACAGACGAATTCTTTATGCCATGCACGATATGGGGATGCGCCCGGGCAGCCAGTATAAGAAGTGCGCCCGTATCGTCGGAGAGGTTTTAGGTAAGTACCACCCGCACGGCGATACCGCGGTGTACGACTCACTGGTGCGCATGGCCCAGAGCTTCGCGCAGCGCTATGAACTTATTGATGGATACGGAAACTTTGGCTCGGTCGACGGCGACTCGCCGGCCGCCATGCGTTATACGGAGGCACGTCTTTCAAAGCTTGCCGCCGAGATGCTTCGCGACATAGAAAAAGACACCGTCGATTTTGTCCTGAACTTCGACGAGACCCTGGAGGAGCCGCTGGTGTTGCCGGCGCGCTTCCCAAACCTGTTGGTGAATGGGTCATCGGGTATCGCGGTTGGTATGGCGACCAATATCCCCCCGCATAACCTTGGCGAGGTAATCGATGCCGTTGTCGCTATGATAGAGAATCCCGAGATCGACGTGCGCGATTTGATGACGTACGTCAAGGGGCCGGACTTTCCAACCGGCGGCATAATTATGGGTAGAAGCGGCATTAATGAGGCATATCTAACCGGGCGCGGCAGCATTAAAGTGCGCGGAAAAGCGCACGCCGAGCAGACCAAGCAGGGAAAACAGAGAATAATCGTCTCTGAGCTGCCATATCAGGTCAACAAAGCCCGGCTTGCCGAAAAAATCGCCGAGTTGGTTCGAGACAAAAAAATCACCGAGATCAGCGATTTGCGCGATGAGTCGGACAGAAGCGGCATGCGCCTCGTAATAGAGCTTAAGCGCGATGCCGTAGCCCAGGTGGTTTTAAATAAACTCTATAAACACACCCAGCTCGGGGTAAGCTTCGGCGTTATCATGCTCGCCCTGGTTGACGGTGTACCGAGAGTGCTGAACCTCGCGCAGGTTCTAAAATATTATCTTGAGCACCAGAAAGACGTTATTATACGGCGTACAAAGTTTGAGCTTAAGAAGGCCCAGGATAGGCTGCATATCGTCGAAGGGCTCTTGATCGCACTCGGCAACCTTGATGCGGTCATAAAGACCATCAGGGGATCAAAGAACGTTGATGAGGCCCGCCAGCGTTTGATGAAACAGTTTAAGCTTTCAGAAATCCAGGCGCAGGCAATTCTTGATATGCGCCTGCAACGACTGACCGCTCTTGAGCGGCAGAAGCTCGAAGACGAGCACAAGGAACTCGTTAAAAGGATCGCGTATCTAAAAAGCATCCTGGAGAATGAGAGCATTCTTCTTGGAATTATTAAAGGCGAGCTTCTCTCGGTAAAAGAAAAATATGCAGACAAGCGACGCACCCAGATTACAATAGATACGACCGAGCTTGAGATAGAGGATCTTATAGCCGAGGAGGATATGGTTATTACCATCACCCACTCCGGCTATATCAAGCGACTGCCGGCAACGACGTATAAAAAACAGGCGCGTGGCGGTAAGGGCGTTACCGGCACAAATCTGAAAGAGGGCGACTTCGTCGAGCATCTCTTCATCTCTTCGACGCACAACTATATATTGTTCTTCTCAAACAAAGGAAAGGTCTATAAGCTTAAAGTTCACGAGCTTCCGGTTGCTAGTAGAACGGCACGGGGACAGGCGGTTGTAAATATCCTGCCATTCACTGCGGACGAGAAGATTGCCGCAGTCATATCAACCAGGAGTTTTGAACAAAACCAGTACCTGGTAATGGCGACCAAAGACGGCATTGTTAAAAAGACTCCGTTTATCGAATACAACACGTCGCGCCGTGACGGCATCCTGGCGATTACCATGCGCGAGGGCGACGAACTCATCGGCGTGAAGACCACCAAGGGCTCAGAGGACGTCATCCTGGTCTCGCGAGGCGGTATGTCGATACGCTTCCACGAAACCGATGTTAGGCCGATGGGCAGAACGGCGATAGGTGTCAAGGGTATGGTTCTCACGAAAGGCGATGAGGTCTTGGCAATTGAAATTGCACGGGACGAGTCGGACCTTCTCATCGTAACCGAAAACGGTTTTGGAAAACGCACGCCAATGAGCAATTACCCGCTGCAAAGGCGCGGCGGCAAGGGAGTAAAGACTCTTAAAGAAACATCGGCGCGCGGCCAGATCGCTGCGGCAAAGATGGTCCAGGAAAACTACGAGTTGATGGTTATATCGAGCGAAGGCATTGTTATTCGGACGCCGATTAATAAGATTTCGCAGATGGGTAGAAATACTCAGGGTGTTACGATCATGAACCTTAATGACAGCGACAAGGTGAGTGCCGTGGCGCTGGTTATCGACAGGGATGACCACAAGGACATCCTGGAGGATGGCCAGAACAACGATCAGGACCCGTCAGCTACGTAATAACTTATGCTCCGGAGAGCTTTGTGCAGGCATTCGAGATATCGGAGCATACCGCATATGATTTAACCTGCGGCCAATGGGGTAATAACGCCTTGTAGAGAGATAAATCCGGATAGTGGAGGAGAGGGCGTTGCTTATTTCAACCGTTTTGTTTACTGACGGGGAAGAGCGGCAATTTAGAGCCGAAAGCTTATCGGTCGGCGCCCCGTCAGAAAACCTCGTACGTGTTGACCTGGCCGATGGAACCGAAATACTAATTCCTTTTTATTCCGTAAAACAGATTATCACACAGGATTTACCCGTCGACGCGATATCCCCGGAGATATTTAATGAGAATGTTCCGTCCTAGCTTTATTAGAGAGATCGTGCGCGCTTCTAATCTTTCGATTTAATTTTCTTGAGATTTGCTATCGCGTCGTTTACCGTAGAGTGGAAAGGGAAGATGCGGGTGAGGCCGGTTAGGGTCAGCACCCGGTCGACTAATGGGTTGCCTACAACCGCCAGCGCCCCGGCCTTCTTTTTGACTTTCTCAAGCCCGCCCAGCAGAACCCCGAGGCACGAGCTATCGATATAGCTGATCTTGTGCAGGTTAACAACCATAAAGTAGTTACCCTTTTCTATTTCTTCGTTTATTGCCTCATGTAGCTTATAGCAGTTACTAAGATCAATCTGCCCATGGACTTCGATGACCGGTGTCTCCCCGACAGCCTTTTTAATTATCTCCATACAGGCTTGACCGCCTTCCTGAGCCGCGCCACCGTAGCAGGTAGAACGCGTGTCTACGTCTATATTCCCGCCCCTTACGTGCATAAAACATGTAAGGCTAATGTAAGTAAAACAGTGGCTCTTTTATAGGACAACCAACCGCAGCCATGAAGCTTTACGGGTCGCTAACTAGGACACTGACCTGCAGTTATTTATCACAAATTGTTTGACAGCGCAGGTGTCAAAGTTTAGAATTTTGACAGGGACGTCTGTGCCGCCGGATTGATTCAGACCATAGTTACCATAGCTAATTTAATGTATTTTAGATAAAAGGAGAATTACGCGTTGAAAGATCTACCATCTAACATGAGCGGAAAGGCGGTTTCTGAGGAAACCTTTACGGACACCCGTGAGTCGCCCGATGTCGACTTCCTTGGCGAAGACGACGACTTAGAGCAGCTGCAGATAAAGAATGTGGCGGCGGTGTGGTGGGAAGATATCACCGCGTACTCCCGTGTCGAAATACCGGATGATTTTGAAATATTCAGGCTCTCCAAGATTACCGTGGGCTTGGTCTGGAAAGAAACCGAGGACTACGTTGTGTTGGTTCAGGATTATGACCTCACCAACAGAGGTCGCGGATACCGCCATAATGATTTTCATATTATTCCACGCGGTACGATAAAAAGGCTGGAGGTTTTAGGGGAAGTGCATTTCTAGCGTCTTAAGACCCTTCTTTAAAATCCTCCGGCTTTACGTTTTCCAGAAACTCACGGAAGCGGGCAACCTCTTCCTCTTCGCCGTCTTCGCTCGTTATCGCGGCCTGATCTAAAACGCCCTCATCTGCAAAAATCGGGGCATTGGATCGCACCGCAAGCGCTATCGCATCACTTGGCCTGGCATCGATTTGCAGCTGGTTTGAATTCGCCGACATGTGGATCTGCGCGTAAAACGTTCCCTCTTTTAAGTCGTTGATTACAATACGGGTTATTTGGGCGCTTAGCGTATCGATGATGGTCTTAAGCAGGTCGTGGGTAAGCGGGCGCGACGGGTGTATTCCCTGGACCTCCATAAGGATAGCGGTTGCTTCAAATTGTCCTATCCAGATTGGGAGGTAGCGATTTGATTTGAGGTCTTTTAGTATAATGACCGGCTGGTTTGTCAACATGTCAAGGTTGACGCCGTGAACTTCCATTTCAAACAAGGTATCACCGCCAAAATCGTGCCTTATAGCTATATGCTCACAATAACAAAGTTTTAACCTATTAATCAACCCCGAGGGGTTCCCATGCCATTGAGAGCAGCCGCAATGGCGGCCTTGATATTTTCTGACCGGACAGGTAAAATATGTAGCTGGCTCTGGAAATGGCCGTGCCCATGCGCTACAATGCATGATGTTTGCGGGCCTATAGCTCAGTTGGTTAGAGCGCACCCCTGATAAGGGTGAGGTGGCTGGTTCGACTCCAGCTAGGCCCACCAATCCCAGGTAGGAATGTCTGGGATTTTGTTTTTATGGCACAAAAAAGCCCCTATCCGGCAGCCCGTTCATTGTCTACGGGGTTCTCGTCATTCTCATCAAAGAGAACCGCTAACTCATCATCGGTGAGATCGACGGCATACTCACGTTGCTGCTTGTCTTCGACCATGGTAATAAAGTGGGTCGCCAATATCGGATCAAACTGGGCTCCCTTGTTTTGTTCAATAATCGCAAGGGCCTTTTCAGCCGGCATTCCTTTTCGGTACGGTCTATCGCTCGTCATTGCGTCGAATGCATCGGCCAGTGTAGCAATACGGGCCAGAAGCGGGATCTTCTCCCCGCTAAGCCCAAGGGGGTAGCCTGTTCCATCAAAGCGTTCATGGTGGTATATAACGATATCTGAAATATTGATTAATGCATCAACCGGCTGGGTTATCTCAAAGCCTTTGTACGAATGTTCTTTAATGATGGCATATTCTTCATCCGTTAGTGAACCCGGCTTATTAAGAATTGCATCCGGTATACCAATCTTTCCAATATCATGAAGAAGCCCGCCAATATAAGCTCTTTCGATATCGGACTTGCTCAGCTCTAAATGTGAAGCAAGGTTTGCAGAGAACTTTGCGACACTGTCTGAATGTCCACAGGTATATGGGTCTTTTGCCTCGATCGCTTTAGATAAAGCCAGGGTGACCTTCAAATAGCCCGTTTGCAGGCCCTCATATAGCTTTGCGTTGCTTGTCGCAACGGAGAGCCATGTCGCAACGTTAGTAATGAACTGCTGTTCATCTAGCTGAAGGTCGATACGGTCTCTGCGAGTCAGCACTACAACGCCAACCGTCTCCTGTTGGTTAACTAGCTGTGTGGCAAAGGCGTTCTTAATGCCGGCAGCCTCCATTTTGTCGCAAATTTGTAAAACACCGCGGTATTCGGGATTACAAATATCTATTAGCCGATTTTCAACAGAATCAAGGACAAAGAATAGTTCCTTAGCCGGGAGAACCGAGAGGTCTATAACCGCTTGCCGGAACACCCCCTCTGACCGCACAAGTTCTAAATAATCTTTGTTCTTGGCCAACGCGTAAAGCGCGGCTCCATCAAATTGCGATATTTCCAGAATCTCATTGAGCGCCAGCTTCGAAACTTGTTGCAGGTCAAGGGCATTGGTCGCCTTTGTTCCGATATGTTGGAGAGCAATTAATTTTCTCTCCCTGTTTTTAAGTCTGTTTTTCTCTATAATTTGCATGGTTAAGAGTAAATTTGCAATCAACAACATAGGAATAATCGTGCTCGGATAGCTTAACAGGAGATGAAAAACAGGCAGATTTGTAAACGCGTACACCAGTGCAATTACATTAGCGGCAGCAAAAGAGAAAAGAGTTAGCAAAAAGACATAGCGAAGCCTATTTTGATCGGGGTTGCCATGCCGGAAGAGCGCAAAATATATACCAACTGCGCAAGCACATATATTTAATATGCGCATAGCCACATCAAGCATTGCTATCATCCTTTAAGCGATCATTTCGAACTACTAAAACAATGGCTGTAATGCTTACAAACTCGAGTAGCCCGGCCAAGCTATGCAGCAACGGCATATTAAACATAGAGAGCACGTAAAGAATACTTGTAAGGAAAAATGCTGATAAACATACCAGATAATAAATATAGAAACGGTAAGATTTAAGATCAGTCCGGTTAGAAAATAAGAAAATAAGCGCCGCCAATGAAAGAATCAATGGAAATATGTGACCATATCCGTAAATATTGTATCCCAGTGCCATTTGCATTCTTGCCACCCACCTACTGTCAACCCGAACATTATTCAGCTTATCGACAACCAACACCATATTCTTGAAAAGAAGCAAGGCGTTATTGTGCACTAAAAAACAGAAGCCCTGCTTGCTCTTGAAACCCGAATCCAAAGTGATAAATCAAGAAGAACTATTACAGTGCTGATACTTAAGCGCATGGTGCTTGGTACCGATATAGGTAGCTACTATAAAAGGAGACAAGGTGCCAAGTAACCCGAAGAGATCAAAAGATTTAACAAAGCGAAAGAAAAACGAACAAGCGCTACTTGAGGCTAAAGAGCGGATGGAACAGATATATAGAATGGTCCCGAGCGCTATTTTTACGGTAAACACAAATAAAACCATAACCAGCTTCAACAAAAAGGCAGAAGAGATAACAGGCTATTCATTGGAAGAGGTAATCGGAAAGAAATGCTCGGTTTTTGCTATGAATACCTGTACAAAAAAGTGCGGCCTTTTCGCACATGATGTAACTAAACCTATTATGGCCAAAGAATGCATCATCAGAAGAAAAGACCGTGAGGAACGGGTACTTTCGAAAAATGTAGACGTATTAAGAGATGTACAAGGAAACATTATAGGCGGCGTCGAGAGCTTCGAAGACATAACTGACCGCAAGAAAACAGAAGAAGTCCTCAATTACATGGCATATTATGATATCTTAACCGGTCTTCCGAATCGAACCTTGTTTACCGACCGCCTTAACTCGGCGGTATCGTACGCATATCGCAACAAAGAAATGATCGCCGTAATGTTTCTTGACCTTGATAATTTTAAGGTCATCAATGATATATTGGGCCATTCTGTCGGGGATCAGTTGCTTCAAGGAGTCGCTGAGCGGTTAATAGGATGTCTTAGAGAAAATGACACCATCGCCCGCTTAGGGGGAGACGAGTTTATACTGCTTGCAAAGCAAATCAACAATGAAGATGATGTGGTGAAAATCACCGAGAAAATCCGAGAAGTTCTTAAGCTATCCTTCAACTTTGATGGTAACGAGCTTCACACTACAACCAGTATCGGGGTTAGTATTTATCCGCATGACGGCAAAGACTCTCAAACTCTTTTAAGAAATGCAGACACAGCCCTATATCGCGCCAAAGCCCAGGGCAGGGACAATTACCAGCTTTACACGGCGTCCATGAATGCTAAAACTTCTGAGCGGTTAGTTCTTGAAAATAGGATATATAAAGCATTAGCGCAGGAAGAGTTTGTCATATATTATCAACCTCAAGTGGATCTCGTCTCGGGTGAGATTTTTGGGATGGAGGCGCTACTTCGCTGGCAGCACCCCGAGTTCGGAATGGTTTATCCAACCGAGTTTATTCCTATCTTAGAGGACGTTGGCCTTATCGCACCCGTAGGAGAATGGGTGCTTAAAACAGCCTGCCGGCAAAATAAGATCTGGCAAGACGCGGGTTTTCCGGCTATGCGGATAGCGATAAATATGTCACCAAAGCAGTTTCAACAGCAAGATCTCGTAGAAATGGTTGATCGAGTGCTGAGAGAAACTAATTTTAGTCCGAAGCGCCTGGATATTGAAATTACTGAAAATGCAATCATAAAAGATATAGATGCCACAGCCACATCGTTTCGCAGATTAAAAGAGCTTGGGGTACAAATCTCAATTGATGATTTTGCAACAGGCTATTCCTCCCTTAGCTACCTTAAAAAGTTTCCGGTAAATAATTTAAAAATTGACCAATCTTTTATACGCGATATTACAAATAACTCAGATGACGTTGCAATTGTAAGAGCAATCATTACATTGGCGCATAACTTTAAACTTAAAACGATTGCCGAAGGTGTGGAAACAGTCGAGCAGTTGGAGTTCCTGCGCTCCCTTAAATGCGACGCTGTACAGGGCTATATTGTTAGCCACCCGCTAACTGCTGAAGATGCTACGGAATTGCTATCAAAAGATATACGCTTGTGCGCATAAAAAGTAACCTCGCTAAAATATCACTCTTAAACAATGGACAGCAGCGCTTTTTGATGGAGAATAAGAAACAGACAATAATAGAAAGAGCCCGCTGACATAAATCTAAGGAACAACCTTGGCGGATGGATACATCGATACGCATAATCACATATTGCCCGGACTTGATGATGGGCCGGCTACGCTTTCCGGGGCGGTCGAGATGGCTCGGGTTGCGCTTAAAAACGGGATTACGAAGATCGTCGCGACGCCGCACCATAATAATTATCACCGGCCGTCAAAAAGCGAGATAATGGCGGTCGTTAAGCTTTTACGTGCTGAGCTGCGCAAAGACGGCGTGCCGATAGAGGTGTATCCGGGTAATGAGCTAAGGATAAGCCCGGATTTGCCGCGCGAGTTGAGGGAGGGCGAGGTGCTCCCGCTTGCGGAAAGCAGCTACATCCTGTTTGAGTTCCCGTTTGAGGGCATTCCGCCCTTCGCCGAGGACGTTATATTCAGAATGCGCATTGATGGCTGGAACCCCATTCTGGCGCACCCAGAGAGGATTTACGACATCCAAAGGAAACCGGATCGCTTGAAGAGGTACATCGACCTTGGCTGTATCGTCCAGGTAAACTCAAGCAGCTTAACCGGAGAGCTGGATAGGGCATGCCTTGATACGGCGATCGAACTTCTAAAGCGGGGGCAGGTCGATATTTTAGCAACGGATTCCCATGCGCCAGACCGGCGCGCCCCCGACTTTACGGAGGCGCTTGAGGTTGCAGCCGGATATGTCGGCTTCGAGCGGGCGCAGCAGTTCGTACGCGACAACCCGGCTAAAATTTTCGAAGACAAAAAGAGACCCCTACGGTAATCCCCTGAGCAACAACTCATCGTTGTAGGGATTGCTTGCGGTATCGGTATGCGTGGCCGTGCTGCTTGCATTCCAGATCGTCGGATTATGGCAATCCAAGCAAACGCTGTCAAGATCGTGGACCGCGTAGGCGTTGGCCCCG
This sequence comes from Candidatus Aquicultor secundus, assembly GCA_002783345.1. Lineage (GTDB taxonomy): Bacteria > Actinomycetota > Aquicultoria > Aquicultorales > Aquicultoraceae > Aquicultor_A > Aquicultor_A secundus. The sequence continues at coordinate 22,303 of PFFU01000119.1, forward strand.
TCGTGTCTTGAGTCGCCTACCGAGATCGGCTGTCCGTTGAAGTCGAGGCCAAAGAGGTCGTCTTTGAGCATCTTGAAGCCCAATGTTCTATGCGGCCAACTGAAGCCGTCATCGGCGCAGGGGGAGCCGACCCCGCTCGCGTTTTCCTGCCCGGTCGCCATCCGCTGCCCGCTCGCGACAAATCCCGATGCCGTTCTCCAGGTATTCGACCAATCCACCGTGCGCGATTTTTTGTAGAACTTGTAGGTCGGGCTTTCGACGACCATATTGTCTGCCCCAGTACTCGTTAAAAACACGGAGTATGTGGAAAGCTCGAGGGCGTCGTTTGCTGCGGTAGCGCTATCCACAGTGTATGCGGGCGGGCTTATCGTGTAATTTGCAAGGGGCTCCTGATGGCACGTCCTGCACCCGCTTGAGCCCTTATGGCAGTTACGGCAGTTTGGCCCAAAGTCCTGTCCGTCCTCCGGGTTAAACCGCAGCTGGCGTTTGCACTGCTGCCGCGATTGCTCGTCGTGGCCGTACGCCAGGTCGTAGCTGTTCTTCCAATCGGGGGGCGGGCTGTTGTTCTGCGCTGCGCGGAGCGCACGGTCCTCGCTGAATACCGGCACCTCTGTCGTATGCAGGCCCGCGTTGCCGTCATGGCAATCGGTGCAGAACTCGGAGACACTCCAAATGCTATCGGCGGCGTTGCGCACGGTAAAGCCCGAACGCGGGGACGAGGCGTCGTTGGCGCCGCCGATCGGCACATTCCAATCAATGGGAAGCTTGTTGATGGGATACGCCGTATCGGCGCTGAACTGGTAAAGCTGCCCTGAGGTAACAGTGGCCTCCCCATTGATTACCTCAGAGAAAGCAAAGAGCATGTCGCTGATCTCCTGGCCCTGCGTCACGCTTGTGGAAACCACCGAGCCCTGATCAACGTCGTAGTAACTGATGTTGCTCTCCGCCGACGAGGCAAGCTCGTGATCAGGGTTTTTTATTAAGAGCCAACTGCCCGAGAGGTACACAGGGTCGTTGCCGAGATGTGTTGTATCGTTTGGCAGTATATCGTGGCCCGGGTTGGAGATACCGTAGATTTTCCCGCCAGACGTTGTGCCGACCGCCTGCCCAGTATTATTGTACCCAAGCAGTCTCGCCGGGTTGGCGTGCGGGCTGTGGCAGTCGAAGCATGAGAATCCACCTAGCCAGTAGTTTGGTGTAAACGCAGGGTAGGTATCATCCGGTGCTTTCCACTTGCCTGAGCTAATACCAAAGCCCATGGTGTGTCCAACGTTGTACTCAGTGGTGTAGTTGTCGTCATTATCCATCTCGATATTAAAACCTGAGCCGGCACCGGTGCCGTG
>PFFU01000119.1:23744-23921 GCA_002783345.1 Candidatus Aquicultor secundus
GGTTAAGTAGCCACCGTGGGGCCCCGACGCGTAGACAATCTTCCCGGCAGGCGTGGTTGTTTGATCCCCGTCGGCAGTATAGTCTTGAGCATCATTGTAGTTGTAACCATCGACACCGTATGTATATGGGCTGTTCCAGGTACCGTACGGATGCGTGCTCGTTGCAACACCCTCTGG
>PFFU01000179.1:0-22951 GCA_002783345.1 Candidatus Aquicultor secundus
AAGCAACGAGATGCGCCTACTAAACGTTGACAGTAACTTTACTCGCTACTTACTTGACAAATACTTTTGGCAGTGGTACGCTGATTGGAACAATTGTTACAAACGCTGAAAAGCGTAACTGTTCCAACAAGGGACCCAGCATAATAGCAAAATCTTAGGTTTTAGACAACCATTTACAAATTTCAGGCCATTGATTTTGGCAGCATGACGAGAGTGGCTGTATTTTATGCTACCAACAATCAAAAACGGCCGGTGAGTTCACGGTAGTCACTCTTAAATAAGCTGCTATTGGGTCAATCCTAAAACCAACGACAAATATAAGGAGGTATTATGTCAGGTCTAGTTTCCCCTCACGGCGGTGGTGAACTAAAGCCGCTATTGCTCAGCGGTGAAGCGCTGAAGCAAGAATACGAAAAGGCTCAGACTCTTGAAAAGGTCATGATGAGCTCGCGCGAGACAGGCGATCTTATCATGATGGGTATCGGTGCCTTTACCCCACTCGATGGTTTCATGAACAAAGCGGATTGGAAGGGCGTTGTTGATGAGTTCTTGATGTCAAACGGCATCTTCTGGCCGATCCCGATTACGCTATCGACCTCTAAAGAGCAGGCTGCTAATCTTAAAGAGGGCCAAGAAGTTGCTCTCGTCGATACCGAGACCGGCGAGTTAATGGGTAGCATGACCATTACCGAGAAGTACGAGATCGACAAGGTTCACGAGTGCAAGCAGGTATTTAGAACCGATGATATGGAAGGCCACCCGGGTGTTCAGAAAGTCATGGCTCAGGGCGACGTAAACCTTGCGGGTACGGTTAAAGTATTCAGCGAGAGCTACTTCCCCGAAATGTTCGCAGGCGTTTATATGCGCCCGGCCGAGACCAGAAAAGCGTTCGAGGAGAGAGGCTGGAGCACAGTAGCCGCACTTCAGCTCAGAAACCCGATGCACAGGTCGCATGAGTACCTCGCAAAAATCGCTATCGAGATTACCGATGGCGTTCTTATTCATCAGCTCGTTGGAAAATTAAAACCCGGCGATATTCCGGCAGAGGTCAGGGTTAAAGCCATCGATAAACTGGTCGAGCACTACTTCGTTCCGGGTACGGTTATCCAGGCCGGTTACCCAATGGAGATGCGCTATGCAGGCCCACGCGAGGCTCTGCTGCACGCAACCTTCCGGCAGAACTACGGCTGCAGCCACCTTCTGGTAGGCCGCGACCATGCCGGCGTTGGCGAGTATTACGGCCCGTTTGATGCCCACCACATCTTCGACGAGATCCCAAAAGGCGCTCTCGAGACAAAACCGCTTAAGATCGACTGGACCTTCTATTGCACCAAGTGCGACGGTATGGCCTCAATGAGAACCTGCCCGCACGGCAAAGAAGACCGCCTGCTCCTCAGCGGTACCAAACTTCGCAGCATGCTTTCAAAGGGCGACGAAGTGCCGGATCACTTCAGCCGCCCAGAAGTACTCGAGATTTTGAAAGAGTACTATGCAGGCCTTGAAGAAAAAGTCGAGATCAAGCTTCACAAATACGCAGAAGGCGAAAAGTAATAAACGGTTTCTTTCAAGCCAACATATAGATAAACATACCCCCATATAACTAAAATGGGGGTATGTTTTTTATTCCTAGGCGGGGATGGTTACGTTAATCGTAGTGCCTTCACCCGGGTTTGTGACTATGCTGAAGGTGCCGCCGACCAGGCGCGCCCTGGTCTGCATGCCGTCGATACCGAGTTTCCCCTGGCGGGAGAGTTCGCCGGTTGTTACGGGCAGATTGAAGCCCTGACCGTTATCGCAGATGGTTACCATGGTTTCACCATCATTTAGCTCTATGTTTACCTTGACTTCTGAGGCAAGAGAGTGCTTGGTGATATTGCGTAGGGCCTCCTGGATGATGCGGAAGAGGGTTATCTCCAATTCCGGGGCAAAGCGATGATCTTTGCCCGTCACCTCTAGCGTTGCTTTTATACTGTGGTCGTTCTTAAGCTGCTCGACCAACCACTCTACCGCAGGTAGCAGACCGAGGTTATCAAGCACCGACGGTCTCAAATCGCGGCTGAGTTCGCGGATCTCCTGCAGCGTTTCTTTGAGTTCGGCATGTAAACTCCAGAGGAATTTCAGTTTGTCATCTGAGAACTGGGTATTTTCCTCGCTAAACTTCTCAACCTGGCGAAGCATGGCGATTATGTTTTGAGCTGTTGAGTCGTGCAGGTCGCGGGAGATGCGCAGGCGCTCATCCTCGTGCGCCTTAGTGATTTGCTGCAGGTAAAACGACTGATTTTCTTGCATCCGCACCTCTTTTGTTATGTCCCTGCCGATAAACTGGAACCCATCCGGATGACTGTTCGAGGACAACAGGTTAGTGGTCAACATAATAATCGCTTCCGTCCCGTCTTTTTTCGTAATTTTTTGACGGAACGGTTCCTGGGATACTTCCCCTTTTCCGCTTAGCAAATCCTCTTGTATAGCCGAAGAGACCGTATAGTCCCTATGCAAGAAAAACTGGTGACTATCCACCCCCACCAGCTCACTCAGCGAGCAGCCAAACAACTCGGCCGCGGCGGTGTTGGCGGCGGTGATCGTTCCGGTTAAGTCCTGCACCCAGATTGCGTCGTGGGCATTTTCAAAAAGCTGGCGGTATCGTTTCTCAGATGATTTAAGCTGAGCTGCGGCAATCTCACGATCGCAATAGAGGTAAGCGTTGCGCATGGCCACACCGACTAAATTACCGAGGGCCATCAGCAGCTCTACGTCCGGGCTCGCGAACTCGCGTTCCATGCGCGATGCCACGAACAGCGTTCCCATAATCTTGCCGTGGGCCATCAGCGGCACGCAGAGCTCTGTCTTTAACGACTCAACGGCAATCGGCAAGTTGCATAATTTGGGCTCGGCCGAGACATCTTCTATAATTAGCGGCTGTCCTGTCTCGGCAACACGGCCGGAAAGACCTTCACCGAGCCGCATGCCATCCAGAGATACGGCGGACTCTTCTTGTATGCCACGGTAGGAGACCACCCTCAGAACCCCGTCGTCATCAAGTGAAAATATAATAACGACCTCGACCTGCATTACGCCCATGACCATATCAACAGTCGTGCTCATAACCTGCTCGAATTCCAATGACTGGCTGAGCATCCTCGAAAACGTGTTAATAACCGAGAGCTGTCTTTGCTGCTCGATCGAAAGCTGTACCTTAGAGAAGAGTTCGCGCTCGGTGGACTCCAGCCTCTCTTTCGTCGCTTCAAGCTGGATTTCCTGTTGCCGATAACGATCGAGTCCGGCCGGCGCAAGGCTGCCTATCAGTGTTATCACAACGGTTTCCCAGAGAGCGGAAAGCGGTTCCACCGATATTAACAGCGAGCGCGGCAGCATCGCCAGGAAGGCGATAAGCACTGTTATCTTGCCGCCCTTTGGGCCGAATATGAGGCTGCTGAGAATTATTGGCACGAGATAGAGTATGCGATCGATCGTGTGTCGTGTAATGCCTAACGGCAGGTCAGGCTCCGCGAATAACCTAAAACTTGTCAGGTTATCGTAGTAATGGAGGGTGATTAAAACAAAAATAACCACAATCGACCAGAATTGTGGGTTGCTTAAGAGGCTAGTTCGACGTGCTTCCCTTTCTTTATTATTGTTATCCAAAACCGGCTTATTTTTCATTAATCGCTACCGGACTATTCCAGGCCGACCCAGCCTTTCCTAAGAGCAAGGATTACCGCCTCAGTTCGTGAGCCTACATCCAACTTATTGAATATATGACCCAGGTGGGCCTCAACCGTGCGTACGCTTACGCTAAGTTCCTCGGCGATCTCCTTATTGCTTTTACCCCTGGCAGCCAACGTCAATACTTCGACCTCTCTATCTGTCAGTAACTCAAGGGATGGGGATTCCTGCCCGTCCCCCTTATTCCTGAAGCGTTGCATTACTTTACGCATTATGGTTGGATGCAGTACTGAATCTCCCCTGTTTACCCGGTATACGCTGTTTATAAGCTCCTGACCGCTGATGTCTTTCAACAGATATCCTGCGGCACCCGCTTCAAGAAGCGGGAATATGTATTGATCCAGGTCATAAGCGGTAAGTATCAGAACCGGTATGGCAAGGTTCATTGCTTTGATCTGCTTCATGGCCTCGATGCCGTTGAGCTTTGGCATAGCAATATCTGCTATAATCAGGTCCGGCCGCAGCTCATCGGCCAACGCCACCATCTGCTCGCCATCCCCGGCCTCACCGACGACTTCAAGGTTCGGATCCTTCTCCAGATACTGGCGAAGGCTTTCACGTACAAGTACGTGGTCTTCTGCTAACAAAATCCGTATTTTTCCCATTGTGGCTTTATTATAACCCCGGCTATCCAATAGTTCAAACCAGGTATACCACGTATGTTTGCCTAGGTAATCCCCGTAGTTTGCTTCGCCCGAAGGTACTATTAAAAGGGCGAAGTCACCCCCGCCCTTTTCTTAGTTTCTTATAATTCTCCGGACCCGGGATCCTCCAAGCTGAGCTTCGCTCAGGCCGCTGGGCCCTTTGGTTTTCCTACGCTATTTCTTCCTCTGTTACCATATCTCTTTGTGCGGTTCTAGCAAACGCCATGCCGACCGTCCTGTAGGCTAGGTGAGCCATTTTTGAGAACGGGAAGTAGAGGAACAGATACGCAACAAATACAAGGTGAATGAAATATGTCGGATATGCAATCGACCTTAGATCTTCGACTCTGACTAACTCGGCGGCAAGTCCGGTTACGCCAAGTCCTGTTACCAGCACGATTAGCGTCCAGTCAAAGTAGCTGGATGAACCCTTCTTAAAGGACGCCCGCTGAGCCCAGAGAACGATACCACCTATAATAATAGCGGCCGCGCTTATATTACCGATAACCTTCACGATAACAGTTAGCACCCCATGTTCTGACAAAGTATAGGGTGTCGGTATTCCTGCAACCCAGAGACTGAGCATAACAAGCCCGGTAGTCACAAAAGCGCCAACAAAACCGTAGAAGACGCCTAGGTGACCATAATACCTGTTCCTACTCGTATCGCACTCCATAAACCTGTCATGCGATAAAATTGTCGGAACCGTCCCAATAACATTATAAACGGGGGTTTCTATAAGCCCTTTCTCTCCATGATTCTTCTCCATGGTATTCCAGAACCTAACAAGGCCAACCGCCAATGATATAATCGCGAGAGTTGCCAAGGTTAGGAATGTTAAATCAATACCCAGCTCTGGATAGAAATTCGACCATTTTATCGGTCCGGAAGGCATATTGCCCCAGCCGGGATTTTTAAATTGTTCGAACATTTCTCCGAAGAAGCTATGCGGATTTAGGTGCGGTAATACTGAATAAAAACCTGGCATTATACTTATCATTGCGAGCAGTATAACCACCGGTATGCCCCAAGCAATTATCGCTAAACCCGGGCTGCTAAGCAAGGTACCCATAAAGCTTGGGAACGCAAGCGCTTTGATGGCTGCGCTTCTTATTCCGGCGAATACGTCGCCGGGTTTTGCACCCCGCGGGCAGTTTGCCGTGCAGTCGTTACACTGGTGGCAAAGCCATACATCCGGATCGCTCATGAGCTTCTCTTTTTGCCCCCACTGAGCCCAGATCATTTCTTTTCTTGGGAAAGGACTATCTTCAGGCGTCACGTTGCAAACAACCGAGCATGTCGCACACTGGAAGCATTTCTTTAAGTCTCCGCCCCCCGACTTTTGTATGTCGTTTATAAATTGTAAATCGGGTTCGGCCAAAAATTGTTGTTCTGACATTTCACTACCCTCCTAGAAACCTTTATAAGGATTGGGACCAATCTCATCGAGTCTTTCCATGAATTCTTCAATAATGCTCGGTATCTTATCGTAATCGTTTATGGCAAGCTGCATTAATTGTATTCTATCTGATTCCAGCGCAAGCCTGTCTAACGTTTCCTGGACTTTCTCCAGCCTGTAGTTTGCGAGTTCGCTGCCTTTAGCAAAGTGGCACTGGTAATCGTCGCCGTATTTACAACCTATCAGCAGGATGCCGTCGATACCGCCTGAGAGCGAATCGGCAATCCATACCGTATTAACAGAGCCCAGGCACCTTACGGGAATCATGCGGACGTTCGGGTTATACTGGAGTCGATTGATTCCAGCCATGTCAAACGCCGGATACGCATCGTTCTCGCAAACAAATGCTACTACCCTTGGCTTTTCTTCTTCCTCATCCGGAACATCTATGGCCTTGATGGCTGATCCGAGAATATCAACGCTGTAATTTTTAAACGAAATAATTCTCTCCGGGCAGGCTCCCATACAAATACCGCATCTTCTGCAGCGGTTCGGGTTCGGCTGTGGCGTACCCTTCTCGTCTTCGTCGAGCGTTCCGAACGGGCATTCCTCGGTACACCTCTTACACTGCGTACACCTTTGGAGGAAGAACTCCGGGTATGTGTTATCTCCGGCCCTTGGATGAACCGCGATACCTTTTGCAGCGGCTTCGACGACCTGTATCGCTTTAAGAGCGGCTCCGGTTGCATCCTCGATGCTCTCGGCGATGGTCTGCGGCATCTTTACCGCACCCGCCGAGTATACGCCGGTTCTTCTTGTCTCGTATGGGAAGCAGATAAAGTTGGAATCCGCAAATCCGTTGTAGAGCTCGAGATCCGGTAATGCCGGCCCCTGTCTGTATTGCAGATTAAGGATGGGCTCGTCCGCAGTAGTCGGAACCATGCCGGTCGCCAGCACAAGCAGGTCGACCGCTACCTTTATCGGTGCTCCAAGCAGGGTATCGTTTACCTCGACGACCACGTTGGCCGCGCCATCTTCGGTGATACTCGTTACGTTTCCTTTTGTTAAGAAGATACCCGCGTCGTCCTGAGCCGCTTTATAGAAGAGTTCGTAGCTGCCGGGTGTCCTCATGTCTTTGTAGAATATATAGGCCTTGGCGTTTTTGTCCTGCTGGCGTACGTACATCGCCTGCTTCAGCGAGGTCAGACAGCAGACCGATGAGCAGTATGAAAGATGCTCCGGATCTCTCTGGCCCGCGCACTGGATAAACGCCACATTCTTGGCCGGCCTTCCGTCTGACGGACGAACGATCTTGCCGTTTTTCGCCATCTCTTCGAGCTGAACGTTAGTTACAACGTTCGCAAACTCGCCATAGCCGTAGGTATCGAGCTTCGTCGCGTCGTACGGCTTCCAGCCGGTCGCAAGCACGACCGAGCCGACTTTTGCGTTAACCGCACCGCCGCTCGTATTAATGGTTACATCGAACTGTCCCGGCTGGCCGGCAATTGCACCGACCTCGGCAGATGTGTAGACCTTGATATCCGGATCGTTGTCGATTTTTGCGACTATCGCCTCAACGCCCGGGTCTTCAAGTTTAGCATATGGATACTGCATCGGGAGTTTCTTGTGCAGCTTACCCATGAAACCTCCGAGTTTGTCTTCCTTCTCAACCAACACGACCCCGTAACCGGCCTTCGCCGACTCTATCGCAGCCGTCATGCCGGTTATGCCGCCGCCGATTACAAGAACCGCTTTTGTCAGATCTTCTTCGATATGCGGCTCGGACAACTCCATTTTCTTAACCTTAGAGATGCCCATTCTCATATAATCCTCGGCGAGCATCTGTGTATCCTCATCGTTTGGGGTATGGGACCATATGACATGCTCTCGCAGGTTGATCCTCTCAACGAGTGAACCAGGATAATCAAACACGTCAAAGTTCACGCGCGGTGAGCAACCGGCGATGACTATGGTGTTAATGCCCTCGTCTTTGATGTCTTCTTGTATGATCTGCGAGCCTTTCTCGCCGCACAAGAACTCATGCGTCTTAACAACTGCGGCCCCATTTTGCGGCCCCATTGCAGTAAGCTTCTCAATATCGAGGGCTTCCCCTATACCACAGCCTGTGCAAATATATACACCAAGTTTGTTCTCCACAGCGCTACCTCCTCACCATAGTTTGAATAGCCTTTAGTGCAGATCCGGTAGCATCTTTCACGCTCGTTGTGACGTCAACCGGTCTCTTGGCGCAACCTGTCGCGTAGATTCCCGGCTTATTCGGGTCTTCGATTATCAGGCCGTTTTCATCGTATTTAAGATCAGCGGGCAATTTCTTTTCAGCGGTTGTCGGCTGCATGCCTGTTGCAAGCACCGCCATATCGAACTTCTGCTCAACAATACCGCCGCCCATTATGTCTTCTGCCTTAACGATTACACCACCGGTTTCCGGATCTTCGATGATGCTGGCTACTTTACCTTTAATGAATGTGACGTTCTCGTCGGCTTCGATTTTATTCAAGAACTTCTCGTATCTTCCCGGAGCACGCAGATCGATGTAGAAGATGGTGATCTTGGCGTCCGGATACTGCTCCCTGATATACGTGGACTGCTTGAGCGAAGCCATACAGCAGATGTACGAGCAGTACGACAGATGATTTTCATCTCGCGAGCCGGCGCACTGGACAAACGCGACTGTTTGCGGCGCCTCCCCATCAGAGGGCTTTACAATCTTGCCTTGCGTTGGGCCGTTAAGAGCCGCATAGCGCTCCATCATCATGTTGGTTATAACGTTCTTGGCCTTTCCGTACCCCAGAATTCCGAGTTTCGATGCATCGTACGGATCCCAGCCGGTTGCAAAAACAACAGAGCCGACCTTGAAGCTAATCGTTTCGGGCTCCATGTTTAAATCTATCGCGTCGTATTTACATGCCTCGACACATTTGGCGCACTCGCCGCCCTTGCAGGCCTTCTCATCTATGACGTATCTCATCGGAAAAGCCATCTGGTGCGGTAAGTAAATCGCTTTTGTGGTATCCATACCAAAATTAAAGTCATTTGGCCTCTCAACCGGGCATGCGTCCACACATGCGTTGCACGCTGTGCAGTTCTCATTAACACGACGAGGATGCAATTTTACGGTTATATCATAATCTCCAGGCTGACCGGTAATGGTTTCAACCTCGGCTAGAGTATAATATTTAACCCTCTGGTTTTTTCTAATCCTTTGATAGTTAATCTCAAGCCCGCATGTCGGAGGGCAGAGTTTTGGGAAATATTTGTTTAACTGGGCTACTCTACCTCCCATTGACGGTCCTTTTTCGACCACATACACGTCATAGCCGGTTTCGGCAGCTTCAACCGCAGTGGTTAAACCGCTTATCCCCCCGCCTACAACCAAAATTGTTCCAGTTTTTTCCGCTGGCATGGTTTCCTCCATAAAACGTATTTATATGCTTAACCCCCGTACCATCAGCCCGCCTCATTTTATAGAGCGCGGCCCTGACAAGACACCCCTACTTACCACTCTCCTTTATATATTCTTCCTTTGCCTTTAATGTCTCCTCAAGCATCAAGACATATTTCAGGTATCTGAATCCAAATTTCATCAGCGCTATCTCGTCGGTTTTTATCTTATCGATCTCTTTTTTACTAATATCAAAGAGATCGAGAACTTTGCTTTCAAAAGCAAATCTTCTGAACGTATCTATATCATAACTTGCCATATAAAGCATGTCTTGTTTTTTCGGGTCGAGTTTGGGTTGCCCAGGGGTGTTCCTTCTCAACTGGATTTCCTTCCATTCCCTGTTCATCTCATCATAGAGGTCGACTCCCTGGTCAATCCTCCATGTCTGTATTGTCCACTCTCTGTCTTCCTGATAACCAAGACAATTCGGATCCCTTATAAAGAAGTAGAATTCCTCATTTATCGGCCCTTCCTCTGAGCCCCTTATCATGAGGCCCTGGCCGATGGGATAATATCGGCAGTTAGCAGGCCTATCTTCATAAATACCGCAGCCCTCAGATCCGACAAAGGGACATTTCCCTTCATTATCATCCATCATCTTAAGCACCGCGTAAGGATGTGAAGACTTTTCATCGGAATAGGTATATGTATATTTCTTGAGAAACTCTCCTGAAGAAATTCCCAACCTATTTTTCATCCTTATAATGTCGTAAGGCGTTAGAAGTATATTTGCGTGACTGCAGCATTTAGTAAAACAACTCATATCATTATGACACCTGAATTTGAATTTTGAATTCAGCGTGTGTTTAGTGGGTTCTACAAGCCTCATATCCTGCAACATGATTTAATCCTTTATTTTAATACTATTGTTCTCTCCCGGACTGCAGGAGCTTATCCAATACCTTGTCCTTAGGTTTTAAGGTATCTTCCTGGAGCAGGTTGAATCTTATCCATCTATAACCGAAGTTCAGAAGTTCTTCTTCATCTTCTCTTATCTTTTCTATAACCCCGTTGTCCACATCATAGATATCAAAAAACTTGGTTTTAAAAAGAAACCCCCTGAACTCATCTAGGTTATAACATGCCATATAAAATAGCTTCGCCTTTCCTGAATCAAGCCTATTTCCCTTCTCAAAATAATCATGGAAGGTGGTCGCCTTATATGATTCATTCATTTTATCAAAGATATTGATTCCCTGGGCCTTCTTCCACCCCTCTATCGTCCATTGTCTTTCCTCGTTAAACCCAAGGCATGAGGGTCTTTCCTCTATCCAGAACCTTTCTTCCTCCGAGGGGACCTGGAATATAGGGTACATCCTGCATGACCATGGCCTATCCTCATATATCCCGCACCCGTCTTGGGCGACAAAAGGACAGCTCTTATTTTCATCCTCCATCATCCTAAGCACCACCAGAGGTAACCCCTCATCTCCTAAAAGCGCAACGGTATACCTCTTTAAGAATTCTCCAGAAGACATCTTAAGAGCCTTTCTCATCCTCAGAACGTCATAAGGTGTGAGAAATATATTTATATCACTACAGCAGCTGTTAAAGCAGGTAAGCCCCTTATGGCATGAGAATTTGAATTTATCCCCTAAAGAGAGTTTCTGGTGTTTTTCGGTATATTCTTCATTCATAGATCATTCTCTGCCTTGCCATAATCTAATAATATAATGAAAATCTAATAAAATTCTGGGGCGACCTAAAAGGTCGCCCCAACAACATAAATGACTCTCACGACCTATCGGGTCAAACTAAATAATAGGAACCATCGGCCTTTCGATGACTTCCCACTCTTTCTTGCTTACATCATACTTCACATTTACAAAATGCTTCTGGCCTTCGTCAAGCTTTAGATAATCATACTTATGGTAATACCCAGGCCATCTTGATTCTTTCCTAGCCATCCTGGTCCTTGCACATGCCTCGGCAACCCAATATCTGTGGATATTCTCCCATGCCCTCTCAAGATCATGGAGATCCGCGGCACCAATCTTTTCTGTATCCTCCCCGCACAAGCCCAACTTCCATAAGGCCTGTTCGAGCATCTTATCAGATGTCCCATAAAGGGTTTCCCATCCACCTGCGTTCTCGCCCATTATCTTTTGGAGCCTGAACATAAACATGTTCGGCGAGACATATTCAGGATTGATGTCCGGCGTTGTCGTGTATGTGCTTTTTTCCTCATAGAGGGCAAGCGGCCTAAGTACTGTTTCTTTAAGTTTATTTATTGTCTCATCAGATACCGCAGGTGTGTAGTCTTTGCTATCATACGCGAGCTTTACCGCTGCTTTTCCTGCGATCCTTCCCGTTACATGCGAGCCGCTTGAGAACTTATGAGCACTTGCCCCTACCCCGTCTGCGCCGGTAAATAGACCCATGACAGTAGTCATAAGGTTGTATTGGCCGGGGAAGTCTGCTTTGTATTCTGCCGGCATAAGGTCTTCTGCACCGCAGCACCATGCGCCAACAGAAGAGGCATGCGAACCTATAAATACCGGGTCTCCTGTCATAATCTCCATAGGTTTCTCAAGGGGATCAACATTGTGTGCCGCCCAGTTTGTCGCACCCGAGATGGTCATGTCGAGGAAGTCCTCCCATGCCTCATTCTCAAACTTTCTTAGCTCTTTTTTCTGTTCTTTCGGATCCGGCGTTTCCTTCTTTATTCTTTCTGCCGCCCCCTCTGTGTGCATCATTAACGGCGCCTTGCCTGCCTTCGTCGCAAGTATCATCTCATAATTTCTAACAGGGGTTGGTGTGGGCTTTACCTTCGAATACGGTGCCCAATTATCTGTCTCTGACAGATACGAAAAAACGTATGGCTGGTCATAGGCATCCAATGCCGGTGTCTTGAACAGCAGGAAGAATGTGCCAACAGGACCATAGGAATCCTTGAACCTCGGTGGGACAAATGTTACATCCATCTGTGTAAGTTCAGCACCTGCAAGAAGCATTAAGGCATAGGTTGTTCCTGAATTAAACGGCGGATACCATGACCTGCCAAGGGCCTCACCCTGTGACCTCGGCCTGAATATACCGACTGCACCACCCATACCACAATACACTGCCTTTGCCTTAAAGACATAGAATTTATCTTCCCTTGTACTAAAACCAACTGCGCCGCATACCCTGTTGGGGTCCTTTTCATCTTTGAGGAGATGCGTTATAACTATCCTCTCATATATGTTATCCATCCCGAGGGCATTCTTTGCCGCCTCTGCCACTATGACCTTATAGCTCTCGCCGGATATCATAACCTGCCATTTACCTGATTTTGAATAATTACCGGCTTCGTCCTTCCATATGGGCAGTCCCCATTTATCAAAGTGCTTGACGCTTGAATCCACGTGTCTTGCCATATCGTAGACAAGATCCTGCCTCGTGAGACCCATCTGGTCATTCGTTACATACTCTACAAATTCCTCGGGGGTATGCTGATCATGCGTCACCTTGCCATCCTGCCCCATATATGTGTTTATGGCGGAAAGTCCCATGGCAATAGCGCCAGACCTGTCAATAGCAGCCTTGTCTACAAGCTTTACGCTCAAACCGGCTGCCTTCGCCCAGTATGCTGCCTCCAGAGCAACGCCGCAACCGCCCATTCCTCCACCAAGTATCAACACATCAGACTCAACAACTTCTGTAGCAAATTCTCTCATAATCTGCCTCCTTTCTTATTTCCTTGTTGGGAGTTCTTTTACTCCCATTATGTCAGGCTCTCCAAGCAATAACTGGTTGGACAAACCTTCTACCTTTGCCTCAGGAAATCCCTCCAGCGCCTTTATCGAACCTTCCGTTGTAGTCCTTATCGGATACTTAAACCTCTTAATTCTTCCATCTCTGAACTTGATAGTCCACATGATGTCCGATGTCCCTCTTAGCGGAGTTGATGCAGCGCCAAGGGGCATAAAGTCTGCGTAGCCCCTTACGTCTATAGCCTGTTGCGGACAGATCTTGACACAGCTGTAGCACTCCCAACAATAAGCAGGCTCCTGATTGTAAGCCTTCATTGGGACACCGGTAACTGAACCGTCCTTATCCAGCTTCATTAAGTCGTTGGGACAGATGTACATGCACGCGGTCTTATCTTGACCCTTGCACCCGTCGCATTTTTCTCTCATTACAAAACTGGGCATACCTTACCTCCCTACAATGTTGATGGACTGAATGTTTCTCGGGAATGTTTCTCGGTAATCCAAGGATATCTAGCTAGATATCCTTTCTTCGAATTACCTCCTTTAATTATGTTTAGCCGATACACAGACCCCCTTCCCCTTACTATGACCCTGTAATTAAATTTGGCGCATCTAACCTTATGCACATGTAAATTTACGTGCATATATAGAAGCTCTTGCAGTAGCCTTGTAACCTTAACGCTATTTACCGTATGAACTTTGAATTTAGGTGCTTTCGGCATCTAATACTTTGAGGACTGCAAAATTAAGTTGCCGGGATAGAAACATGGCTTCCGGCGGCTTTTCACCTAAAACTCGTTCAGAACTTTCGGGAAAGAAATCTTCACTATGGCTATGTACCAATTGTTACGTGGATGATATCAATTCCTGTAATCTTTGTCAAGAGCCTATCAATCAAAAACTTCGATTACTTACTGCACAACTCATTGCCTCGGAGCAGATGGCTCATTTGCCACCATGGCTTCGCTGATTCGGTTGCTTATGTTCAGAATGCGCTGCTAGTTAGCGGTTTAATGTATGTTATTTCTTCTTGACGTAGTAGGTGAATACGCCGCCGCTCTCTTCTTTCCCAACGATTGCGTTTCCGGTACGCTCGCACCAGGAAAGCAAATCGTTTGCCGAACCCGGATCGGTGCTAACCATCTCCAGGACCTGGCCCGATGTGAGACTGTCCATAGCCCTTTTGGTCTTCAAAATCGGCATCGGACAAACATCACCCTTACAATCCAATACTTGATCAGACTTTACGCTTGCCACGCTTTAAACCTCCTCGTGTCGTTTTGTCGATAATCCTCTTCTATGGTTAATAACAAAATATGCCAAGAAAAACAACCTTTTTCACCTCCTGGCAACTTTTCAACCTTAAAACTATCGTCTAAGCCAAATTACGCTACCCCCTATTGGCTACCCCTTATTATTATCTTTTCGCGATGCATATACAAATAATATTTTGACGGTAATGTTGTATTGTGGGTCTACCCTGAGGGACAGCTATAAAGCCGATCGCTGAATGCTGACGGCTTTATAGCTACATAATTTAGATAAAAGGTGACCTTGTTTTGGGCGGAGACAAGCTCCGCCCCTACGGGAGGATGATGGTTTAGCTTATAGCTAAAGTAATTCGAAAACAACAGCGTATACCAGGAATTTTAACTCTTGACAAAGAATACGGGAGTTGGTATCATGGTTGTAACAATTGGTATATACTTGGATAACCTTGCCGTTTAGCATTTTCAAAGCCATTATATCATGTTCACTCCAATAGTTCTTTTTGATGGCTTTTAAGTGCTAGATTGTGCTATACATAGATATCTAAACTACAATAATGAGCCCGCCAACCGCGTAAGAACTTGAAGGTCGTGAGCTGAAAATGGCTATCCTTAAGAGCATATTAATCCCTTTCAGGCTCCCCTGCCTGTCCAGCCGGACTACTACTGAATCCAACCTTGCGGTTTTTGTAAGAACAAGGTATGAAACGATAACTAAATCTGCCGGTTTTGTCTCTTCCGGGCGCGCGGTAATTCGCATTGTGCCTGCCAGAGGCTATTGTAAACTACCGTATTTAGTTAGAACTTAAAGCGAGGCGATGCCGAGACGAGAGTAGCAGTCTCCTACATGTCGATACGGTCCTGACAGTCGTATATCTTGATGGAGCATTGCAGCCTTATAATCGGGCTACTCTACCCGCATAAGGCTTAAGAAATTATAGAAACGGAGGTGGTTTGGTCTACCGCGAAAGGAGCCTTACGCACATTAAGAATCCTTTTTAGTAATTTTAGGAAACTAGAAGGAGAGATGAGATGGCAACTAAAAACATTCTTATTCTAGGAGGTGGCAACGGTGGTACCATGATCGCCAACAAGCTCAGACACGAGCTTGACAAAGATCGATGGAATATCACCGTAATAGACAGGGACAACCGGCATATTTACCAGCCGAGTATGCTCCTGGTGCCATTCGGACTTGATGACCCTAAGAAAATTGTTAAACCGAGAAACAAGTATTTCAAACCGGGTGTGAATTTCGTACAGGATATAATCGCGAATATCGACACCGAAAACAGAAAAGTCACCACGACCTCGGGCAAGGTCTTCCAGTATGACTTTCTGGTTGTAAGCACCGGTTGCAACCCCGACCCGGAAGAGGACGAGGGCTTGCCGGAGGCAATGGGTAAAAATGCGTTTACTTTCTACAACCTTGAGAGCACAACGCAACTGCGCACTGCGCTCAAGCAGTTCCAGGGAGGCAGAATCGTTGTAGATATCTCCTCCCTCCCTTTCAAGTGCCCGGTCGCCCCGCTAGAGTTCTCGTTCCTGGCAGACTGGTACTTTAAAAAGAGGGGTATCCGCAACAAGGTGGATATCACGTTCGTTACCCCCGGGGCAGGCGTTTTCACCAAACCAAAAGCTACCGCGGTCCTTTCAAAAATAGTGGAGCAGAAAAACATTAACACTGTCGTCAACTGGGGCCTCGGCACCGTCAATGCTAAGGAAAAGTGGATCGAGAATATGCAGGGCAACGATAGGATTAACTACGACCTGCTGGTTGTAATACCAACGACTATAGGCGATAAAGCTATCAGCGATTCCGGCATAGACGACGGTATGGGCTATGTCCCGACGGATCACAACACGCTAAAAGCCACGAAGCATGACCGCGTGTACGTCCTTGGCGATGCGGCCAACGTTCCTACCTCCAAGGCGGGCTCAGTTGTCCACTATGAATCCGAGGTCGTTCTCTACAACATCCTGAGCGAGATCTGCGGCGGTGTTGCAATGCCTATGTTTGACGGCCATGCAACCTGATTTATCGCTACGGAAGCTGGAAGCTCCGTTCTGATAGACTTTAGCTACAAAGTCGAGCCGCAGCATGGTAAGTTCCCGTATGCGTGGGGCCCCATGTCGCTGCTAAAAGATACCAGGATGAACTGGTATGGCAAGAAGGCGTTTAGCTACGTGTACTGGACCGCCCTACTCCCCGGCAGAAACCTGGGCGACTCGGCGATGTCGTGGTGCGGCAAGTACGTCGACAAAGAATAACCCTTAACCCTTGATTCAGTTGGATTAACAAGATTGGACAGGGCAAAACTGGTCGTTATAAGGGTAAAGGTGGCCATAAAGCATCAGGCTTTGGCCGCCTTTACCTATTTTAGGAGATATATTTTGAATAACAAGGGCCATCCAGCCACAGGTAAAATCGCGCTTTTCTGGGACGAGTCGTTTCTCTGGGGAATTATCGCTTATAAAACATTTACACGGCTTTCAATCAACTTCGGTATCGTAACATCCGCGGATATACGAGCGGGGGCTCTGGATGCCTATGATATTATTTTCGTTCCCGGCGGCTGGGCAAGCAATAAAATTAAGGCGCTGGGCGAAACCGGCGCACAGAATATTCGCAGTTTCGTTGAAAATGGTGGAAGTTATCTTGGCTTTTGCGGGGGCGCGGGGCTTGCTCTTAAACATAAAGACGGTATCTCGCTTGTACCGGTGACGCGAAAACCGACCAGCGAGCGGGTACCAAGTTTCAGCGGTAAGATACGGCTGCACCAGGAACAACCCGATCACCCGATATGGAACCATATCTCGGATAACACGGCATTTCACGCATGGTGGCCCGGCCAGTTTTCAATCCTCAAACCTTCGGAGGTCTCAATCCTTGCCTCCTACGGCGAACCCGAGGACGGCTCATACGTCGCCGATTTAATGGTGACGCCGGACATGGATTGGGATATGTGGGAGCGAAGTTATGCTACTAACCTAAACCCGAGCAGAATTAAATTTGAGCCTGCGGTGATTGAAGCTAAGTACGGCAACGGCACGGTTTTTCTCTCCTACCTGCATTTTGAAACCCTGGGCGATTATCCGGGCCAAAAAGTATTGCTGAATATATGCGAACACCTGGCCGGTAAAAACGTGGTCGTCAGGCCCACCCGGCCATCTGGGGCTCATAGTGCATTGCTCGCAGGGTTACCCGACCACAGAGCGGATGAACGAGTCTTGAGAAACATAAAACAGCTTGAATCCGCCGCCGCAGACCTCATTTCCTTCGGTGAGAAAAACTTCCTGTGGTACTGGAGAAACGACTGGATACTCCAGTGGCGTCGCGGTGTTCGTGGCATCGAGTACTGTACGCTCTACTCGATGCTCAAAGAGCTCGCCGAGCTTATCCCATTAGCCGGCACCTTTGATGCCCACCTTGCGCACGAAGTGTTAGAGCTAAAAACTTTCGGCCTTCCCTTCTTTGAGAAAGCAAAGCGGTTGCTTTTGCTCGAGCGCTTTGCGATGAATAACGGGCCTATCAGCCCATTGAAGACCGATGATAAGAGCGTCCGGCGCATCCGCGAAGAGCTTTTTTCTAACTCGAAAAGCTTTGGAGGATATTACAAGCGGATTATCGACAGAATAGACACCATCCTGCTTCCCCTTCTTAAATAAAAACAATCGCCCCCACGAAGTACGCGCTTCATGAGAGCGACCATAAATCATATCGATTCATTTCAAATCAGTCTATTTTAAAAGGCGGTATGAGCTATGACCATGTACAGGTCTTGTGCCGCTCGACCAGCTCAACAAACCCCGGGTAATCGATCGTCTTAACTCCATCGATTACGACATCGATGCCGCGCGCCATGAGGTCCTCTTTCAGGGCATAGACCGGATGGTCTTTCATAACGTCTTTTATTTTGGCCTCAAGCGCCGTTCCGCTCATAGCGCCGTAGATTCCATCCTCAAAGAGCAGGATAGGTGCGCCCTTGGTTGCAAACTTCAGGCAGCTCTCCAGGCTCGTTGATGCAAATGGCGATTTATTTACCAAATGAAGCATATGTGCCTCCTTTACAATATAGATATTAAAACGGGAACAGGACGTCCTGCTCTTCCATCAACTTCGCTATTTGCTCCTTGTCCAAAACCTCCGGCTCGACAACAAAATCATCAAGCGTTAGTCCTCTGGAATCCATGGATTCCTTATCGATATAGAGCTTCTCTATATCGTAGCCCTCCAGAACCCTGAAGGTCGGGGAAAAATTCTTTATACCGAGCGGAGTTGTGTCCGTGCCTTTCTTTATCGAGTAGACGCCGTCGTCTACGAAAAGAAGGCTGACATCTTGCTCGTATGCACCCATGATCAACACGGTTTCCAGGCCCTCAAAAGAATAGATGGTTCCATAGGGTGCCTTACGCATAACGAACATAATCTTACTTACATCACTCACTTAGTTCACACCCTTTCCTTAAGCTCCGAACGTGACAAGTCTATCCGACTTAATTGCCATTTCAGTTAGCTGACCGAGACCTGAAATCCTAAATCCCGGGGCGAGTACGTCGTCGTTTATGCCCCTGCGCTTGGCGGCTGCGATGCAGACAACCAGGTCTACACCCTTCTCGCCGACTTCCGACCATCTTTTCGTAATGTTTCGATCGTCGGCCTGGATATCCGCTAGTTTTGATGAGTTGATTACGCCGTCGTGATAGAAAAATACGCCGATAATCTCATGCCTCTTGTCCATAGCAGCCGTTACAAACTGGTAGGCGCTATCGGACGACTGGTGGTGATAAGGTCCTTCCTGGACCAGTACCGCAAACTTCATTCCTGTCGCTCCTTCCTTTTCGCTATAAACTTATTATTTATTGCTACAAAGTATGTACTGTAAAAGCTGCAAGGTTTAGTGTGGCTAGACCATCAATCGATAATTCGAAATAACGTAAAATTAATACGATCTTATACCCCGTAGGGTATATTGTCAATAGCTAAAACACCTTTCTTTGACCAGAACAAGGGCGCAAGTAACCCCATATTTGATGGGACTATATTATGATACCAGTACCTGCCTTATAAATACACGGTTGACTGTCGTCAGGAACAATCGCGTGTCGGCAATATTTCGCTCGGTAGAGTATATTCGGGCATTCTCAAGAGCAAGCACACAAAAGTGGTGTTTAGAAAACTTGGATTACATGTACCGTCAAAGCGGCGATTATAGCAGATGCGGGGATAGTAAATATCCAGGCCCAAACAATGCGTGAGGCCAAGGGCCATCTTACGGCTTTAAATCGTTTGGTAGAGCCGACACCGACAATCGAGCCGGATATCGTGTGCGTTGTAGATACGGGAACACCTAAAGATGACGCAAAGAACAAGGTTGCGGCGCCTGCGGTTTCGGCGATGAAACCGTCTGCAGGTTTTAATTTGGTTAGCTTTGAGCCCATCGTTTTTACGATTTTAAAACCGCCTAAAAGAGTTCCGATTGCCATGGCAGAGTAAGAGATAAGGATAACCCATAACGGAATGTAAAACGAACCTTTAAGGTATCCGGCCGAAAACAAAAGGGCGCTTATAATACCGATCGTCTTTTGAGCATCGTTTCCGCCGTGTCCTAAGCTATACGCCGCGGCTGAAAATAGCTGGGCTTTCCTAAAAAATCGATTTGCTCTTTCCGTATTAACGTTTCTTAGTGCGGAGAACAGTATGTTTGTAAATAAAACGGCAAGTATAAAGCCGATCAACGGTGATATGACAATGAATAGCAATGTCTTATTGATCCCGGAAAACACCAACGCGGACGGCCCCGCTTTGACCAAAGCCGCCCCTATCAGCCCTCCGATAAGCGCATGGGAAGAGCTTGAAGGAATACCCTTCCACCAGGTAATAATGCCCCAGACCACGGCTCCGATTAATGCACTGGCAATAATCGTGTTATCGATCACGGTCGGCATTACAATCCCTT
The DNA here is from genome assembly GCA_002783345.1 of Candidatus Aquicultor secundus. Classification (GTDB taxonomy): domain Bacteria; phylum Actinomycetota; class Aquicultoria; order Aquicultorales; family Aquicultoraceae; genus Aquicultor_A; species Aquicultor_A secundus. The sequence continues at coordinate 20,153 of PFFU01000179.1, forward strand.
TGCCAACCGTTGTGGCGACATGAAGACCAAACACGAAGACCGCAACAAAATTGAAGAACGCGGCCCAGATAACCGCAAGTCGTGGGGTGAGTACTCTGGTGGCGACTACGGTGGCAATTGAATTGGCCGCGTCATGAAAGCCGTTGATAAAATCAAATACCAAAGCGACGGCAATTATTAAAACAACAATTAGCAGGCTAGGCATGTTTCAGAATGATTCCTTCGATCATTATGGCGGCCTCGTGGCAAAAATCGACGGTATCCTCCAGACCTTCGTAGATGTCTTTCCATTTTATGACCTCAAGAACATCCGCACCGTTTACAAAAAGGGCGGCTATGGCCTTTCTAAAAATCTTATCTGCAGCCTGCTCGCTGTTTTTTATTTCTACTGTCAGCTTATGGTCGCAATGCATTTTTTTGAGGCAGCCGGTTAGACTGGCTAGGAGTTTGCTCGAATTTGTTATCTCCTGCGCCAATTCTATGGCAGCCTTAGGAATCGCTTTGACATTATAAAGGTTGATTCTCTCTGAGATCGAGTCAACCGAATCCAAAATCGAATCGATTGTACTGTTTAACTCGTGAATATCTTCTGAGTCAAACGGGGTGACAAAAGTTTTCTCAAGCTGTCCGCTGATCTCGGTAACTATTTCATCGCCCTTATGCTCGAGATCATTTATGGCTTTGGAATATTCGGCCGCTTTTTCCGGATATCGGAAACTTTCGCATAAGAGGGTAGCGGCTTCGGCTAGATTTTCCGATGCTTTGTTGAATAGCGCAAAGTAGATTTCGTTTTTTGGAATCAAGTTTAATTTCATACCGTTATAAAATTAGCATACAAGTCCTAGGGGAACAAGATTTATTAAGCGGAAAAAAGAATGTTCAACCTTATGATTTCTATGCCTTTGGCGATTTCATTAGCTCTAATGACTCGATGGCTGTTTTTGCAGCTTTTCGACCCGATAGAAGCATTCCTCCAAAGGTCGGGCCCATCCTAGGTAAACCGTAAACCGTTGCAACCGCCATGCCCGCTACAAGTAGACCGGGGTAGACAAAGCCCGTTTTTTCTACTACTCCATCTTCTGATCTCTCAACCCACATGTTTGCCTCGCCCGGCATAGTCAAAATGCCGCGCTTCTCTAAATAGCCCACTATGCTCGAATGATGCCCGGTAGCATCAATCACAACCCTCGATTCCATAGCAACCGGGTCTACACAACCAATCGCTTTTGGCATGTACGATACCGCACTCCAGTTCATAACAACGCCACGCACTGCATCATCGCGCACTACCAGGTCTTCCACGCGTGTTGTATTTATTATTTTTGCCCCGGCATCGCAAGCGGCCGCAATTAACCTGGAACATGCATGCGGTGAGTCGGATACAAAATGACCGGGCTCTATTTCCTTGTACGGTATGCCTAGTTCTTCTAGTATTTCTTCAGACGGTGCTCTGAACGTAACCTTGTTCATCAAGTACCCACCGGCCCAAAAACCGCCACCTAAGTAATTATTGCTTTCTATTACGACAACCTTTAAGCCAGAGTTGGCCATGTCCATGGCCGCCATCAGCCCGCTCGGCCCAGCCCCAACTACAATCACATCGCTTTCAACATAATCTAAAAACTCACCCAAAAACTCACCGACGATAGCCCTTGTTACAGAAGCTTCTCCTACTGGGGCAAAAATTGTTTTTCCTTCCACCTTTTGTTGTCTCCTTTAATCGACCTCGGTACGTTTTGAAGCTTTCTCGGCAAACATCGGCAAACAAAAAAACCGTACCAGCAAAACGATACGGTCTTTAAACCTAACACGTTCCCTTCGCTGGAATTGCCCAGATCAGGTTCAGACGGTCGCCGGGTTTACCCGGCCTCTCAGCTACTAACAGTAGCTCCCGCACATACCTATTCTTTTTTTCCTACCTTACTACCTTAATAAGCAACGCGTAAAATGTCAAGCAAGGCTGCAAGCCTTGCTAAATAATCGCTCAAATTCAAAACCTAGTCGCACACGAACATATCTTATACCAGCTCTATCCTCATGCCATCGGAAGCGGCGATAACATTGACGCCTAATTTATCAGATAATTCCCTTACCAGCTCCCAGGGTTTTGCTTTGAGCATCGTCATGCCAAAGTGAGTCAGCACCGCTTTTTGCGGCCTTATTGCTTTGATGATATTAGCCGCGTCGTCATAATAAAGGTGCAGTACGTTACCGTACTCCGGGTGGCGTTTATCCATAACAACATTTAATATAAGGATATCCGAACCGGCGTAATCGTCTATAAGTTCAGCGAAGTATTTGGTATCAACCATGAACGATATTTTGAACCCGTCTATATCGAACTTAATTCCATAAGTTTCAACCCCATGCTTATGCTTAATAGAGGTCTTGAAAGCTACTTCTTCGTCTACACGATATTCTGAACTTGCCCTTAATATGGTGATCTCTTGCAGGTAATCCCTTAGATACTTCAACACAACTGCATCGTCACCACTAAGGCAATCACCCGGCGCGAATAAAACTCCCCGCTTTTTTAGCCCGCCCTCCGTTATTGCATCGATAAGCACATTGATGTCGTTTGAGTGATCTAGGTGTGCATGCGTGAGAATAATTGCATCAATCTTACTCACATCTATAGGCGGCCTCGATTTAGCACACCTTACAAGCGTGCCGGGGCCGGGATCCAGCATTATGTTTTTGCCTTTAATACTGATAAAGGTTCCCGCCGAAGATCTTAGTTGCTTAGCTACAACAAAACGGCCACCCGCAGTACCCAAAAACTTTATAAAATTACTATTT
>PFFU01000179.1:22988-25808 GCA_002783345.1 Candidatus Aquicultor secundus
ACCGATTGGAAGCAGAAATAGCTCTTCAGGGCCATAACGACTTGATGATGCGATGCCAATTGCCGCAGTAATATGATCGTAGCCGGCTCCAACATCAGTAACCAGGGGACCGAGCATATAATAGGGAGCCCCGCCTGACATCTTTTTCTCAAGGATTATGCTGGTCTCGATCTCATCAAGCGGCACATGCCCTGGGCCCTCTACCATTACTTGGCAGCCCATGCCACGTGCAGCCTCTGCAATCTCGCAGTTTATAACTAGCTCTTGTATTTGCGCCCGATCAAGCGAATCGGCGATGGCCCCGGCACGTAAACCGTTTCCAAGGCTTAAGCAGGTATCATATTTTCTAAGAATCTCAACAACCCTGTCAAACTTTTCATAGAGCGGATTTTCCTTTTCATTGGCGAGCATCCAGCCGACCATTAATGCTCCACCTTTTGAGACCAGTCCCCCAAAGCGATATCCCTGCTTGTTAAGTCGCTCAATTGCATAAAGGTTGATTCCACAGTGAACGGCCATAAATGCAACTCCATCTGTACACTGGCGCTCAAGAACCTCGAATAGCAATTCCTCGGTCAGCTTATTTGGGTCACCATAGCGATCGATTGCTTCGCTGAAAGCCTGATATAGGGGGACGGTGCCCACGGGTAAAGAAGTCGCTGCGATAACTTCTCGCCGGACCAAATCCAAATCGCCGCCAACGCTTAACTCCATCAAGGTATCTGCACCGCTTTCCTGCGCGGCTAGTGCTTTTCTAACCTCAAAATCGATATCATTGATATCGGTTGATGTGCCTATACTCGCATTTACCTTACTCGTAAGGCCCTCTCCGACACCAACTGGGATTGAACCATGCCTCCGCCCACCAATTATGACAATCGTGCCGTTTGCCACCCGGTTGCGAATAATATCCGGTTCAATATTCTCATTCCTGGATATCTCGCGCATTTCCTCGCTAATGTCGCCTTCTCTTGCCAATTCAAGTTGCGTTCTCATATTTATCTCCATATTCTCTCGTGTGCATAGCGCCGAAGAACATAACGCTAAAAAATACAAAAAACCTCAAGCCTTTTTGACTTGAGGTTATCGACCAGATAAGTCCCCAGTTGCCGTATCTTTGGCGGACGAAAGATTTATCGGCATATCTAGGCAGGTCTTCTGGCTTCGGGATCATCCTAGCGCCTGCACCTTCCCATCCAGCTAATTTTTCCTGGATGGTGGATATTTTACAGGTTTCGTCCTCCGTCACAGCGGCGGGCCCACGCCGGAATTTCACCGGCTTCCCTATTCTCCCTTTAATCGGGCACCTAGATATTGGCGAGTATGTGATTTTATAGTTACAGAATATATAACATCCTGGTTGGGCCGTCAAGTTTACGGCTTTCTGTATGCGACTTAAATCCCTTTACCAAATTTAGGGCATTGTGCTGGGAATACTTGCTCAACGCATCTTTCTATAACTCTTTATAGATAACTGTATATTTGAAATCCTTCTGCGACAGATAATCAAGAGCTTTCCCATCAACTTCAACATAGGGATACATGAAATAATTGAGCTTCCCTGCTTCTTGCGGTGGATTAAGGGTTATATCTCGTCCGGTTCCAAATTCAACGTAATTCGCAGTCTGGGTCCCAAAGAAGTAAGAGCGAGCATCCTTAACCTTTGGGTCATCCAGCTTCAAGTTCTCTTTTAGCATTAGTTTTAAGACATCAGAGGCATCCACCGGTACCCAGCCATAACCCGGCATATAGAATTCGGCTATGCAGTGGTATGCTTTTGTCATGTCGCCTTCCGATTCTTTAGGTATCCTGATTCCGAATATCTCTCTTGCAGGAACTCCAACGCTTCTGGAAAGAGCAACGTACACTGAATGTATGTCGGCGCATTTACCTTTTTTACTATTTAACAGACCGCAAACATCCCCTTGCCCACAGCCTTTCACAGTATCATCCCTCTTGTAATTCTCGACGAGATAATCATATACGGCTTCCGATTTTGCCAGGGCTGAAGTTTTACCTTCCGCTATTTTCTCGGCAGTTTCTTTAACCGCCCCATCCGTTGGCACCAGACCGGATGGCATTAGATAATCCTTTATATCAGGATCGATCGAGGTTTCCTCGCTGTCAGGAAAGTCTTTTTTGATAATTTCACTTCTTTTTACATCGAATGAGAACGAGATATCGGGAACAACTTGCGGGTTTGTCCATTCAGTATACAGCATCATGTTCTTAAGCTTGCCATCACTATAGATGCCGCTATTAGCATAATTTCCGCTAATACCTACATTAGTGATTGCTTGATGCTTGTTGGATACCGGATACGGCAGCCACATCCGTACTTTCTTCGCTCCTTTAAATGACCCAACGTCCACCCTGAAGGTGACTCTCGCCCTTCTTGCCTTTGGCATTACCTTCTCTGAAGAGAAATACTTCGATTTAACATCTATCGAACTTTGAGAGGTCTGCTTTGAAACCCGCGTGCATCCAAACAACGATATGCCAGACATAAGCATTACTAATAGAACGGCTAATACATATTTTCCCCTTACCATACAATCTCCTTTCATAGTGAGCACGACGTGCTTGTCATATAGCCATGCCATAATTTGCTATGCCTTATACTATAAATAACACATACCTATATTGCAAGTTTGGCTTCTTAGAATATTATCGAGCGCTATGCGGGCACGATAGTTGCAATCAAGGCATTGAAAATTAAGCCTTGAGGACAAATTCTACGTGTTGGGATAGTGCCGGGCGCACCTAAAACAGATAATGGCTCCGTAGAGCCATTATCTTCCAGATTTGTCGCCCTCACAG
>PFFU01000148.1:0-22695 GCA_002783345.1 Candidatus Aquicultor secundus
AACTGTGGTCTTGCCTTCACCCAGAGGGGTTGGCGTAATAGCTGTTACCTCGATGTACTTGCCGTCCGGTTTGTCTTTTAAACGGTCCATTATTTTCAGAAAGTCGAGCTTGGGGGTCTTACCAAAAGGAATCATTTCTTCCTTAAGTATGCCAAGCTTATCGATCCATTCCTCAGGAGTAGGTAGATACTTCATTGCTTCTGCGGCAATCTGCCAATCCTTATTCTTGGTTGGATCCATCGACCTCGGATTGTAGACCTTCTCTGTCGTTCCCATAGAACCTCCTTGTTGTTTGCGTGATTGTGCCCCGCTCAAACTAAAACCCCCTAGCCTCTCGGTCGGAAGGTAGATTGAATACCAAACATCCTCGTCAAGAAAACACTGTATAAATACTTAATTATATGCCTCAAAGGGATTGACAGCAATTTTGAGCCCGTGAAGGTAGCATTTTAACCGTGAACGTGTTAATTCTGGGTTAAACGGTACACGTAATGGTACACCGTTGCTGTTGTGGGAGGTCTTGCACTACATACCGAGCATCGCTTTGAGCTGCTGGCCGCGACGGCGGCTAACTGGGATCTCGTTTTGCTGGTTGCACCGAACCTTAAGGACGTAGCTTCGCCCATACATCGGAACGATCTCGATGACATGGCGCAGGTTCACGATATAGCCCCGGTGCACCCGTAAAAACGACTTGCTGGCCAGGCGCTCCTCAAGGGTCTTTAACGTAAAGCGGGTAATAAAAGTGTTATCCGCCGTATGCACGAAAACGATGTCGTTGCGGCTGGAGATATAGACGATATCGCGCATGGGCAGAAGCAGCGTCTTTCCCTTGCTCTCAACCGGAATTCTCTCGATATCTATAACAGATTTTTCTTGCCGGACGTCCTGTTTGACCACCGCAGCAGGCTGCACGCCCGAGAGCCTTTTGTCGACCTTGTCGATGGTATGCGTAAGGCGCTCCTCGTCGATCGGCTTCATCAGATAATCGACAGCATCCAGCTCAAACGCTTTGACCGCGTACTCACCATAGGCGGTAACAAAAACGACTGCCGGCACATTGGGCAGCTCTTTTATCGCCGTGACCACGTCGAGTCCGCTCAGGCCCGGCATCTGGATATCGATGAGGATGAGGTCATAGTTAAGCGCCTTGATAAGCTCAAGCGCCTCCGTCGAGTTGGTTGCCTCGCCGATTATTTGCACGTTTGGAATCCTCTCAAGCAAGTACCTTAGCTCAGAACGCGCCGGTGCCTCATCATCAACAATCAGGGTTTTAAGCTGTCTCATTCTCTTTACTCCTGGAAATCGGGATATTTAAAAGCGCCCGGGTGCCCACACCCAGCGTGCTTTCGATCTTAACTTGGTAGTCCTCACCATATATGCTGCGAAGTCGCTCATTTACGTTGCTCAGTCCTATCCCACTACCCTTACCATAACCAAATTTTATGACTTGGTCTAGGTCTTCTTCAGAAATTCCACGGCCGTTGTCGGCAACCGTTATCTGCATATTATTATCGGCAAGCCGCGCGATGATACTAATCTCAAGTTCGCGCTCCTCACAGAACCCGTGTTTTACCGCGTTCTCGACAAGCGGCTGTATCGTGAGCGCCGGGAGGATGCACTCCTGGGCGTCGTTGTCGATATCGAAGCTGATATCAAGGCGATCGCCGAAGCGCGCCTTCTCAAGCACCAGATAGTTTGCAATGTAGTCAAGCTCCTGGGCAAGTGTAATAAAGACGTCCTTCCACTCAAGCGATTTGCGAAAAAAATCGGAAAACTGCACGAGGAGTTTACGCGCCTTCCGCGGGTCGGTGCGGATAAACGCCGTTATCGTGTTCAGCGTATTAAAAAGAAAGTGCGGGTTGATCTGCGCTTGCAGCGCCCGCAGCTCCGCGTGATAGGTAAGTTCTCTTTGGCGCTCAAGCTCTGAGAGTTCAATCTGTGTACTCAACAGCTGGCCCAATCCTTCTGCCACCGCTATTCTACTCTCGGTAAGCTTTTTAGGATTGTCGTAATAAAACTTAAGTGAGCCCACAGCTTTCCCCGTCTTCTCGAGAGGAACGACAACCGCTGCTTTAAGCTTACAGTTGACCATCGGGCAACCGATCTCGGCCTTTGAACCGAGGACGCGCGTCGTGTCGGTCTCGATCGAGTCCTTTGTGGCGCGCGTGAGAATGGGCTTTCCAACCAGGTGATGGTCTTCGCCGACACCCCTGAACCCGAGGATCGTCGTGCGGTCCGTAATCGAGACCGCAACCGCATCGGTCTGCCTGTGGATGATATTGATAACTTCCGAAGCCGACTCGGCGTTCAGGCCTTTCCTTAAATACGGCAGTGTCCGTCGCGTAATCTCAAGTATCTGGTAGGATTGCTTGGCCTTGCTATGCTCGGCCTGGCTCGCCAGCCGAAAAATGGTGAGCGCCGCAAAGACCATCGCGATTGAAGGTACCGCCAAAAGCAAGAAGAAAAACAAGCTGACGCGCATCCCGAAGAGATCTGTGTTCAAGTAAATGACCGCAAGGGCAAGCAGACTTCCAAAGACGATGCTGCCTAGGATGTAGTAGAAATTATTGACGTAGTTTTCATCCCATTTCCTCAGATCAAACACGTGCTCCCACCCGTATTAGTAATACTAACAGGAAAATTTTACCTGTTGTTGCGCTCAATTAAGATAGATTATAGCTAAAACTTTAGTCCTTGGATATGCTCATTTTAACGGATTTACTCGGCGGGAACGTCCGCGATGGCCACGGTCTTGTTGCGGCCTGCTTCTTTTGCTAGGTAAAGCGCCTCATCCGCTTTTCTTAATAAGCCCAAAGGTTCGGACATCGAGGATACGTATGAACTTACCCCGATGCTTAAGGTAGTGGAGATATTAAGGTCGGGGTTCAGCAGGATGGGGTTCGTCTCGACCCTGTGGCGCAGCTTCTCCCCAACCTTGTATGCCTTCTCAACACTGGTTTCGGGGAGGATAAGCGCAAACTCATCCCCGCCGTAGCGCGCGGCAAGGTCGGATTGGCGCAGGTTGGCTTTGAGCATGCCGGCGATGGTCTTAAGCACCGAGTCACCGGTTACGTGCCCGTAGGTGTCATTGATATCCTTAAACTTATCTACGTCGATCATGATGAGCGAAAGCTCCGAGCCATAGCGTTCTGCACGATTGAACTCGACCGAGAGCCGTTCCAGGAAACTCTTATGGTTATAAAGCCCGGTCAATCCATCGGTCACGGCGGTCTCTTTGAGCTGGGATATTATTCGGTTGTAGACTTTCCGCTGGAATGGGAAGCACATGTTCCAATCGGCGATTCCCTGGTAGATGGCGACCGCCTGCTCGCGGCAGGTCCGATACCCGCAAGCGCCGCAGTTAAGCTCGTCTTCTACCGTGAACTTCTCGCCCTCGGCGAGAATCTCCTGGATGGCCTGCTCGCTCGGCATGGGAAGGTCGACTTGTTTGTTCGAGAACGCCTTAAAGGTGTCGATCTTGGGTAAGTACGGCTCGACCTGGTCGAAGGTAAGTTGCTCGGATGCTTTCACCAGACGATTCTGGTACGACTGCTCGATGACGTGCTTGCGCACATGGATCCCTAAGTTGGTGTCGATACCAGGGCCGTCGATACATCCCTGGCAGGCCAACATGTCGATAAACTTGGCCTTGATATCCCCGGAAAGAAGTGCGCTTGCCAGGCTATCCAGGTTGCGGACACCCCGCACGACCATAAGGTTGGGATCAAGCATATTATACTGGGCGATCGTCGGGCGCGGGAAACCCCCGGAAACCGAGTAACGTCGCCTCACCTCGGGTTTTGGGCTCTCTTCCAGGCGAAGCTCATTCTCCGATCCTGCAAAACGTATCCTCAAGAGCTGCTTGAATTCCTTAAAGGTAAGAACCGCATCGGCTGAATTACTGTTTTTGGCTTCATACTTAGCCGCAATACATGGTGTCGCGTAGACCACGGCCACATCGGGCCCGTAAATGTGTTTGATAAGATTGGCCTGCGTAACCATCGGCGAGGCGATCGGCGCCAAATAGCCGGTCAAAGCGGAGTAATACTTCTCAACCCAGGTGGTTACCGCCGGGCAAGTCGAGCGTAGTACCGGAAAGTCCCGTTCGATAGAGAAGTAGCGAAGATACTGCCGTGCGACCATCTCATCGGCAAGCACGGTGTCCTCGTATCCGTAAAACCCGGCCCACTCGATTAAGAAGGCCAGCTGCTCCTGTGTCATGGGATAAAACGATGCAAGATACTCGGGGGCAAGAACCGCTATGGTTCTTCTACTTGAGGAAAGCAGCGCAAAGGCCTTTTCAATATCTGGTCCAAGCTCAATAGACCCCTTGGAGCAAGCCGCAACACAGCGCCCGCAGTAGATGCAGCGCTCGTCTAAAATTTCTATCTGGCTGTCGGCCATTTTTATCGCTTTAACGGGACACGCACGTATGCAGGCATAGCATTCTTTGCAGAGTCCCTCAGGTACGGATAATATGCTCATTGTTAAAATCCAATAAACCTTGCTTCGCAAACAACGCCATAAGGTGGTAGGAAAGGACTATGAATCGGCTGGTGCGAATAGTAGAGTAATAAGCTATTTTCAATTTGCCAGGCCGTTGTGTATGCCTCATGCCACATATTGGCCAGCTAAGCAAAACCGTGGAGCAATGGAACGCTAGAACAATAGATCGCAATGTCATCGCTTAGCGCATACCTGCGCTTATCTATATTCCATGAGCCATACAAGCTCTATTGCTCTATAAAATCGTCAGGGACAATTTTATAATAATATATGAGCTACTCAGTCACAAGAAAAGATTATACCCGGCCGTCGTCTGCAATGTCGACGATTTGAGCGTTTCCGGCGGATATGAGGTCTGTGGGTTTGATCTTTAACACGGCATTTGTCTGCCCACCGCAGGTATAGATAATGGGGATGGAAAGAAGTCGTAAATCAATGTAAACCGGCATTTCGTTGGCATGTGCAAGGGGCGGGATACTGCCCAAGATATAGCCGGTGAGGCTTACCGCATCCTGCGGCTCAACGAGCTTGATCCTGCTTGCGCCGGTGATGGCCTTGAGCTTGCGCACATCCAGGCGCCGGCTACCGGGTATCATGACCACCAGCGGGTTTCCATCGGCTTCGACAATCAACGTCTTACCGATTTCAGACTGGTCGAGCCCAAGTGAGGCGGCCGCCATCGCCGCCGTTCGTGCAGGCATCTCCACCAGGCTGATCTCATGTGGAACCTCAAGAGATTGCAAATAATTATGTAAATCGATACTGGTTCTCATACAAGCCCCCCCTCAACTCTTCAAGAACCCTCTCATCTACTAAGAAATCGTATCACTAACCGCCCCTTTCAACAAGGTTATTTCGATACAAGTTGAAATAACCGACAAGCCTCTGACCAGGCATGAAAGCTTGCGACTACTAGATTTTACCCATTCCTAAACCATTAATTACAGGGGATGACCTGCGGACGAGCTAAAATCTGCTGCAATCGCTAAAATAATAGCAAAAAGTACTATACCATCACCAGGTTGTTCTGCATTTCACAGGCCATAACGGTGTGTTTGCAAAGAACCGCGGTGGTAACCGAGCCTACGCCGCCCGGAACCGGTGTGATTTTCTCAACGATCGGCTCGACCTGCTCGTAATCGACATCGCCGACAAACTTACCGGGGTTGTCCGGGTCTTCGTTGATGCCGACATCGATAACCGTCTGCCCGGCCTTCACAAAATTACCCTTGACCATCTTGGCCTTCCCGACGGCGGTAACCAGGATTTCAGCTTCCCGGCATACCTCGGGCAGGTTCTCGGTTCTGGAGTGGCAGATGGTAACCGTGGCGTGCTCGCGCAGGAGCAACATGGCAACCGGCTTGCCGACAACAAGCGAACGGCCGAGCACAACGGCCCTTTTCCCTTTAAGCGGGATATCGTAAAACTTCAAAATTTCCATGCAAGCGGCCGGCGTACACGGTGCAAAACCGGTCGGGTCGTCGGCAAAAACCTTGGCCGCACTATCGAGATTCATGGAATCGACATCTTTTTCAACAGGGATAAGCGAGCGGATTTTGCGCTCATCCAAATGCTTCGGAAGCGGGGCGAACATCAAAATGCCGTTAATGCTCCGGTTCGCGCCGACCTCGATAACCGCTTTTTCAAAGTTCGCCTGGTCGATGTCTTCCGGGTACTTAAATACCTCGTACTGCATACCGACGGCCTCGCAGGTCTTCTTGGCGCCGCCCTCATAAAAGAGGTCGTCCGGGCGCGCTCCCACGCGCACGATACCGAGTTTGGGCGTGATACCCTTGCTTTTGAGCTCTTCGATCTTCTTGCTCAGGTCTTCCTTTATGGCGTCGGCAACGGCTTTTCCCGCCAGTCTTTCCGCCAATTCAATCTCCCCCTTACGTGCTATTACTTAAGCTTAATTACTTAAGCTTATTTTTGCTTATTTGGTTAATTTGTCGAGGACCAACTGCAGGGTCTCGTCGGCCAGCTTGGAGCCGTCGCTTAAGAGCCGGTTCATCTCGTTGCGTGTCGAACTTACAAAGTCCTGGTCCTTAATCGTGTTAAGGTTGATGACGACGTTTAACATACCGCTGATCAACGCGGATTTCAAGAACACGACGCCGCAGCCCACATCCGAGATGGCAAGCATGCTTCCGATCTGGCCCATGCGGTTGTGGATTTGAATACCCTCGTAGGATTTACGCATGATCTCCATCGGCACCGAACAGGCCTCTTTGGAATATTTCTCAAGCGCATCGGCCTTTGCCTGCTGCTGCTCTTCAGTTTCCTTCGGCATTCCGTATGCTTTAGAAAGGGGCTCAAAGACCTCGGCATCGCGATCGACCAGCGTCTCGAGTTCGGCCATTACTTTGTAGCCCTTGTCGAGCAAGTCTTTGACCTCGTCCTCTACCTCCGCATATTTCTTTTTACCTACGGTCAGATTGCCGACCATATTCGAGAGCGCCATACCGATAGCGCCGCCGGCCGCCGCCGCGCCGCCGCCGCCCGGCACGGCCTCTTTGGATGCCAGTACATCCAGAAAATCCTTACAACTTTTGTCCAACATTCCCATTACAATATCATCCCCCTTTAACGCCTTGCCCCCGCTAAGGCTATTAAAAATTTCGTCTGGCGTATTACGCTTATCGCTGTGTAATCACTGCATAAGATTACTGTGCAGACAGACCCTTACTATGTTAAGTTACCCCGTCAGGAGCGTCAATACTTGTGCCAGCGCGTATCCAGAAGAATTACGAATTGCGAATGTCGAATTAGTAGGGGTCTAGAAAGTGGGTTCTGGTAGGCAGCATGAAGCTAAAAATAGTAGTGCAGTAACTAATGAAATTATCAATGTAGAGGCGGAGTTTGTCTCCACCTAGACGGGTGTGCTATGTCGAGGAGGGCCGAGACAAGCTCGGCCCCTACGAGCGCTAGATGTCATTCTGAACGAAGTGAAGAATCTAGAGAGCAGTAAGTATTATTAGAAGTAAGAGTGTCTAAGCTTAGATAAAGCTTACTATTGATGATGGTTTAGCTGAAAGCTGAAAGCTGACAGCTTCTAGGCTTTTATCGCCTTGAAAGCCAATTCCACTGCTTTATCAGCAGTCTCAGCGGCAATGATGCCGGTATCTTGCTTGCCTTCGCGATAGAGCGTCCATGATTTCAGCCCGACGACCGGTTTGCCCATCTTTAAGGCAAGGCCGATCTCCGAGAGCGTCCCGTAGCCCGCGCCGATTGCGATCACCGCATCACCCGAGCGCACCACCAGCGCATTTCGTGCATGGGCCATATCTGTCGGTATGGCGATGTCCAGGTACTCCGATGCCCCGCGCCGATCCGGCCCCGGCAGGATGCCAACAGTTGTCCCGCCCGCCTCTTTCGCTCCCTGGGCGACCGCATTCATCACCCCGCCAAGCCCGCCGCAGACGACAATCGCACCACGCTCGGCCACAAGGCGCCCGACTTCGTAAGCGACATCGTTAAGTTCTTCATTTTCAGCTCCAAGGCCGATTACCGAGATGTAGGTTTGCATCAAATCCTCCAGTTAGCACAGAAAACAAGGCTTAATAATAGGTGCGCATGCATTATGATGCTTGGCCAATTTATGGCCAATTCATATCTCTCGTCCACAAGTGGGATTACCGGTTCTTCTATCGCGAGTTAAATTCTCTCATTAATAACGATGATGGGTTAAAGAAATCCTTTATCGCACTTCAAGAGAGGCAAATAACAGCTATCGATCGGCTTTTTTTGCACGGATAAATGCGCTGATTATCGATCCATTAATTTGTAAGAGTTCGGCCTCGGATAAATCCAGGGAGAAACCATTCGCTTGCGAGTCGGTAAGGTCATATTCCCGTGTAGTCTCAACGCTAATGTTAACAAAACCGACTGTCGCCAGCTTGTCTCGATACTCCTGATCCAAGAGCGCCCCGGCTATGCAGCCGGCCCAGGCATTTAAGTCCTGTTGGACTTTCTCGGGCAAGGGTCTGGTTAAGACGATATCGGAAACTGCCAGACGGCCGCCGGGTTTCAGTACCCGATAAGCCTCCTTTAAAACCCGGTCCTTATCAGGCGAGAGGTTGATAACACAGTTGGAGATGATTACATCCACCGCATTATCGGGTAGCGGAATATCCTCGATATGACCTTTTAAAAACTCCACATTGTTAATGCCCGCCCGGGCCTGATTTGCCTTGGCTTCGGCCAACATCTCATCGGTCATATCCAGGCCGTAGGCTTTGCCGGTAGGGCCAACCCTCTTTGCCGACAGCAAAACATCCAGTCCGGCACCGCTGCCCAGATCCAGCACCACTTCCCCGGAAAATAATTCGGCCAGCGCTGTTGGATTACCACACCCCAATGAGGCGGCTACCGCATCCTCAGGCAACCCGGCTATCTCCTCTATCCGATACAAATCTTTGGTGATGATATCAGTCGTCTGGTCTGGCGACCCGCCACAACAACCGGTTGAACCGGCACCGCAACAGCTCGTCTTTTGTGTAATAGCCCGGGCGTACTTTTGCCGAACCACCTCTCTAATGTCCTCGCTCATATTAACCCTCCTAGTAATCTTCCTATCAAAATATTTTGATATATTTGCCCAAAAATTTTAACTCTCGCCAAGGTCTTGATTTAGCTGTTCCATAAAAGCTCGTACTGTTTCGGTGTTAATAAAGTAATGCTTCCACTTGCCCCTGGGTTCCTCGATCACCAAACCAGCATCAACCAGTTCTTTCATATGATAAGAAACCCGCGACTGAATAAGGCCTAATTCCGTCATTATTTCACAGTTACACAGGCCTACACGCTCACCATCTTCACTGGTCACCTTACAGCATTTGGCCTCGCCGTGAACCAGCATCATCATAATTTGGTAGCGAATAGGGTCGCTTAACGCCTTGGCAATTCTTACATTATCAACCATACCATTACCATATCAAATATTCTTGATATGTGCAAGGAGCAACTACAATTCTACTACCGTGCCCCTAGGCTTTTGTCCGAGTTAAAGATTGCAAGGGCCGATGGATCTTACGTAAAGCTTTTAAACAAGCTGGCCAAAACTTCAGTTCTAGCCATAGACGACTGGGGCATAAACGCTCTTTCAGAGCCGGAAAGAAGAGGCATCTTGGAGGTCGTAGAAGATCGGTACAAGATGCGCTCAACGATAGTCGTATCTTAAGATGCCGGTTAATAAGTGGCATGATGTAGTCGGCAGTCCAACTATCGCAGATGCTATTCTGGATCGGCTGGTGCACAACGCCTACAAGATTGATATGAGAGGGGGATCCATGCGAAAAAATACCGAAAACTTGACTTGATTGCGTCCACTTGTAAATCATTGAAGTTGCCAGCGTCGCTTTGCTCCGAAAGTGGCCGAAATCGCCGGAATACGCAAGATGCCCCCGTAGGAACTTTACCACATTCCCACAAACGCTACTGCGAGGGGACGAAGCGAGAAAAGTATATTGGATTTCCATCTTTTTCCCATTTAAGCAACAAAGTCGGAATACACCTATTTGGCCCATCTGGGTAATCTTTTGCTAAGAGAAAATCCTTGTTTAGTTCCTCAAATCTTTTATCGCTTCGCATTACAACTGTAAGTAATTTGGGCTTGCTCAATTCAGCATTATAAAACCCAACACTATCCGCACTCGCCATAACATTGTAAAGTTTATGTGCAAGCTTGAATGTTGCGGTCGGTTGCTCAGATCTCTTAATAGTAGAATCATGTCTCACTCTCGAAGTATTTTTCTGGCAACCGGCCATTATTAATAGAAGCAAAGCAATAACAGAGAAAGTGATCACCTTTCGCTGTTTACGTCGCAAATTACCTAACCTGATTTCCGCCAATAATCTCACCATTCTTCGAATCGATCCAAACATCACCTACGTGTTGACCAGTCTGTGGATCATATGTTAGCACTTACCAACCTTCAGTTGCAGAAAATGATGAGGTAGAATAGAATCATCACGATAACCGACGAGGTAACTTATGTTCAATAAAAACCACTCGCACGGCCGTGAGTATGCCCACGGCGCTCACGGGCATACTCACGGCGCAGTCGATCCTACTATCTACACTACCGCTAGGGGCATCTGGGCGATAAAGTGGTCGTTTGTCGGGTTATCCATCACTGCCATATTCCAGATCATCGTTGTGTTGTTTTCTGGAAGCGTTGCCCTTCTGGCTGACACGATTCACAATTTTGGTGATGCGGCTACCGCAATACCGCTTTGGATTGCCTTTGCGCTTGAGAGATTAAAGCCGACAAAGCGCTACACCTACGGCTATGGACGGGTTGAGGA
The DNA here is from genome assembly GCA_002783345.1 of Candidatus Aquicultor secundus. Taxonomy (GTDB): domain Bacteria; phylum Actinomycetota; class Aquicultoria; order Aquicultorales; family Aquicultoraceae; genus Aquicultor_A; species Aquicultor_A secundus. The sequence continues at coordinate 10,816 of PFFU01000148.1, forward strand.
TTTGGCAGGAGTTACCATCGTTTTTATTATTTTAGTGAGCGCCATTGTTGCCGGGTATGAATCCACCAACAGACTCCTTCATCCGCAAACGGTAAGCCATGTGTGGGCAATCGTTATCGCCTCTCTTGTCGGATTTCTCGGAAATGAGGTGGTTGCTCTCTTTCGCATCAGGGTTGGCAAAGAGATCGGCAGCGCCGCCCTTATCGCCGACGGCTACCATGCACGTGTTGACGGATTGACAAGCTTAGCTGTTCTCTTCGGTGCAATCGGCGTGCTCCTCGGCTATCCGCTTGCCGATCCCATTATCGGGCTCTTAATTACGGTTGCTATTGCCCGCATTGTGTGGGATTCGGCTAAGGCGGTGTTCTCACGGCTTCTCGATGGGGTCGATCCTGAAGTGGTCGATGAGATCAGGCACGCTGCAAATCATGTGGCCGGTGTAAAGGATATTACTGAGGTTCGAGTGCGTTGGCTGGGGCACCGCCTGAGAGCTGAGGTAAATATTGCGGTCGATCCTAACCTTTCCGTTGAAAAGGCGCATGAAATCGCCGTTGAGGCGCAGCACCAGCTTCTGCATCATCTAAGCTACCTATCACACGCCACGATACACATTGACCCGATAGGTGCCTCCGGGGAAGAATTTCACCGCTTTGACGAGCACGCGCATGATAACTTGCCTATTCATTCGCACTAGATGCGGGAATATGTTTTGTCCCCTTTAAAATTTGCTTTAATATCCCAACCGCCGCTTTTTTATTCAACGGCTCGTTCCAGTTGCCGCATTTGGGGGATTGGATGCACGATGGACAGCCGTCCCGGCAGGGGCAGTTTTGGATAACTTCGAGCGCGGTCTTCAAGTGCTCTTCGGCAATCCAAAAGCCGCGCTGGGCGATACCGATGCCGCCCTCGAAGCCGTCGTAGATGAAGATGGTGGCCTGTCCGGTGTGGGGGTGGTAGGGGGTTGAGACGCCGCCGATATCCCAGCGGTCGCACATCGCAAACATGGGCAGCATGGCGATGGCCGCGTGCTCGGTGGCGTGGATTCCACCCGCGAGCGCAAGCCCATCGAGCCCGAGTGTATCGATGATCTCATCGGAGACGGTAAACCAGAGCGCCTCGGTTTCAAAACGCACCGGGGGCAGATCGAGTTCTTCCATCCCGATGACCTTGCCGTCCGGGGATTTTCTCTGGTATGCGGTGATATAGTTGGTGACTTCAACCTGGCCGAAGCTCAGCTCGGTCGCGCCGAGCCTGCGCGTCTCGGCCTCGGCGATAACCCGAACGTCGGTCTCTTCGCGGGGCTCCGTGTAGTACTCGTCGCTCCCCCGCCCGACGAGGGCGACATGCTCGTTTGTGTCGAGCAGGCGCACCACATACGGCTCGCCCTGGTGCAGGTAGATCGCTCCGGGATAGATCTCAAAAAACGCCCGTGTCGCCTCGGTCGTACCTAACAACGTTCCGGTAGATTCCTCGACAATGGCATATGTCGCCTGTGATGCCGAGCGGATGCTGATATCCTGCGCAGGAAAACCGGGTGCGCCCAGGAACCAGCGCCCCTTTCGCTCTTTGAGCTCACCGGATGCCAGAAGCGCATGCACCGCCGCCTCAAATCCCTCTCCGAAATAGGTGCGGTCGGCCGGGACAAGCGGGATTTCATACGCCGCACAGCGAAGATGCCGTCCCAAGATTTTCTGGTTATCCAGATCGATGATGGCCTCTTCAAAGTTGCGCCCGAAGAAATACTCGGGGTGATCGATATAGTACTGGTCGAGCGGGTCGCTGCCCGCCACCAGCACCGCCAGCGACTCGCCGATCGTCCTGCCGGCGCGCCCCGCCTGCTGCCAGGTCGAGGAAATCGTCCCGGGAAAACCGTTCATGATGCAGGCATCCAGCGCCCCGACATCGATGCCGAGTTCGAGCGCGTTGGTGGTCGAAACCCCCAAAAGCTCGCCCGAAAAAAGGCGCTCCTCGATAAGGCGGCGCTGCCCCGGCAAGTATCCTGCGCGATACGATGCGATTCGTTCGGCGATATCGGGGCGGTCGTCCAGGTAGCGGCGCTCGTAATTTAGCACCAGCTCGGCAAGTTTGCGCGACTTGCTAAAGGCAATCGTTCTAAAGTGCTCTTTTGAAAGCTCGCCCAGAAGCCACGTCGTCTCCCAGGTGATGCTTTTTCTCTTCCCCGAGGTCTCGTCGATGAAAGGAGGGTTCCAGAAGACCCACGTCTTCTGACCCAGCGGCGCACCGTCCTCGGTAACGACATCGACATCAAGGCCGGTCAGGCGCTCGGCAAGCTCCTGGGGATTGGCGATCGTCGCCGAGGCCATGATGAATTGGGGGTGGCTGCCGTAGTGGTGGCACAGGCGCCTTAAGCGCCTGATCGCCTGGGCCACGTTAGAGCCAAAAACGCCACGCAGAACGTGGATCTCATCGACGATTATATATTTCAGGTTGAGTAAAAAGCTTGCCCATTGCTTGTGAAACGGCAGGATGCTGTAGTGAAGCATATCCGGGTTGCTCAAGATAAGCGATGCGTTTCTGCGGATGGCTGCGCGCTCCTCGCGCGGGGTATCCCCATCGTAGGTATCGACCATCCCGGGAAAATCAAGCTCTTTGATAGCGCGCAACTGATCCTGAGCCAGGGCTTTCGTGGGGAACAAATAGAGGGCGTGCGTTTTTTTGTTCCCGAGCATCTCCTCAAGAACCGGAAGGTTATAGCACATACTTTTCCCGCTTGCCGTGCCGCTTACAACAAGAACATTCTTGCCGTCGCGCACCAGGTCAAGCGCCTTAGCCTGGTGGATGTAAAGTTCGTCGATCCCGATGCGAGAAAGCCGCTCTTTTACGCCATCGGGCAGGCCGCCTTCAGGGGTCGCAAACGAGGCCGCCTTTGTCGGCAACACGCGCTCGTGCACGATCTGCCCGCCGTACTCTTGTTTTCTTCGGATATGTCCCAAAAAACCGGCAATCTCATCCATACCACCATTATGAGCATGAAACGAAAATATTGCAGCAGGCCTTACGTAAGGGAACAACCATCAGGATAACCGGAGCGACCGCCGAGCGTGAACGGTAGCTTAGATAGTGCCGCTTCGCAAAGCCAGGATGCTGCGTAAGATTGCCCGCGGGCTCGGCGGGCATCCGGGGATATAAAGGTCGACGCCGATAAACTCATCCACCCCTGTGCCGGTAACCGGGGTATTCCCAAATAATCCACCGGAACAAGCGCAAGCGCCGATGGCAACAATTAGCTTGGGTGTTGGTGTCGCCGCATCGGTCTTTCTGAGCGCGAGTTCCATTTGCCTGGTAACCGGACCGGTTACGAACAAAACGTCGGCGTGGCGCGGTGAGGCAACGATGTGAATACCGAAGCGCTCCGCATCATACACCGGGTTGCTTATAGCGGCGATCTCTAGCTCACAAGCGTTGCAGCTGCCGCAATCGACCTCCCGCACATGCATCGACCTGGCAAATATCTTAATTTTTTCAGGGATTACAGCGTCCTTGGTCTGTGGTTTTTCCGGTAAATTTGGCGAGAGCTTATTAATGGAGAATGCGTGTGTGAGCGCGCCCCTCGAAGTAGCGCCGTCGATCCCCGGTCCCATGACAAGCGCGCCGGGTGCGCACGCATCCACACAAGCCCGACATGCTATGCAGGCATCGTATTTAAACACTAATTGCCGGTCGTTTTTCAACGTAATCGCGCCCGTTGGGCAAATCTTAACGCACGCCGTGCAGCCCGAACAGACCAGGCCGTCCGGCACAGGCATCCAACGGCCCGAATTAGAAGACCGTTGCGCGTCTATATCTTTTATCGTTACCTTTGGTCTGCAGATGCGCTTGCAGCTTATCCTTCGCAAAACTTCCTCCTAAAGATCGTTCCCGGCATATGATAAGTTAAAGCTCTTGTTAACAAGTGGAAAATCGGGCACGATATTGCCGTGAAGCGCATACGGCAAGGCCGGCCAGTTATTAAAAGATGGCGTTCTTAAGCGACAATTAGCGATTTTTGCTTCGTCATCGATCTCGACCCAGCAAAGCGTCATGCCCCTCGGGGCTTCTACCCAGCCCAGTGCCTGGCCGCGAGAAGACACCGCAAAATCGCCTGTGCGCACAGCGCCGCTCTTAATAGCCCCAAGGGCGGCCTCGATTATGCCGAGAGACTGCCGCACCTCGTCAAACTTCAACCTGACCCGGGCGGCGACGTCCCCGTCAAATCGGGTAATGATATCGAGCGGATGCATTGCATAAAAGCCATAGGGATAATCGGTTCGCGTATCAACCGCAATGCCGCTTGCCCGGGCAACCGGGCCGACAACCCCGAGATTGAGTGCATGCTCTGTACTCAGCACACCTGTTTTCATGAACCGGTCGATTACCGAGCTTCGGCTAAACGTGGTCGCTTCAAGCTCCTTTACATCACACAACGCTATCTCTATAAAGCTCGATATGCGGTGGATTACCTCATTATCGATATCCCTTCGAAGGCCTCCCGGTGCGATCATTCCCCGTAAGAATCGACTGCCGGATACCATTTCACAGAGACTCATCACTTTTTCACGTAATAGAGCGGCTTTTGCCGCGCCAATCGAAAAAGCTATGTCCGTTGCTGCGCCGCCGATATCGGCAAGGTGGCAATGCATGCGCTCCAGCTCTAAAAACACCGCACGCAATCGTTGCGCGCGCTCGGGTATCGCCACTTTAAAGATTCGCTCAATCGCCTGGCTATAGGCAACCGAGTTTGCAACTGTCTCGTCACCGGAAACGCGTTCTGCCACGAGTGCCCCTTCGAGAAGAGACCTGCCCCGCATGAACCGCTCTATGCCACGGTGCTTATAGAACAAACGAAGTTCCAGGTAAAGGATTTTCTCGCCTACCGAACTGAACCGAAAATGCCCGGGCTCGATAATGCCCGCGTGCACCGGGCCGACGGCGATTTCAAAGACTCCCTCGCCTTCTATCCTGTGAAACTCATACGTGCCCTTTACGCGGGGTACCTTTTGCTTGCTATCGAAATCATCTCGCCACGGATAGACCCCCTGCGGCCAGTCCTCATGGAGCACCAAGCGCCTGGGGTCGGGGTGCCCGACAGGTGTGAGGCCGAGCATATCGGCGATCTTTCGCTCGTGCCAGTTCATGGCCGGAAGCTGTAGCGCGAGCGATGGGAACTCGGGGGCATCGGCCGGGATCACGCTTTTTAGGTGTAACAGACAGTGTTTTGACGGGATACCGAAGATGTGATGCAGTGAAAAACCATTGTTATGCGACCGTTCGTCTACTGCAAATATGAATTGAAGCGTGCCGTGCAACTCGTCCACGATATCCAGCGCCAGCTTAGGCAGAAGCGAAAGCTCGATATCTATTAGCACTTCACCTAATGCCCCACCTAATGCTTCACCTAATGCTTCACCCGGCCGTTTGCCTGCCTTGCCGGCATATTCACCGGCTTTATTATCTATCGCACGCACTATGTCTTTAATGCTTCTTATATGCATGGTTGTCGCCAACTTTAAGCGCCTCCAAGAGAATGAGCGATTCCTTCTAGCAGATGATGGAGCCAGGCCGGAACATAGAGACCGACCAGCGCCATTGAGCTAAGACCTACCGCAAAGATCGCCACGGGTAGGCGGAATCGAGGATAAGAAATCGGTCTTTTCGTACGCGGCCCAAACGTTATTCGGCTAAGGTAATATGCCAAGCCGGCAAACGCCATGACGATCGAGAAGAGCGCGATGAGGCTTACAACTGTCTTTCCCGCGGTAAACCCACCGTAAAGAATAATAAACTCGCTGGCAAAAAGACCAAACGGTGGCGAGCCCGCGATCGCTAGAATCCCGGCGACAAAAAACGCGCCCGTCACCGGAGATACTCCTATAATCCCCCGTACCCGCCCGATTTGCTTCGAGCGGAAGATATGGTTGATACGGCCGGCGATAAAAAAGAGTGTCGATTTGCTTATCGCATGATTTATCAGATGAAAAATAGCGCCGTACAAGGCGATTTTACTTCCTAAGCCAAGCGCAAACGCTATGATACCCATGTGCTCGATGCTTGAATAGGCGAGCAGTCGCTTATAGTCCTTCTGCACCAGCATAAACAACGCGGCAGTTAGTATGCTGATCAGACCAAATGTAATTAACAGAGTTCCCGGATAGGCGGCGCCGACAGCGCTGACGGTAATGGCATCGTAGCGAATGATACCGTACATCGCACAGCTCAACAGCACACCTGACAACAGGCCGCTCACCGGTGTCGGCGCCAAGCTGTGTGCGTCCGGCAGCCATGTATGCATCGGCACTAATCCGGCCTTAGTGCCGTATCCCACCAGAATAAAGATAAAGGCAAGACGCATCGTAACAGGGTTAAGCTGAGACGACTGCCGCATTAGTATCGACCAGTTAAGTGTTCCACCAATTCCATCCGTTGACGAGTAATAGGTAAAGATGGTTCCTAAAAGCGCAAACCCGATGCCGGCCGAGCATAGAATCACATATTTCCATGCTGCCTCCAACGAAGCTCGGGTTCTATAAAATGAAACCATCAATGCAGAGGTCAAAGTGGTTAGCTCCATGGCAACCCAGAACATCCCGAGATTACCGGTAACCACCGAGAGCAGCATTGCAAGCACAAATAAGTTTAAGAAGCTGTAGTACCACCGAACACGATCCTGAGTAAAATGCCCGCGCTCGACTTCTTCTTTAATATAGCTAAGCGAAAAGAGAATCGCGCCGGCGCCGATTGATGTTATCAACACTATCATGACCATACTTAGCTTGTCGATCGAGAGATAGCCGCCATACCCATGTATGCTACCGCCGGTCGATACATCCCAAGCAACCGCGATTCCCAGCGCCAGCGTCAGAATAGAGCCGGTGGTTGCAACCTTCTCAACGATGGTAGACCGCCGCACAATTATGCAAAGCACGGCAGATAAAAACGGAATAAACAATAAAGCAATAGCCAGATACATTCTCAACCCCTAAGTTGATTTAAGTGCATGGTGTTCGTTGATTTCAGTTCAAAATTCATGCGCCGCAGGTAGACCCAAAGTAAAAGACTGGTAAGCAGAATATCAAAAAATATGCCGACCTCAACGAAAAACGGCATGCCCCCCGTTAAAATAAGGCCCACCAAGAAAAAACCGTTCTCCATTGTGAGCAAGCCTATGACCTGGATTACCGCATCCTTGTGGAGGACGATTAAGAGCATGCCAAACATGGATACAGCTATGCCGACCGTTAGCATTGTCTCAAATGGGCTCTGTCCGGGCATTGTCAGGCGGGCCATGTGCGAAGCAAGCATCATCAACCCGATCGCAATAATAAACGAGGTTGGAGCATTTACTAAAAGTCGCGACTCCTGCCGCACCCTCATAGTGCTGACCAGCTTTATCATTATAAGCGGGATAGCAACAACCTTGATTATGATAGTCGCGACCGCCGCAACATACACGTGCATGTTGGCCACATTATAGCCGGTAATCGCAGTCACAATCGCTAAGAGCAGAGAATGCATGGCGTACACGTTTAAGCTACGGTTAAAACCGCGTAAACCAAGCATCGCTAGTGCCAGCACAAGAATAGCAACACCTAACAGATTCAGCATTTGAGGGCCGACTAAATAACTTATCATACTATCCAATCCCCGTAGTTCTTATAATCAGGGCGAGCATCGCCAGCACAAAAGCGCCCCCGATAAGCTCAGGTACCCTGAAAAGTCTTAGCTTTGCAATCATCGACTCCATAGCGGCGATACCGATCGCCAATAAGCCTACCTTTGCAGTTATAGCGAAAATCCCGACCATAACGGCCGGCCAAGCCATTGATTCGGCAATACCCCAAGGAAAGAATACGTTGGCGATAATCGTCAGCAAAAGAGTGAGCTTAAGCGCCCCCGCCCATTCTATAAGCGCAAGATGGCGGCCGGTGTATTCGAGTATCATCGCTTCATGCACCATCGTAAGTTCGAGGTGAGTAGCCGGGTTATCGACCGGCACCCGGCCCGTCTCCGCCACCGCTATAATCAGGAACGCCGGGAACAGTAAGAGGTAGGCCGGTTGCACATGTCCCGTCACGAGTGATTTTGTGATAATGCCTCCAAAGTCGGTCGAGCCGGCGGCAGCGGCAAGGACAAAAAGCCCGGTCATCGTAACCGGTTCTGCAAGAGATGAGATCATCATCTCGCGACTGCTCCCCATCCCACCAAACGAACTGCCGGTATCCAAACCCGCGATCGCGGTGAAAAACCGCGCCAATCCGAGCAGGTAAATAACGATGATTGCATCACCAATTCCGGCGGTTGGAAGCACCACGGCAAATGATGGAACGATTACGGCGGCGATAAATGTAGCAGAAAAGACAACATACGGCGTCGTTTTGAATACCCACGATGCGTGTTCGGAGATCACGGCATCCTTTTTTAAAAGTTTCCAGATATCATAGTAGCCCTGCAGCAACCCCGGGCCGAATCGGCACTGGAAATGCGCTTTTACCTTCTTCATTAAACTCGTAAAAAGCGGGGCCGACAGAAGCACGAAGAGTGCTTGCCCGATCCCGATAGCTATTTTCTGCGCTAAAAATTCCATTTTATCTCCACACAAAAACTAAAAGAATCACAAGGGTCGCAAATATATAAGCCAGATAAAGGTTGATGTTTCCGGCTTGAATCATCCTCGCCCGTCGTGCCATCCGCACCAGGGTATTAATAAACCGGCGGTAGAGTTGGCGCTCAAACACCGGGTAGAGCGAAGACTCGTACGAAATAGAAAGCGGAAAGTACGGAGAAGCTTCGCTCTCGACCTCAACCTGTCGCCGGGGTTGGTAGATGGCGCTAAAAACTATCTTGAGCGGTCTGGTAAAAGCCGCTGCGCTATATTGCATTCTCGGAGTAACTTCCGGTATGCCGCAATCCCAGGTCGGCCCGGTAGTAACCGAGCGTTTCCCCCGCAATCCGGTTAGCACAACAGACGCAAGGCTAACAACAGCCAGTAGGGCGGCAACAAGCAGAAGCGACATCGATGCGTGTCCCTGGCTATTGGGTAAACGTAATAGTAGAGGGTTAAAGGACGGCATCTCGCTGGCCCCATTAAAGAACGATGTGGCAACATGCCACGGAATAGGTATAAAGACAGGAGACCCAACACCTAAAGCAAGGCAGAGTAGGCCGAGGATGGCCATCCCAACGAGCATCGGGACCGGTACCTCTTTAGCATTCGCCGCCCGCTCGCTTCTTGGGAGCGAAAGAAACGTGATCCCAAACGCCTTAACGAAACAGGTCGCCGCCAACCCGCCTGTAAGTGCCAAAGCGGGCACCGCTAAAAGGACGATGAGCTGCAGCGAAACATCGCCGATAAGATTAGCTTGAAGGATGGATTGAAACGTCAACCATTCACTGGCAAAGCCGTTAAACGGGGGTATCGCCGATATCGCAAGGGAGCCGATTAAAAACAGCGCGGCCGTGGTCGGCATCCGCTTAATAAGCCCACCCAATTCCTCGATGTTTTTTGTGCCGGTCGAGTATTGAATCGAGCCGGCGCCCAGAAAAAGCAACCCCTTAAAAATCGCATGGTTTATCAGGTGAAAGAGCGCAGCGGTCAGGCTTAGAAGCGCGGCCGGCACAAAGCCAAACGATGAGAAGATTACGGCAAGTCCCACTCCCATCATGATAATGCCCACGTTCTCGACGCTGTGAAACGCAAGTAACCTCTTGATATCATGCTCCATTAACGCATACATAACACCCAATATCGCCGATACCATAGCTAGAATAAGGATTAGCAAGCCCCACCACCAGGGAGTAGGCGAGAGAAAATCAAAGAGCACGCGAATCAACCCGTAGATACCCGTCTTAATCATGACCCCGCTCATCAGGGCCGATACATGGCTCGGGGCCGCCGGATGGGCCCTCGGCAACCACACATGAAGCGGCACAAGGCCCGCCTTTGTGCTGAACCCGAGCAACGCAGAGATAAATATGGCGTTCTTTAACCCCATCGGTAGGCTTGCCTGGGCCGCCTTAAAGCCGGCAAAGCTAAAGCCACCGGCGTGAACCGACAAAGCAATAAGTGAAAATAGGATAAACGCAGTGCCCACATGCGTCATGACCAGGTATTGAAATCCGGCCCGTGCCGTCTGGATCTTCTTGTAATCAAACACAACTAAGAAATATGACGTAAGCGTCATCAGCTCCCAGAAGACGACGAAGTAAAAAGCGTTGTCGACAGTCACCACCATGACGAGCGAAAGCAAAAACAAGTTATACAAGGCCCCGAACCCGGCGGCACTTCTTTTGCCGGCGGTTTTCACCATATAGGGGGTCGCATAAATAGATACCGCAAGCGATACCAGGGATATGGTTAACAAGAAAAAGGCGGAGAGTCCATCGAGAGATAAAGAAGTAGCGCCAAAAACCGGTGATGGAAAAATAGTTACCGTAACGGCCGTGGCGCCGGTAAGCGCAAGCACAGAAGCTATGATGCCCGCACCGGATGCGATAAGTGCGAATGCGTGAGCTATAGGAATGTTAATACGATTGTTGCTGTAGAACACTAATGGCAGCACTGTTCCAATAAGGTATGCCACTAAAACAACGACAAAAAACGCCTCAGTCAATACGGATTCATACTCCTTGTTTTACAACGTTGAGTTTTGCCTACTTCAGTTGGAGAACCGGCGTTCTTGTACGCAAGCCAATGTGAAACCTTGCCGCTACAGCGATTCAAGCAGCTTGATCTTCTGCGATAAACTCTCGTTAAAGAGGTCTTTGGCCGCATCGAGCAGCACATAGATGAGTCGGCTTTTTACAGTATAAAAAACGTTAGCTCCTTGCTTACGCCCTACGACGATATCCGCCGACCGCAAAACCGCCAATTGCTGCGATATATTCGAGGGCTCGAGTCCCAGGGCAGGCTGGAGTTCATTTACGCTCTTCTCCCCATCTCGAAGCAACTCAAGTATTCGTATCCTTGAGGGATGAGCCAACGCCTTAAAAAAGCCAGCTTTAAAGTCGTAAACAGGTTGATTAAGCGTCATAACGTCCTCCTTAGCATCTATGAATATTAGCATATGCTAATATTCTAAGCAAGGAAAAACTTTGTGGCAGATCAGGTGGCAAACATCACCCAAGTCGCTGAACCGGGCATATGGGGAATAAATCAGTAGAATTCACTAAACTCAGAGCTTTTTGAGACGGGACTATGGTTCTGCAAACATATCGAGTATCTGCACCTGTGTAGTCGGTCTCTTCGTTAGCGATATCGCATGGATAAGTACGCGCTTACCGGTGGTTAAGTCGATCTTGTAAAGTCCCTCGTATGGATTAACCGACGAAAGCGGCTGGTGTTGGAACTTTCACATTTATATCAGCCAACTCGCCATTAATTAAGAAATCATTTATTGTAATAGCCATTCGATTGTCATGGAGAATATTTGTATAACGTAATGCTTGTGCACTCAACCCTCTTTGAACCGTTAAAGCAACGTCCTCCCGTGAGCCCCTTTGGTGCGTTAAGAATTCAAGTAGAAGCTCGATGCCGTCAATCTCACCCTCATAGGCGGTAAGGAGTGGCGATTCCGGTGAGCTTGGGATGGGCTTTGATAACACAGCATCAATTGTTTTATCGCCTGAGATTTGTACCTTTTCGGGAACAACGATATCGATATCCTCTGTTTTAATCGGCATGTTGCTTTGGCATAATGTTTTTGGCAAAATAAAAATAGTGCAAACGGAACTTAATTATTCTAGCGGTTAACTGGAATTTTCTTAGCACCCCAACCAGTACTCACCCCTTTTACGACGAAAAACTTACCAGTGCGATAATCGACAGGGTTATCCACCACAGCCATTTGTTGATGTTTACCGGCGGTAGTTACCGGTTGAAACACT
>PFFU01000148.1:22706-40426 GCA_002783345.1 Candidatus Aquicultor secundus
AGCTAGTGGAAAAGGCAAGAAAAACTAAACTGCTAAATTGCAGTTATCCTCGATCACGTTGGCAATCGTGTAGGTCTTACCAGAGCCGGTAATACCAAGGAGGGTCTGGTAATCCAGGCTCGCGTTAGCGCCGTCTACTAATTTTTTGATTGCGTTGGGTTGGATTAATCCGATTACCTTGCATATAACCTTAATACACGCTACGTTCGTAGTATTGGGAATATCCCAAACCTACCACTCGTAAACATATCAACCAAGTTATTACCAGCTTTTTGAAAAATGATTCCGGCCCATTTTAACGCACATTCATGCACTACATAGATTCCTGATCACTGACGCCTGTATTCAAAAGCAAAAAGAAGTTCGTAGATTCCTAAACGAAGGTTAAGGAATAACCGTAAACTCAGAATCGAGCAACCAGCCAGTAAGAACAAGCAATTGCCGTTAGGGGTTTTTGTCGTTGGTTTTATGCGGCACCTTGATAATCTACAACTTCAATTTCAACCTTTTGTTTCTTGGCTGCTTCGACGATTTCTTCTAGCTTGGCCGCTACATCGTCGGGGATGAACACACGTCGCATGTTGGGCATTTCATGTTTATTTGCCCTTCCATGGTCTGTTTAGGTTCCTACTTCCGTGGATGAGACCTAATATTACAATGCGAGATCTCTCAACGAGATAGATAAGTCTGTAATCTCTTACGAATAATTCGCGGATATTTGAATCGCTGAGTTCGGGCACAACCCGCCCTCGCTTGGGAAATTTACTAAGCGTATTGCTTGCGTCTAATATCTCACGAACAAATGAGGCTGCATATACGGCAGAATCCCTCGTGATATAATCAGCAAGCGCTTCAAGATCGGCAACAGCTTCCTCTGACCATATTATCTCTCGAGCCATTTTGACATCCGTGCTTTGACTTCTTGCTGTGAATAGATCCGCCCTTCATTTACATTGGCAAGACCGCGCTCAATTTTTTGCAGAACGTAAAGATGATATTGGATATCTTCAATGGTGCAGTCATCAGGCAAACGAGAGAGAAGATCGCTAACTTCCTTTTTCGCTGCATTCATAATTAATATCCTCCTCTTGACTATGAATTATACCACATCAATGAGCACGCATCCGTTTCAATCACGGCAATATTCTTGTAGCGAGTCGATATTGTTCCGCCATCTTTTACCTGGATATTGGAACAGCCGGTGCTGAACCAATCTGCTAAACCCATTCCACTCTCCCCTGCTAAACCAACGTGCTGTGGGTAGATTTGCTAAACCAAAGTTTTTCGCAGTGCTATAAAGCGTTCCTATATTTAAACTACACTACGAAATTAAAATTGGCTTGATTATATCATAAGGGATTTATTATACAAACAAGCGTTCGCCCTTAAAATAAAACTCTTAATAAACGTCGTCGGGGTTGTGGGAATGTGGTAAACCTGCTAGGGTTTTCCAAGCTTTTGTGGTAAACTGCCACGTTTTCCAGCAAAAGCGGCATTTCCATCATCCCTATATTAACACTAAAACGTTATGATGGTATGACGTCATGACAGTAAGGGGTTTTAGCAGCACTGAGGTTAGTAGGCTAGAATCTTATAGCAGCAAAGAGAATAACTACAGGAGTCTGGGCTGCGGATTGTCTTCTTCTATCTTGTTTTTGATAATGTCTACATACTGACCCGCTAAGATTGTAGCTTGCGAGGCTTCATCTTCAGATACCAGAGCTATGTCATAAACAACCTTATTTCGCTTAGCCCTCATACTATCGTAAGCCGCAGTGATGCCCTCGAATTTCTCACCTAAAACGAAGCTTGAAAAGTCAACGAGTGTCTTGTGGTGCCCCAATGCCGTCCTTGGTCGGTATCCCCTTGAGAGCATCAAGGCAAGTGTCGCCTTAAGCATGGCCTCATAGGCCAAGATAAAGGAAGAGTCGGTGTCAGTACCCAAAACCTTCCTACTCGCCTCTACGGATTTATAGGCTTTGTGGATCGTCACTTCAATTTGCTGATAGTTGACGGTTTGTTTCTTTAATAAACTAAAGTCAAATTCTCTGGCCATTTTTGATTAATTCAATTCTCTTGTTAGTAGTTATATCTTTAATAAAGGGATTGTCTGCCTTTTTCTTCTCGAAGAATTCTTTTTCGCTAATTAAGTCGAAGTTAACTTCTCTACCCAATATATCCTCTGCCTTACGAGCAGCTTTACTTAAAACATTATACTCGACATCACCGATTACAAAAAGATCGATATCGCTGTTGGCGTCTACTTCCCCTTTGGCAAAAGACCCATAAATAAAAGCTTCCTCAATTCCTGCAACGTCACCAAGAACCTCTTTTAATATCCGGGCGACGCCGAACGATTTAATCGCCAAACCTTTGATTTCAGCATACGTTGGATTCTCTTTGTTGACCGAGTAAAATTTCTGGATCCCCTTTTTTTGAGAAGTGACAATGCCTGCTTGTTCAAGCGTGTTGAGCGATTTTTGTGCACCCATTGGAGAAACGCCAATTAATCTGGCAATTTCCCTTATATAAAATTCCCGATCCTCATTGGCAAACAAGAGCCCCAATATCTTCTGTTTTGTTTTACTCATTAAATTAACCATAGCCGCACTGTATACTAATGGTATACAGTTGTCAACTTTGTGGATACGGCTTAGTTACGTATATTTGTTACTACTCCCCTTTGCATCCTCGGGATATTATTTCATACCTGATGAAAAAGTTAATAGTTTTTACTGGCCATAGTTGTTGGACTGTGGTAACCCGTTAAGGGTTTTCCAAACTTTTGTGGTAAACTGCCAGGTTTTCCAGCAAAAACGGCATTTACACAAGCTTGTTCTATACCGCTATAATTCTATGACAATCTGCCTTTTCCCTAGCAGATGAAGGGATCGAGCAGTATGTGTCACTTCTTAGCAAATACTCACAAAGAACACCTGGCGAGCTAAAAATAGACGTCATAACCGAAGATCCATCGGATAATATGTTTTTAGTCTGTGCAGTCGAAGGCAAGGCAGATTTTATTATTTCCGGGGATAATCATTTGCTTGATGTCGGCACTTATCAGGGAATTCAGATATTAACGCCGTGTGAATTTGTAAAGCAACTGAAGTCCTGAGATTTCGTGTTGCCGAAGCTATCCCGGTTGACTTACTAAAACAAGAGCAAAACCGTATCTCAAGTGAGCTCAGGGACGCTGAAACCAAATTAGATGCCTTGTCCCTGGTCGCGGATGAGAGGATTCGAACTGCCTAAATTCATGCCGTGGAACTACCGCTTCACGAAAAAGGCCCAGGATGATTGAACGATGGCGCCCTTGGTGGTCTTGCCTCTTATGACCGCGTAGTGGTAGCCGGGTTTTAGTTTGGCGATTCCGGAAGAATAGACATGTCTGTGGTCCGGTAAGAGGACAACGCGACCTCCGATGTCGCGGTAATCGAGCCTGAGCCGAAGCGTATCGATGTTAACCCCTTTTAAGTCACCAAAGACCGCCGCGATACAGGCCGTGTCCGTGGTCACATAGGAGGCATCCTCCGGATGATGCGCTGTGACATCCAAAGGCAGGCTGTTTAAGTCGTCGATAAAGTTTTTAAACGAGGTATTTTTAAAGATAATCGTGCGCTTCAAAAGCAGGGGCGACTGCTCTGCCGCCATGTTCTTGCCGGAGTTCACGGTAAAGGCCATCTTGTAGCCCGTATTCGCCACCGCTTTGACCACCCAGGAATTGTAAAGACCGTAAGGGTACGCAAAGTAGTCCATCCGTTTTTTAAGCACCTTCTCAAGCCAGATCTTTGAATCCTTCAGCTCGTGGGTCAGTCGTGCATTGTAGGCGGCAGACGTTTCGCCGTGCTTTATAATCAAGTTAGAGTGGGCCCAGGTGTGCGACTGAACGTCGAAGCCGTGCTTGTCGAGGTCGACTAAATCGCCCGCATTCATAAAGATACGGTTCTTAAAGTTTATGGTCTGCGGGTTAACGAAAAACGCCGCTTTAAACTTGTACTTGAGCAGGATGGGAATGGCGTTTTGGTACTGGTTTTTCCAGCCGTCGTCAAACGTAATGAGAACCGGCTTGTTAGGTAGCGGTTTTCCCTTGGTAAGATTTGCGTAGAGCTGATCTAGGGTTACCGTTTTATACCCCAAATCGGACAGCGTCTTCATCTGCCGGTCGAAGACATCCGGTGCGGTTGTGATGGAATTGGTTGGATTGGGCAGGATCTGGTGATAGAGCAAAACCGGGATAACCTGCCATACCGCCGTTTGCGTGCCCTCCTGTGCGCCCGCCTGGCCAACTGCTTGCGTGCTAACTTGTGCGGCCCCACTGCTGGCCCCACTGCTCTCAGCAGTAGCCGTGCCCGCTAAAGCAGCTTTACTTGCGGATGCGGTAGCAGTTGCCGTGCGTTCTTCTTGCGTGCTCGCAGTGACCGCCTTCTGTGAGCCCGCCTTGTGTGAGATGCATCCTCCCACAACCAGCATCACTGCAATAATAACGAGCGCCGGCTTCAGCCTGAAGGCATTCGAACCGGCCCCACCGCTAGGAGTAATCTTATCTACACTCTGTTCTATACTCTTTTTTGTAATAGTAAGCTTTTGCTTCAACGTATCGTTGTTCATCGTAACGTACCCGCTTGCTCGTCGTGCATCGCATTAAAGCATACTTCTAGGTTATCGGAGTCGATCCCAAATAATTTAGCCGCCTTCCGGCCTCAAGACGTGGTATCGTCCGGTTGTTTGTTTTCCCTGTTACCCTTATAATTCTTACTGACGCATGTGCTTATGCATGTAGTGATACAGTAATCTTTCTCCAACCGGTTATATGCGCAGATGAAAAATATTAAGCTACGAACCATCGCCTATTGTCAAAACAACCTGTATGCCATTATTGCCTTCGTTCTTTTAACCCTGGCATCGTTTTTTCTGCGATACAGGGTACTCCCTATTCTAACTCAGAACGCTACCCTTTTGCTAACCGCCGACGCCGATTCTGCCAGTTATTTACGGATGTTTGACCTGGCCGTTTCCCATTTTCCAAGGATGCCCGCGAGCATGGATTATTATTCAAGCTACCCCTGGGGATTCGCGTACGTGCTGCCCCCGATTTGGCCGTATATCCTGGCAAGCCTCTCTCTTTTGGTCTCGGCAATCGCGCGCATCGATGTACGGCAGGCGGCGGGCATTATTGTGCTGGCCCTCGGTATGGCGGCGACTGTTCCAATCTATTTTTTAGCCAGGGAGCTGTTCGGAAAAAGAATCGCTCTGGCCGCGGCGGCCTTTGCGCTTGTTCTTCCCGACTTCGCTCTTCTGCCGGCGCTTGGGGTTGATCACCATATCGCCGACGCCTTCCTCATCCCATCGGTCTTTGCCCTTTTCCTTGTGGCACAACGCTTGTTTATCGAACGACACATCAGGGGCTTTGTGCTTGCGGGGATATTCGGCGGGATGGCAATAGCGGCCTCGATGATGATGTCGCTCTCGCTCATCCTGGTCAACTCGATGGTGGCCCTTCCCGTTATCGTTGCGCTCTTTATCCTGGATAGAGAAGACGTTAAGGCCGCGCTCGCCTCGCTGGGCGCCCTTTTTGGCTTTGCCACCCTGACCCTGGTTATCTCGGCGCTTACCATCGCCTGGCCGGCGGGTGGCTTTGAGTTCAGCAAGCTCTCATATTTTCACATCGCCGCTTTCGGGGCGATCGCCGCTTTCGGGGCCCTCGGCTACGCCCTCCTTGCCGGCAGGATCAAGCTCTCTCACTTTAGGATTATCGCAGGGGTGGCGATCCTCACCGCGCTCGCACTTGCGGTGGCCGTACCGGCGGTCTCTCATGTGCTGCTTAAGGGGTACTGGCGAAGTATCGGCAGCTATCCTCTCGGCATGGACACGTTTGAACTCACGCCCCTTTTCAAGCCCGATGCAAGCTGGGCGCAGCGGTTTTTCTCGCCGCTTCTTTTCATTGCCCCCATCGCCGTACTCTGGCTTGCCGCGCGGGATTGGCGCCGTAACTACGTGAGTTTTAAGCACATCTTCTTTTACGTGATCTTTTCGTCACTGGGGTTTTATACGATCACGGTACGCTACTATAGCGATTTCTTATCGGTCTTCTTGGTGATCTCGTACGCCCTCTTTTTCTTTCTGGCGATCGATTATATATTCTCACAGTTCAAGGATTATCTGCCCGCATCACTAAACGCCAATTCGCTCTTTGCCCTGGTTACCGCAATCGCGGTTATAGTTGTGGCGTATCCCTTAACGGGAGCCACCCCCGGCCGGGTCGATCCCAACCTCTACGCGCTCTCCCGCTATATGCAGGAGCACACGCCATCACCGGGCGATTTTTCAAACCCGTCGAAAAAACCGTCTTACGGGATTATCTGCAATTGGAGCTGGAGCTTCCAGTTGGAATACCTTGCCGAGCGGGCTTGTGTGTCAACGGGAAACCATGAAAGCGGCATCAACGGCATCATCGCCGCCGAGAAATTCTACCAGATCCAAGACGAGGATGAGGCCTACAAAACGCTCCGCAACCTCGGCGTTCGCTATGTCGTGGGGGATAAAAAGTTCTCCGTCTGGTCGGGGGATATCGCAAGAATCGGCGAGCCGAGCGCGAACCCAAATGCGGCCGCGCGCGTGCTGCGCCAGGAGGAACTGAATATCGAGGAGGTCAGGCGTACCATGGCTTACCGACTGTGCTGGGAGGTAATAAAGCCGCCCCCAGAAGGAAAAGTCGAGCCGCTTCACCACTTCAGACTCCTTTATATTAGCGACGCCGATGCGAATTCCGCGCCGTTTATGCTCTTTGAGGCCGTAAAAGGCGCCCGCCTCACCATCAACGCCGAGCCAAACAGGCCGGTCGCCGTCCGGACGAGGATATGTGCCAACAACGGCCGGGTGCTCCCGTTTAGGATCATGGGCAGGACAAATGCAAGCGGCATCTTTTCGACTGTCGTCCCGTATCCATCCGAAACGGGCGAGGCAGTGAAATCCGAGCCGTACCGGGTGCAGGTCGGGTATAGCAGTCGCACGGTCAACGTAAGCGAACAAGCGGTTGGCAACGGAGATGAAATCACAGTGAAATGGTAGGTATCTTGAGGACCGCCGAATCGGATTCTTCTTACTTCTTATGAACGAGCAGAAGCTCCTGCCCGATTCGCGCACCGATGAGGGGGTCGCTGGTTGTTTTGCAGCACCAGCTAACGACGATGGTTTTAAAACGCCTGAGCGATATACTTAAAGCAACGATCACTAGAGCAAAGAGCAAGCCCGAGAGCCATTTGCCGTTAAAAGCATGAAGCAGGTTGTATTTGCCCATGAACACCCACTCGAATAGGTACAACTCATAAGAAATAGAGCCAACAAGCACGAGGGGTTTCGACGAAAGGCCGTAGAATCTTGCGATCGCCATCAACAGTATTACGCCGAGCGCGAATGCAAAATTTGCCCATGTATAGTTCTCAAAGATATCGAGGCTTTTGCCTACGTACATGCTAAAGAAGTAAAACGTGGGGATCACCGCCACACCCAGGCACAGTACCAGCACTTTTGGTTTCACAATATAGCTTAACCTGCGATAGTAGAGCCCCGCGAGAGCTCCGAGTGGGAACAGGTAGGCATGAAGCCCCCATTGCCAGGCAATCCTGCTTGGAAAAACGAGCGCGGCGTGATTTCTGAACAGGTATGCGAACACAAAGAGCAGAACAAGCTTGACCGCATCGCGCGTCGGCAGTTTAAATACCAGGAAGAATATCAGGTACCAGAGGATAATAAAGGTTACAAACCACATCGTGGGATCTATTGACGTGCTCAAGTCGAAGCCGGTCAGCGCGAGAAGGGCTGTTGACCAGGAATAAGTCTTAGCAAGAAATATTGCATCGATAGCGAGCCAGATACCCGTTACTATTACATAGGGCAAAACCACTTTACTAAACCGCTTCTTGAAAAATCCGTTGCTTACCCCGTTTTTAAGATACGACTGCGTCAGACCGAAACCGGAGAGCAACAAAAATATCGCCACACCCCAGGCACCGGAAAAAGAGAAATCGTACGGTAAGCTGATGAATTTTAGCAGCTTGAGGTGAGAGATGATAACCAGCAAAATCGCGATCCCTTTAAGCTGCACGGTGCCGACCCAATCGATAAAGGGCGTAACGGTTCCGCCGTCTTCGGCCCTTCTAAACGAGGCGGCAATTACAATCACTACAAGAATTAAAGCATATACGGAAGCGGCCAACGCCCTCACCTCATGGAACCGTCCTTGCGGCGGTCCTGCTACATTGCAAACGTAAAACAGTATTGTAAGTATCGGCTACTGCATCAGTAGGTTTAGGTTTGGTGTAGCGGTTAAAAGCGCCAAGAAGCTATTTATACTGGATGGCGTCGATGCCGCAGGCGCGGTTCTCGACGATGGCGATGATTTCCTCATCTTTCGAGCAGTGATGTTTCAGCCAATCAAGGGCGACTTCCGAAGCCCGACCTCGGCTTTAACCAATTCCTCCGCGATTTGTACGGCGTTAAGCGCGGCGCCTTTTCGGATTTGGTCGCCGACCACCCAGAAGTTAAGACCGTTCTCGCAGGAAAGGTCCTCTCTGATGCGCCCGACAAAGCAATCATCCTGGCCCGATGCGAAGAGCGGCATCGGGTATTGCTTGTTTGCGGGATCGTCTATTACCTGCAAACCCGGTGCGGCCGCAAACAGCTCGCGCGCCTTCTCGGGGGTGATCTTCTTCTCGGTCTCTACGTTAATGGCCTCAGAATGCGCCCGTATAGCGGATACGCGCACGCAGGTCGGGCTGACCTGTATCTCAGCATCTCCCATGATCTTGCGCGTCTCGTTGACCATCTTCATCTCTTCTTTGGTGTAGCCGTTGTCCTGGAAGACATCGATGTGCGGTATCAGGTTAAAGAGCAGCTGGTATGCGAAAAACTCAACGTTGATCGGCTGGCCCGCCGCAAATGCTTTGGCCTGGTTCAACAGCTCATCCATGCCCTTTGCGCCGGCACCCGAGGCCGACTGGTATGTCGAGACGACGATTCTCTTTACCCTGCTGTAATCATACAGCGGCTTTAAGGCCACCAGCATGATGGTGGTGGTACAGTTTGGGTTGGCGATGATGCCCTTGTGCTTCTTGATGTCCTCCGGATTTACCTCGGGGACGATAAGCGGAACATCAGGATCCATGCGAAATGCACTCGAGTTGTCCACAACGATCGCGCCCGCCTCGACCGCGGCAGGAGCGAACTCCCGGCTGATCGAGCCACCTGCGGAAAACAACGCGATATCGACATCCTTAAACGAGTCTTTCGTTAGTTCCTCAACGGCGATCTCCGCGCCCTTATATGAAAATCTCTTTCCCGCCGATCGCGCCGAGGCTAAGAGTTTTAGGTTTCCCACGGGGAAGTTTCGCTGCTCGAGGACGGCGCGCATCTCCTCGCCAACCGCGCCGGTTGCTCCGGCTATCGCAACATTATAGAGTTTCACTGGTGACTGCCTCCTCGCTGAGCTGGAAGTGCTCGTGCAGCGCGCGCACCGCGGTCTCCACATTCGACGCATCGATAACGCAGGCAATCTTAATCGGGGATGTGCTGATCATCTGGATGTTGATCTCGTTTTTTGCGAGCACATCAAACATCTCAGCGGCAACACCCGGATGGCTCTTCATACCGGCGCCGATAATCGACACCTTGGCGATGTCTTTGTTGTAGTCATATCCTCTTGCGCCAAGCTCACGCACGATCTCCTGTATCGTGGGTTCCGCCCTCGGCACATCATCGAGCCCGAGCGTAAACGAAATATCGGTAAATCCCTCGTAGCTTACATTTTGCACGATCATGTCGACGTTGATGTTCGACGCCGCCAGGGGCCTAAACACCTTGGCAGCAATGCCGGGCCGATCCGGCACGCCGAAAATCGTAATTTTCCCTTCGCTTGCATCGTGGGTTACCCCACTTATAATAGGTCGTTCCATCCCCTGATCTTCCTCCTTGACAACCGTTCCGGCGCAATCGGTAAAACTGCATCTCACGTTTATGATGACGCCGTTATTACGGCCATATTCCACTGAGCGAAGCTGCAACACCTTTGCCCCCGTAGCAGCCATCTCAAGCATTTCTTCATAGGTTATCTCCGACACCAGCGAGGCATCGGGCACGATCCTGGGATCGGCGGTAAACACCCCATCGACGTCGGTATATATCTCACATTTGTCTGCCTTAAGCGACGCGGCCAGCGCAACCGCCGTGGTATCAGAGCCGCCGCGCCCCAGCGTCGTGATATCGTTGTCGATAGTAACTCCCTGAAAGCCGGCGACGATAACGATTTTACCCTTGTTAAGTTCCTGCAAAATCCGCTCCGAATTAACATCGAGGATTTTGGCCTTGGTGTGGCTGTCGTCGGTCAGGATACCGACCTGGTATCCGGTAAAGGATATCGCCTCATGCCCGAGGGCGTGTATCGCCATCGCCAGTAGCGCAACCGAGATCTGCTCGCCGGTGGAGAGCAGCATGTCCATCTCGCGCTCCGGCGGCTTCTCGCTTATCTGATGTGCCAGCTCGACGAGATCATCCGTCGTATCGCCGAGCGCCGAAACAACCACGACAACCGAGTTACCTTCCGCCTTGGTAGCAACGGCTCGGCGCGCAACGTTTTTTATCTTATCGACATCGGCCACGGAGCTGCCGCCAAATTTTTGTACAACGATCCCCAAAGTAGCGCCTCCAAACGTACATCTCCCAATATTTAAGCCAAACCTTATTGTACCAGCCGAAACAGTTCGTATCAACGTTCGAAACCTGACAACGCTACAATAGATAATAACTCCCTTAGCCCTAGCATCTTTTATTTGAACCTCTTTAAATCTATAATGAATGAATATGTCACAATGTCCAAATTGCGGAAGCAAATTCGAATCCGGTAAGTTCAGGTGTCCAAACTGCGGGTCTCTGCTAGTCTACGGGGGCTCCGAAAAGAAAGGTCCTTCTTTCTGGAATAGAATTATGCGCTATAAAAACATCATAATCCTGCTGGCTATCGCGGTCGTCATCGCATCGGCAAAGACGTTTCTTGCGGCGCTCGACCTGGTGTATTGGGTTCTTATCATCGGCCTGGTCGCCGCCCTGGCTATCTTGTGGCTGCGCGGTCGCAACCGCAATGCTTACGGCCCGCCGCAAAATCGCTACCACAACGACCCCTCCGGTCCGGTCGGCGGCCGCAAAAAGCACGCAAACGTTATCCCCTTCAAGAAAAAACGCGACGCCAAGATTAAGAAGGCCAAGCGGGACTAACCCGGGCTTCAATTTTGCGCTTTATCACACATGTATCAGAAAACAAGTTAGGGATTAATTGCCACGCGAGATGTTCTCGAATCTCGTGCAGTGCTCGTTGAAGTAAAGGGACACGACCCCCGTAGGACCGTTCCTGTGCTTGGCCACGATTACCTCCGCCGCAGCCCGCTCTTCCGCCGCGCTCATATCATCATAGTTGCCGTACATATTGCGGTGAATAAACATAACAATGTCTGCATCCTGTTCAATAGCACCCGATTCTCTCAGGTCAGAGAGTTGTGGCTTCTTATCGCTTCTCTGCTCGACCGCTCGGGAGAGCTGGGAGAGAGCGAGCACGGGGATTTCGAGTTCCTTGGCGAGGATTTTAAGGCCTCGGGATATCTCGGCGATTTCCTGCTGCCGGTTTTCGACCCTGCGATAGGATTGCATGAGTTGCAAGTAATCGACGATAACAACGCCCGGCGTGTGCCTGGCGAAAAGACGGCGGGCTTTGGCGCGCACCTCGAAGATGCCGATGCTGGGTGTGTCATCGATGAAGATGGGTCTTTCAGCAAGGCGCCCGACCGCGCCGGAGAGCTTCGACCAGTCCTCGTCTCGCAGGCGGCCGGTTCTTAAGCGGTGGCTGTCGATTCTCGCCTCAGAGCACATCATCCTCTGGGCCAGCTGGTGGCGGCTCATCTCAAGGCTGAATATGGCAACGGGGATTTCCTTTTTGCCGATCTCAGTTGCGATATTCAGCGCAAGCGCGGTCTTGCCCATGGCGGGACGCGCCGCGATGATGACGAGGTCGCCGGGGTGAAAACCGGTGAGCAGTTTATCCATGTCCGCGAAGCCGCTGGGAACGCCGGTAATCTGCTCTTTCTTTTCGTAGAGCTTCTCGACCATCTCAAAGCCCTCGGTTAAAAGATCCTTGATATGGACGAATTTCTCGCTCATGCGCTTGTGGGCGATTTGAAAGATGAGGTTCTCGGCGCGGTCGATGACTGCATCGACGTCGCTCGGCCCCTCGTAGCCGAGCGCCGCTATCTCGGTGGATACTTTAATAAGCGCCCTGAGTGTTGCGTCTTTTTCGACGATTTTTGCGTAATAGGCGGCATTGGCCGCGCTCGGTACCGAGCTAACCAGCGTGTGGATGTAGGGTTTGCCGCCGCAAATCTCAAGGTCGCCCTTACTCGAAAGGGCTGCGGATAGCGTAATCGCGTCCGCCGGTTCGCCTTTTGCGTAGAGATCCAGGATAGCCGCGAAAATGCGGTGGTGGGCCTCGGTGTAAAAGGAATCCGCGGTAACGACCTCATGCATCTCGGGGATGGCGTCCCGAGAGATCAACATCGCGCCAAGGACCGACTGCTCCGCTTCGATATTATGCGGCGGAACCTTATCGAAACTTGCAAATTGCTGCGACCTATCTGTCGCTTTCATTACTCCTCTTTGCTTCCAACAACCTTAACGATCACTGTGGTGTCAACCCCCGGGAAGAGTTTAACGGTAACCGGATGATCCCCTACTTCCTTTATGGGCTGGGCCAGCTCGATCTTTTTCTTGTCGACCTCGGTCTTAAGCTGTTTCTCGATGGCGGCGGCGATCTCTTTGCTTGTAACCGAGCCGTAGAGCTTGCCCTCCTCGCCTGCCTTGGCCTCAACTTTCACTTCCTTGTTGTTTAAGCCGGCGGCAATCGCCTCAGCCTCTGTACGATCCTTGGCTTCTTTCTTGACAAGGGTTGCCCTTCTCAGGTCCCACTCCTTGAGCGTGCCCTTTGTGGCGACAACGGCTATGTTTTTGGGGACTAGATAGTTCCTGGCGTAGCCGTCGGCTACGTCAATGACGTCTCCTGTTTTTCCTAATCCGCTTACGGATTCTTTAAGGATTACCTTCATCATGCTCCTCCGAATTGAAATAATCTTGAGTTTATTATCTTACCACACCTCCCCCTGCTCGTCGATGAACGAGGAGGCGTTTGGTAAAAGCGTAGTAGGGCGGAGGTAAACCCCGCCCTACTAAAGGCTAGTTACTTGAAAACAGAACCTCTATACAAGCCGTAACCGTTAGCATATCTGTATCAATCACGCTTTCGATGCCTTGCCTATTTCGAGCAAGGGCTGCTTATACCTGGTTCTTCCTGTATTATCTCTGTGTGTATGGAATTAGAGCCATCTCGCGTGCGCGCTTGATCGCGATGGATAGATCGCGCTGGTGCTGCGCACAGGTGCCGGTAACGCGGCGCGGTCTGATTTTGCCGCGGTCGCTCATAAACCGGCGCAACAGATTGGCATCTTTATAATCGATGTAGTCGACTTTATCCTTGCAGAATGCACAGTACTTGCGCCTGGGTTTGCGGATATAATCTGCCATGCTTATCCTCTCCTATTTAAAATGGTACGTCGTCGATGTTATCTCCAAGCGCCTGGAGATCGGCATCGGCAACCTCCGCTAAAGTATCTTCGCTGCGAGCCCCAGCCCCAACTCTATCAAGAAACTGGATTCTCTGAGCGACGATTTCAACCTTTGAGCGTTTCTGGCCATCGGGCGTCTCCCATGAGCTGCTGCGGAGCCTTCCCTCAACGAGTACCGGCTTACCCTTTCGTAAATACTCATTTGCAGTTTCAGCCTGCCTACCCCACGCAACCACGTTAAAGAAGCTTGCTTCCTCTACCCAGTTGCCGTCATTTCCCTGGTAGCGATGGTTAACCGCCACCCTGATGTTGGCGACTGCGGCGCCGTTTGGGGTAAATCTCAGTTCTGGATCCATTGTTAGGTTTCCGATAATAAACACCCTGTTTAAACTGGCCATGTCTCTCTCCTATTTTCCAAGACGGACGATCATATGGCGAACAACGTCATCAGCGATTTTCAGGATACGATCGAACTCGCTAACGGTTCTATCTTCACCCTGGAAGGTCATTACAATATAGTACCCGTCGGTGTTCTGACCGATTTGATAAGCTAGACGGCGTCTGCCCCACTTATTTACATTCTCGACTTTCCCGCTATTCTTAGCGAGCACATCGGAAAACCTTGCGACTGCGTTATCAATCGCCTCCGTTTCCAAAGTGGGCTCGAGAATGATCATGCATTCGTAGTTCCTCACTCTTCACCTCCCCCGGACTATTCGGCTTCAGTTGGGCTGAAGCAGGAGTATATAACCCGATAATTATAGCAGCTCCTCGCGGTATCAACAAGACGCGCTTGCTACACCGGTTAAACTTGCCCCAATTTCCTTTGCGCTTCTGGTGCACTGATAGCTGATCATTGCAATGAGAAGTATTGCCAACGCAGATGTACTCTCGGGCAAGAATTGCCATTTAAACAATCTTTGCGCCATTGTAGGGTTTTGCTTAGTCGCTCTTTTGGCCAGTGGAACCTCTCGTTTGGTGCGGTCTACTAGTTGCTTTACGCTAACTGCTTGCTTAAAGGGATTCATGGCGGGCGGGCTGGTGTAAACAGCCATGCTATTGTTCTTGACCTTAATATGTGCTCGGTTGCTAATTGTTGATAAACCGGATTTAGTGTACCCGCCAGCGCTCATAACCGGTTCCCGTGTTTTCGGTGGTGAAACCATTTTTACGGTAGACATTCCATGATCAACCGCCGGAACAAGGTCGGGTTTAACCTCTGGCGCTACCCATGACAAGTTTGGCAACCCGACCTTTATGGCGGTATCTTGAGAAAGCTTATTAATTGCGGATGTAGAATTCCGGGGAGAGCGGTCTAACAGAGCCGCTTCTCCGGCCTTGGGGCTGGACATGCTTAGCGATGGTTGTATCTCGGGTTTAGTGTTCTCCATGGGCTTTTCAGCGGCATCGATTGGAGACATGGCCACCCGCTGCTGAGGCTGCTCGGTTACAACAGGATGAGCCTCTTTGTTAACTGTGCTTAGTTCCCGGCCTTCGGGTAGTTTCTCTATATTAGAACCGGATGATATATCGACAGCCATAGCCGGCTCATGTTTATCCTCTGCCTTACCTGAAACATCCGGTAGATAATTACATGGATCGAGGTACTTCTTATTGTCCCGCGTTGCCGTCTCGAAAAGACCGAAATGCAGATGCTGCGCGCTGCTTGATTTATCAATCTCGGAAGATAGCTTGCCGATAGAATCGCCGGCCTTCACGGATTGGCCCTTGGATACCAAAACTGTTACGGGTAGGTATGTCGTCGTGATACCACCCGGATGATCGATGGAGACACATGGCTCACCTCTTGGGGTTTTTCCGATCCAGTAGACCACGCCATCCTGGGCGGCTACGATGGAGTCGCCGGTATTTCCGGCTATATCGATACCCCTGTGCTCATCTAAGTCAAATCGCTTAATAACTTCTCCGCCAACGGGCCAGGTGAATTTATCCGTAGCCCAAGCAGTAGCGGTAAGTAAAACAAAGCATAATAAGATAACGATAGGTAAAACAATTGTTCTGCGAATCATAATGGCGCCCCTCCATTATATATGCTGATATGCATTTGTGCTTCTATGTTTACACGTTAGCGGAAGCCTGGCATGCTGTCAAGTGGTTTGCGCTAATTATTTCTATCAATTTTTACCGAGCGATTAAACGTTCTTGTATTACCTGCCCGATCTATGGCTTGAACACGTAATATGTACGAACCATCAGCAATTTTAGAGCCATTATTGTCCACGCCGTCCCAAGTTAGATTCTTCTGCTGTTCGAGTTCTTTTTGGAAAACAACCGTGTTTACATCCGCTCTACCGCCGATATCCGGAAAAACGGTTAGCCGGTACTTGACGGGTTCATTCGGTATAATCGAGATTACAATCCCTGGCTTCTTGCTGTTGATGACGTTACACTTTACCCTATAACAGACCTTCGGTGGCACGGTATCCACTGTAAAATACCAGGCAAGCTGATTGGTATTCCCCGCTCTATCGATTATGCTAACCAATGCTCGGTGAACACCCTCTTTCAATTTAGATTGAGGCTTGTAAGAAATTAAACCGTTTAAGAAGTAAGGTTTAACAGAAGCACCATCTAGGTTAAACAAGGCACCTATCGGATCGATTCCGGCACCGTCGGCACCATCCTGAGCACTGAGCCTTATCTCAGGAACCGCAGTATTGATAAAAGCCCCGTCGGCGGGAGTTATTAGTGTTAATTCCGGCGGAAAGAGATCTGTTAGCATATCGGGATTCGATTCGCCGTCGACGAGCAACCTATCCCAAAAAACTGCAGCATCCGCGCTATCTCCGGTCTGTTTAGCGGAGCCTTCAATAACACCATTTATGGTATTTTTAAGGCCCTCTTCATCCTTTACTATCACATTGACTTGATAAGCCCCTTCAACAGTTTCCGTTTCTTCCACAGCTATATCGCCATGTTGGCATGAGCTGTCAACGATCGATTGCCAAAGGTTCGCATCTTTCTCTTCGATGGAAGGAACGCTTACTTCTGCACTGCGATAAATCAGTGGACGCACATTTGTCAGAGCAGAACTAGATTTAACCTGGCCTAGCTGGCTAAGTGAGGCGCTGCTCGGAATGTCCATTAACTTGTCTTTATAAAACGATACCACCTGTCCGCTAAAATCAGGCACGCACCCTCTTGGCTTGGGATTATGCACCCAGGCGTTAACGGACATCTCCGATAAAGCCAGATTGCTCTCAATCCCCCGCTGCTCCATTGAATCTATAAACTGTGCCCGCTTAGAGAGGTTCCACGCCTCAGGCCCACTTGCATAAGCAAACTGGATAACAACCAGCTTTGCCACCCACCTTTTAATCCTTTCACGGATGTATGATCGCGGGAGGGTTGTTTCAAGAGCTTGCTTTTTGATCCTATCGGGATAAACCGTCTCATTATTTCTAATGCAACCCTCATATATACTTATCAGTCTGTAGTTGTATAAAGCCTTATATATTTGTTTATCATTGAAAGCAATTGATATTTCATTAGAGGGCGAGGTTGGGCCTTTGGTTAAGAATGAGTACAGGTCGCACAGGCACTCTGCGGCAAAATGCTTGATTGAGCCCATTGATCCGTCAGGACAGATCGGAAACAGGTTGTCATTATGCGCCACCCAATCGGCTGCAATATGGCCGCCCCATCCCAAAGCCCGCGCCCTGTCCGTATCTGATGCTACACCATTTTTCTCCGAGGTCTTGAGCATAAGGTAGGCAAAGTTTGGTTTATCAGCAAATGGTCTGGCGCCTTTTTCATACTTTGGATCCGGTGAGTGGAAATAATCAGGCCAACTTTGTTTCTTATTGTTTTCGTCTGGCATTGGCGGATCACCACCGATCCACTGCACACTCATATCCGGACCCGTGCCGTTTAACCCAAAAACAACGGATGGTTCAATCCCCAGGCTATCGTTAATATTAACATCATTGTTAATATGATAGTGGCTAATAGCGCTCCAAGCCCATGCATAATCAATAGAAAGCAATGATAGAACAAATAAAACAATAGCAAATAAAAACTTTTTCATCGCTGTCACTCCTT
>PFFU01000120.1:0-823 GCA_002783345.1 Candidatus Aquicultor secundus
CGATCGATAAATCGCCCGCTGCAACGCCAACCACGCCTACCACGCTTTTAACGATGGAAACCTTCGTCGGCGTTGAGGTCATCTGCATACCAAACGCCGACATCGGAACTATACCGACGATCAACGCGGCAACAAGGATCAACGATATAATTCTACTTTTACTTGCTTTAATCATTAAAGCACCTTCCTTTCGAATTCCATTAGATAAAACATTTGTCTTAATTATGTCCACCTCCTCCCGCGACAGAATAAAACACTAGGTAATACATATATCTATATAGTTGAACGAGTATCCGGTTGATGGCAGGGTTTTCCCTACAAATATAAAGACGACAATCGGCCGATAAAGTTACGGCCAAACAAGCATTTACAACAAAAAATAATAGCCTCACTTACAAAAGCACGTGCTTTATAGGTTTGGCTAATCTATTTACTAACCAACGGCTTATTGTCTACTGAATCCTCGATATCTTCAACCCTAAAGTTTCCGCTAGCGGATGACGCGACGTTTCCGGCTTTATCGGTCGCCACAACGCGCCACCTCCAGCTACCTGATGGCAACGGCTTTCCGAGTTGATATAAATTGGCCGTGAGGCCACTTATGGTAATAACTTCACCTGGATTACTTTCTGATCCCAGGTGGAGGGTATACTCTTCGACATCATCCAGATTGCTCCAGACAAAGCGCAGCATATGATTCTCGGTACTGATATCATTTACGGGCTCAATAAGCTCCACTGTCGGCGCTTTGGTATCTATTACGATTGTTCTTGCCGCATGTGCGACCTGGCCGATCCCATTCTCGACCTTGATCGAATATCTA
>PFFU01000120.1:878-1078 GCA_002783345.1 Candidatus Aquicultor secundus
TGCGGCCCGTCTCTTGCTTTGCGATAACCGCTACTCTGGTAGAGCGCTTATAGAGACCAACTTCGTACCCATCGCTTGAAGCACCGCTTACCGTGATTGCCACGGTATCTTTTATTTTGTCTGCGTTGGGGCTGATATACATGTCGGATACGCTGACGCCATCCACTTCAAATGGGACCATCGATGCAAGCGACCTTTTG
>PFFU01000003.1 GCA_002783345.1 Candidatus Aquicultor secundus
ATGGGTTGCAGAGGATGCGTTGGCGAAAAATTATATTCCTGAAACTCTTCATTGTAGACAAAGTAGGTAATAGTCTCGCTCATTACGCCTCCGCACGTATAGGTTCTATTTTCTCTTGAAGACCAGGAGCGAACCGCCAACCACGGACACGACACTTAACACAAGCGGAATATATGTAGGAACTATGATGGGGTTTGGGACTACGGCAATGATGTCCTTAGAAAGCAAGGAGCTTGGCCAGCGGGTGAAAGCGAATAGAAAAACGTAATACAACAAGCTCGATAGGCCACCGATAAATATGAACAACCCTACCCTATCCAGCATGTCTTTGCCAAGCAAATAGACGAACGCAACAAGAAGGGCGACTATCGCCACTTGCCGGATCTCCTCAGCGATTAACAAGTCAGAATCGACAAGTATCTTAAGCGCCACGGCTTTATCCAGGATTGTTATGTCGCCAACATTGAAAATAACGTCTCTTCTCGAGATGCCGGTGGGGGGCAGGAGGGTTTTTGCGTTATACACCTGGCGCAGGTAAAAAGCGGCCGCAGTGTTTAAAAAACCCATGGCAAGCGAGATAGTAACAAGCGACGCAATCTTAGCCTTGGTCTTTCTGCTTTTTTTCTTTTTGACTTTCTTTGTGAGGTTGCCCATAGTTACACCGGTTATTGCTGCTTATCAGGTACAATAGTAACGTCGATTTGCTGCGATTAAGCTTTCCCCCTGCTAATGAAAATACCTGAGATGCCGACTAAAAACAAGCCCATACCAAGCAGCAAAACCGATAGGTAGGTAGACTGCACACTCCCAATGAAAGGCAAGAGCGTGTGTTGCACCAGGCCTGAACCTAGTCGATCGGCCTGCATCATAGCCTCAAACCTCGAGCGAATAAATGCTAAGAGCAATCCCGGCGCACCTGCGACAATAAGGCTCACACCGAACCCTGTTAACTTCTGAAAACCAACACTGAAGAGGAAAAAGGGGAAGGCAAGAAGGGCCACGAGCGCGCTCGAAACATAGAATACCAGAAGCATCCGCTGGTTAAAATCCTTATTTACAAACGAATCAGCCAGACCGGTTAAATTGTTCATGCCGTTCTGATCGCTGTCGCTGAGGGTCGCCGGCTTATATACGCTGGAAAACCCCTCGTAATAGATGCGCTTAATAATTGCACGCGAGATAACGTCGCCAATCCGATCTTTGGAAATATTTCTGATATCCCTTGCTTTAATACCGAGGTTCACATCTAATCCCGGCAGAACAAGATCGGCATCGGGACTCTTTTCTGCCTGTTTTACCAGTTCAGGATAGTAAATTGCAGAGAGGGACTGTACGTCCACCATCTCCCGGGACGTAGCCATCCCCACTTTCTCGATCATATCGTATGATGTCAAAAGATAGATATGGTACGCGAACAACGCGACGATAAGAAACACGGTAAATAAAAAACCGGAGACTAATCGCAAGCCTCGGTTATTATTTACCTCTCGTATAGTAGCTGTCATATCAACCGGTCCCCTGGTCTATTACCTGGTGTATTATTCAGTCTATTATCTAGTCTGTTAATAACCGCTGTATTATACAGCCTCCCGCGTTTCTGGAGTATTTTTATCCTTCTCGTCGGGTAAAACAGGCGGAAGCGTAAAGAAAAATGAACTACCGTTACCGAGTTCACTGCGCGCCCAAACCCGGCCGCCGTGCGCTTCAACCAGGTGTTTAACTATCGCGAGCCCGATCCCCGAGCCGCCGCTCACGCGAGCACGCGACTCATCAACCCTGTAGAAGTGATCGAACACGTAGGGCAGATCTTCCTCAGAAATTCCCTCGCCGGTATCTTCAACCGATACCATAATAACCGGATCGTCCGCCCCTCCGGCAATCGACCTATCAAGGCGCGTGCCGATTTTCACAGTATCACCTTCGGAAGTATATTGAAGAGCATTTGCGATCAGATTATAAAACACCTGGCTGATACGGTCACGATCGACCGATACCGACGGCAGGTCCTCAGAAAGCTCAAACTCAAGGTGCTTGGACTCTTCTTTTGCACGCGGCTTGAACATCTCAACAACCTGGCGGATTATATAGCCGACATTTTCCTGCCGGGTCTGAAGTTTAAGCTGCTTTTCCTCCGCAAGCGATAAGTCTCGCAAGTCATCGAGCAACCTTGATAGGAGCAACGTTTCAGTGTGTATAGCCGCCAACTTCTTCGGGGTCGGCTCAATTACGCCATCGAGCATGGCCTCGATGTTTCCCCTTACAACTGTAAGCGGTGTCTTTATCTCATGGACGATGTCGCCGAGCAACCGCCGTCTTAGCTGATTATTCTTATCGATGCTCTTAGCCATAGAATTGAACGACTTCGCAAGCTCGCCGATCTCGTCCTCTGAGCTTACGTCTACCCTATGCGTTAGATCACCGTGCGATATCTTCTTCGCAGCTGTGGCCAGCTCGTTTAACGGAGCGGTGATCCTCTTTGCAAAGAGCAGCCCCATTAAACCGGCAACTAAAGCGCTTACCAAGCCTGCGACCCATATCCACTTGTTGACCGATTGGAGGTAGCCTTGTTCAACAGGCCCGATCATATGCATTATTTTTGAGTGCATCGTCGGATTCTGCGGCACCCCACTGGCACACGGGCCGTGCTCAAGATAATAGTTGAATTGTCTACCGATCGCCCAGTTGATAATGAGCGATACCACCGTTATTGAAATCAGCGCGATAACTGTGAAGGTCAATGTCAGCCGAGCCGCTATACTACGCATTGTTCCCTTCCTCCATCCTATACCCCACCCCAAAAACCGTCACGATACACACCGGGTTCTTCGGGTTATCTTCTATTTTCTGTCGCAGGTTCTTTATATGAGCATCAACCGTACGCTCATATCCCTCAAACGAGTACCCCTGGACATAATCGATCAACTGCAGTCTCGTAAAGACCCTACCGGGGCTTTTGGCCATAGCCTCCAGTATCTTAAACTCAGTGGGCGTCAATTGAATCGGCGAACCCGCTTTTGTGACCTCATGCTTCGCCAGGTCGATCTCAAGTGTGCCGATCTTCATGTGCTCCTGATCCTGGTTTTGCGCTTCGCTCGTCGAGCGTCTCAGAACCGCCCGCACCCTCGCCAAAACCTCTCGCGGGCTAAACGGTTTAGTTATATAATCATCCGCCCCAACCTCGAGGCATAAAATCTTATCGGTTTCATCGTCGCGGGCCGTGAGCATGATAATCGGTATCGATGAGGTATTTCGAACTAACCTGCATACCTCAAACCCGTTAAGCTCGGGCAGCATTAGATCCAGCAGAATTAAATCAGGGCTCTCGCTTAGGGCGGTATCAAGAGCAGTACGCCCGTCGAATGCCGTTATCACACGGTATCCCTCTTTTTCAAGGTACGCGGATAACACCTCGACTATCTGTTTTTCATCATCCACTACCAGTATGGTTTTCTTGCTTATACTACTCATTTTATTTCCATCTCACTGTTCATCTCGCCGCATATGTCTATATTTCGCCTCGTGCTAAGCCGACCATTCGACCATTATATCAGTAGCTCGGACCAGCATAGTATGGGTACGGTATAAAAATGTGTCGGCCCCTCAAAGTATATTCTTGATGTTTTCCGTTAACCATAACAGCCCATGAACATACTGTAAAAAAACCAACCTTAGCAAAAGGCTGTAGCGCTACAATACTAGCAGCGCTACAGCCTTGCTTCAGTTATGGTCGTTCCGTTATAGTCGTTCCATAGAATTCTGGAATCTTCCTAGTGCCTAATCCTATATATTACTAACCGGCGTATTGGTTTGAGACGAGGGCGCGTTTCTATAGCCACCGTTTACGCCCAAGCCGGATCTTCCACAAGCACCCGGTCCGCCACCGCAACCACCTGGGCCGCCCGCGCCGCCCATGCCGCATCCGGCACCGGGCCCTACAGCCGGGTCTGTGATGCGCTCGTTAAGCCTGGATTCCATCCTATCGAGCATGAGTTTCTCCTGCTCTTTCGTGATTTGACCTGCCTTAACGCGCTCGTCCAGGAACTTCTTCCTGTCCTTCATAATCGTCGATACCACTTTGTCCTGAGATACCCCCCGGTCTTTGGCAATATCAGCCAGGCTTTGCCCCGAATTGCGCTTCTCGATAATCTGATCCGGCTTCAAGTTTAGAAGCTTGGCCAGACTATCAACGGCACCTCCGAAAAAGCCGCGGCATCCATTTACGAAGCCGGCTGTCGCAGTACCTGTGTCGCCCTTGCCGGCGGCGAAAGAAATGCTGCCGACAGCACCCACGGCAAGCACCACCAAAAGCATACCGACCAAAAGTTTCTTTCCGATAGACATCTTCACACCTCCCTTTAATCAATCAATATCTTGCAACTCTAAATTTACCGCTCAGATGTGAAGAACCTATGGAGAACAGATGGAGAAGTTGCGAATTCTTAAGCCACTATCTTTAATAAATCATGTAAACCCCAAAATACATTTGCCGATACAAAAACATGCGAGGTTTACGTGCTAGATTACAATAATTTAAGGAATACGGTATGTCAGTACGCAAGCGAATTTTAATAACCGGTTTGATCCTCTCTGCTCTGATAGCAATCATGGGCATTATCGGCGTCCTTAGTCTTAATAAATATGAACGAAAAACAGAAAGGCTAACCGGCGCTATTGCGTTAACAAACGCTGTTCAAAACGAACGCGCCGAATTCCAGGCGCTCGATGGCACGTTGAATCGCTACTTCCGCACAAATGATTCCTGCTTCATCAAAGAATTCCTAGCTCGGCTTCCCGCTCTCAACGATAATGCGAAACAATTAGCAGGAAGGACCGATTGCTCTAAATGCCTAGAGGGGTTCAAGGCTACAAGTAAAGACCTGGAACAGCTGAAGATACTCGCTCAAGACCTTAAAATAAACGCTCCAAAATATAGCAAGCAGGTCACTCAAATAAAGAGGGACAAAATTGAGTCCCTGATCCATGTAATCTCTAACCGACTAGCTGATTCCATTAAGATGAGCGCTGAAGAGGCGGCTGCAATTCATAGAGACAGCCATACCGCTTACGCTTTCTATAAATACTTCATTATACTGGCATGTTTTATGATTATTATTCTCGGTATAGTCATAAGCCATCTGCTCGCTAAAGACATAGCATATCCAATCAAAGAACTCAGCAGAGCCACTCGCGAATTTGCTAA
>PFFU01000051.1 GCA_002783345.1 Candidatus Aquicultor secundus
GAATGACATCTAATCGCTGTTCACTGTTTGCTAATCGCTCCTTCAGAATGACAGCTAATCGCCGTTCACTATTCGCTATTTGCTTCTTCAGAATGACATCTAATCGCTGTTTGCTATTTGCTATAAGAATGACATCTAATCGCTGTTTGCTATTTGCTATAAGAATGACAACTAATCGCTATTTGCTTCTTCAGAATGACAGTGACCAACCGTTGAATTACCCAATGATCGGCTCAAACAATTCCACCGTCACCTTATCTCCGGTTTTGATCTCCTCGACGTCTTCAGGGACGACCATCAGGCCATTGGCCAAGGTCATCGGTCTGAGGCTGCCTGATTTTTGGGAGCCGCTCAGGCGCGCATTGAAACCGCCGTCCGATTTCTCGACGATGAGATGAAGTTTCTCAAGCACCCCATTGCAGATACGGCGCATTGAAACCGCCGTCCGATTTCTCGACGATGACGCGCACCATATTACGCCGCCCCGTCCGATTTACGAATGAGGGATCCGTAAAGATCGCCCCGACCGTCATCCTGATCAATCTCTCTATCCCCTCTCTTTCTCAAGCAGAAGGCAGTAAGCGGTAGCCAGACGTTTTTCTGCTTACTGTTTACTCCCTGCTGCCTACTATCCTCGCTCCGTCCGTATAAACTTTCATGTTTGCGCCGCGTACGTAGCCGACTACTTCGATGCCGAGTCGTTTCGCTAAATCGGCCGCCATGTCGGTTGCGGCGGTGCGCGTTACCAAAACCGGAATCCTGGCTTTTGCCGCTTTCACGACCATCTCATAAGAAATCCGACCCGTCGTAAAGAGCAGCACGTCACGGTCATCGACCCCGTCCAGCCAAAGCCTCCCTACGATCATGTCAACCGTGTTGTGGCGCCCGATATCCTGGCGGATGAACGCTATCTCACCGTCTTTTATCAGGCCGGACGAGTGCATGCCGGCACGGCGGCTGCTGCGCAAAAACTGCTTCATAAGCTCGGGGATATCCTTCGCGGGTACGGTGAACCGCGATTTGTTCTTTGCGATATTGAGGGCATCCCCCAGGCTTACAAACGAAAATCCTTTGCCGCAGCCCGAAGTCACAAATCGTTTTCCCATTGATTTTGAAGCGTTCGTCGTGGATTTTTTCGTGCGGACCCTGACCTCGCCGCGCTCCTCGTTTATCCTGATATCAAGTAACTCGCCGCGCTCTTGCAGCACACCTTCCGCAAACAGAAATCCGCAGGCAAGTTCATCCAGGTGTTCGAGGCTGGCCTGCACGGTTACGAGTTCTTCCGAGTTAACGTAGATCGTCACGGGGCGCTCAACAGGGATACGCTCGTCGTCGTCATCGAGATCGACGACCTTCGGGCTATTATCTTTCTCCACAGACATACCCCTCACCTGGACCTGGGCATCCTTCAGGTCGCGCTCGGTGTTCACGTTAAGAAATGTCGTATCCGCCCCCTTAAGGCCTACCATCTCGGCATGCTCGACTGTTCTTACGTTGGCCTGCGGGAACATCGAGATTATCTTTCGCTCCCCCTGCGCCAGCGCTTTTTCTATCGCGGGCAGGCTGCGCTTGTTATAAAAAGCAAAGAGCGGCTCTAAGCCGTTGGGTGTCCGGGGCACGACGACATCCGTCTCACCGGCGAATCCGGCGAGGTACTCTACGACATCCGCACTGATAAACGGCATATCAACCGCGATGACGAAGTTGTTCTCGTGGGACGACGCCTTAAGACCCGCGCTGATTCCGCCAAGCGGGCCCTGATACGGCACATCGTCGTGAACAACCCCGGCACCGTTAAGCTCGATCGGAATATCTTGATTGGTAACTACGACCACCTCGTCGAACAGCTCGCCCAACACGCGTACCGCACGCGCAAGCAGCGGCTCGCCGTCAAATTCAACCAGGCTTTTATCCCGGCCCATGCGGCTGCTCTTGCCGCCTGCCAGAATAATCGCGGTCATTTTATTAGTTTTTATTACGTTGCCCATGCTATCATCCATGTTCGCCTTCGCGTGAAATTATATGAACACCCGTCGCTTTAAACGATGCCCATACCTTTTGGCCGACCGTGAGGCCCATATCCTCGACCGAGCGCTTCGTTATAAACGCGACCAGGGGAAACCCGCAGTCGAGGATTGCGCGGTAAAAAACGCCCAGGTCTAGAATCGTCGTTACGGTACCCGAAAAATGATTGCGGACGCCCGACCCGGTGCCGGTTTTTGCCAATGTAATGGTAACATTTTCGGGTCGTATCAACACCCAAACTTTATCGCTCGGGTTATCAGGGCCGATGGCCTCAACCTCGGCACCATTTACCTTAATCCTGACCAGGCCGTTTGCGCGTGCGACGGTTCTTCCTTTCAGGATGTTCCGCACCCCGACAAAATCGGCTATCCCCCTGGTCGCGGGGGAAGCAGTCACTTCTCGAGGCGACCCTATTTGTTGGATAACGCCCGCATCGATAAACGCGCAGCGGTCGGCCAGTATCATCGCCTCGGTCAACTCGTGGGTCACATAAATCACTGTCGTATTCAGTTTCTCTAAAATCTCATATAAATCAACCAGAAAAGACTCTCTGGTGGGGGGATCGAGTGAAGCCATAGGCTCGTCTAATAATAAGAGTTCTGGCTCAAGTACGAGCGCCCGCGCCAGCGAACTCCTCTGCGCCTCGCCCCCGGAGAGACTTTGGGCGGATCGGGTTAGCAGGTGCGCGATACCAAGCGTCTCGGCAATAGCAAGTACTTTTTGTTCTATCTCGCTTCGGCCGGTCTTGCGGACCTTAAGCCCGTACGCGATATTGTCAAAAACAGTGCCCGAGAAAAGAAGCGATTCCTGAAACACAAACGCCAGACGCCGCCGGATATCAAGCTCGCCTTCAGGTTTCTCACCCGCGACAAACTCAATACTTCCGTTGCTCCGCTTTTCAAGGTGGGCGATCAGGCGCAGCAGCGTGCTCTTGCCCGAGCCGTTCGGGCCGATTACCGCGAGGACCTCACCCTGGTTAACGGTGAGTTCCTTGATATCGAGAACCGTCGTTGTGCCGTAGTGCATCACCAGGTCTTTTATTACGAGATACGGCGCCATATCGCAGTCCCCTTTTGCTGGTAATGCGTCAAGGCGTAGGTGGCCGCAAACGTCACGGCCAAGAGGATGAAACTCAATGCCATCGCCCGGCTGAAATCACCCTTTCCGACCAGCTCAACGATAGCGGTCGTTAATACCCTTGTCTGCCCGCTAATATTGCCGCCGACCATCATAACGGCACCTACCTCGGATATTACAGCGCCAAATCCTGCGATTACCGCCGCAAGCGCGGTAAGCTTCGCTTCTTTGATCAACGTAAAAACCATCTGGCTTTTGGTCGCCCCGAGAGCGAGAGACTGCAGCCTGAGCTTCGGATTAAGCTGCTGTATTGCCGATACAGTCAACCCCGTTACAAGCGGCATGGCTATTATTACCTGGGCGATAACCATTGCGGACAGCGTATACATAAGCCCCATGAATCCCAAAACCCCCGAGCGCCACAAAAACAAGGCGACAAACAAGCCGACGACAACCGGCGGCAGACCCATACCGGCGTTAAACAATGCCACAACAAAACTCCTGCCCGGAAAGCGGGTAAGCGCAAGAAGCAACCCGATCGGGATACCCAAAACCAAAGATATCACAATCGCGCTGCCCGATGTCTCAAGCGAGCGCAACGTCGCCTCAACGACCAGGGAGTCACCCGTAACTATCAATATAAACGCTTGTTTTAACCCATCAATGAGCAGTTCCATACCTACCGTCTTTATGATCGTTATAATTACCGTTCTTTGCGTTACTTTCTTGCAATTATGATCGTTATAATTACCGCTCTATGTGTTACTTCCTTGCAAGATAGAGCGGTCAGGGCTTCCGGCCGGATACTCTCAGATATTTGCCTACTGACCGAAAGCTCACCGCTTTAGATTACCAACTATATGTTGCTCAGCTGTTTGTTACTTAGCCGATTTTACAGCATCGGGGATAAACAGCGACTGCCCGTACTTATCCTTGCCAAAATCTGCAATTATCTTCTGTCCCTCGGGTGATGTTATAAAATCGCTAAATTCGGTAGCGCCATCAACATTAACTTTAGGGAACTTATCCGGATTCACAATGATAACGCCATAGGGGTTCAGGAGGTCTTTGCTCTTCTCAAGTACTATGACCAGGTCGATATTGCCCTTTTGCACCAGGTAAGTGCCCCTATCGGAGAGCGTGTAGCCCTGCTTTTCGTTAGCTATCCTGATAGTGGCGGCCATCCCCTGACCCGTCTTGACGTACCAATCTCCCTGCGGTTTTATCCCAGACTTCTTCCAGATTTGAAGCTCTTTTTTGTAGGTGCCGGAATCATCTCCGCGTGATACAAAGGTGGCTTTTTTGGCGGCGACTTTCTTAAAGCCCTCTGCCGCGCTGGTGGAATCTTTTACCCCCGCAGAATCATTTTTAGGCCCGATAAAAACGAAGTCATTGTGCATGACATCTTTTCTAACTTTTCCAAACCCCTTGGCCATGAACTCGTCTTCCGCCGGGCGTGCGTGAACAAGCAAAACATCGGCGTCGCCGCGCTCGCCCATCTTTAAGGCTTCACCGGTTCCGACCGCGATCGTCTTGACGGTAATCCCCGTTTTCTTCTCAAACGCGGGGATCAGGGCATCCAGGAGCCCGGTGTCCTTAGTGCTGGTGGTAGTGGCCAGTATAATTGTCTCGTTTTTGGCCTGTTTTTCGGTGGTAGAAGTTTTTTCCGAGGTTGTCGTAGCGCTCTGATTGCTCGAGCAGCCCACAACGACAAGCATAGTTAACAGAGCTGCCAATATGACAGCGGCAAATCGTTTCATCTGTCTCCTTTCCAATGTCGGGAGGCAAAGCCGTTTCCGGCTCAACCCTGGCCGAAAACCCACCTTTACGGCAAGCTCGGCGCCCTCATCCCATAGCCTAAAAACCGTAGGGATTTCGGGTCGGTGTAAAGCCCCGGGTTTCGTAGAGGCTTTCAACCTACAATTTCCAAAGTCTTTTCAGACACGTTTTCG